>NZ_JBAWDE010000372.1:0-79413 GCF_049590575.1 Pseudomonas sp.
TGCCGCCGGTGATTGGTTATGTGGCTGTAACCAATAGCTTCGACATGGCCGCGCTGACGCTACTGGTGATGTTCAGCCTGTGGCAGATGCCGCATTCCTACGCCATCGCGATTTTCCGCTTCAATGATTACCTGGCTGCGTCGATTCCGGTTCTGCCGGTTAAACGTGGCATCCAGGTGGCGAAGAAACATATCCTGCTGTGCATACTGGCCTTCCTCGTGGCGACCCTGACGTTGACTCTCAGTAATTATTCGGTAATGAGCTTACAGGGGGCCTAGAAAATCAAGGGGTGATTCAGTAAATAGGTAATTGGAAGACCTCACCGGGCATAAAGTTCAAGTGACCAGCCGATACCGCCAATTATCAGCAGGTTCACGAGGTAGAGATATTTGACGGGAGGCCATCCATAAGAAATGGAGGTCCATCCACAAATGCCCGTTAATACCTTTAATCCGCACTCCAAAATTTTTTACCGCCCAATAGATGCTGCATTACGTTGGTGCAATCTCATTCGTTACGAAGCGCAGATAGTGCAAGCTGCTTGCACCTGCCCGGAGAGGCTCAAGGCGCTGTTTCCCCAATGGCCGTGCCTGTACGCCAATACCGAAAAAATCCATGACGCCGTCCGCAATGGCGAATTACCTTACGGTTCCTTCGGTATTTCGGTACCTCTGGGCACCCCTGTAGAGCCCTCTCTGCTGACGGTACGACACTCTGATCTACGCCATTGGATGCAGATTCACTACCCAGATCAACGCCCCGAATTCTTATTCGGCTCGGGCGATGACACTCAAGGTAAAATCAGCGTAGGTGTGTACTTTTCACTCAAGGCCGAGCGAGATGCCCTCCTGAGAGAACTCGATCATCTGCGAAAACAGCTCCGAGATGTGGAAGGCGACCTTGAAGCTTTAGGACTTGAGCAGGAAAGTCTAAAAGCACTGGTAAAAACGCAGGGACAGCTCAGCGAACGAAGCGAACTCACCTATCAAAATATCATCGGTGCCTTAGTGAACCTCCTGCTGGACCATTCACCCGCTGGAAAACCCCTATCTGTATTCAAAAGTCAAGCAGCCATCGTCGATGCCGTAATCGCACGCCATCAAGATGTGGCCGGCCTCAGCAAACGAACGCTGGATGAAAAGTTCGCCGCGGCCAATCGCACCCTCAAAAAAAGCAAATAGTCGGAAGCATTGCACTGCAATCCCAACGATTGCAGTGCAATGACTCTCCCCGGTTTCTGCTATTCAATTCGGGTCACTTCCCACCACGCGCCAATCGGCGCCAGGAGTGACTACCATGTCCAGCCAATCTTCACCCATCGTTGAAGCGCCACAACTGCAAGCCGAACGTCATATCATGCGGCGTGACGAGGTGGAGCGAAAAACCGGCTTCAAACGCGCGCACATTTACAACCTGATGAAGGAAGGTAAATTCCCTCAGGCTAAACGTATCGGAATGCGCGCGGTTGGCTGGGACTCGCTGGAAATCGAGCGGTGGGTCGTTGAACGCCTTGGCCAGCAGGGCTGATGCCATGCGCGTGATATCGGTGGTTTCCACTAAAGGTGGGGTAGGCAAAACCACAGTAGCCGCCAACCTCGGTGGTCTGCTTGCAGATACTGGCCAACGCGTCTTGATGCTCGACCTAGATAGCCAACCAACCCTCTCCAGCTACTACGCCTTGAGCCAGAAGGCTGATGCAGGTGCGTACGAACTTATCGCACTGAACCTAACAACTCCTACGCAGATTATTTCCAGAACAGTGATTGCAGGGCTCGATCTGATCGTCTCCAACGACGATCAAGGCCGGCTGAGTACCTTGCTGCTGCACGCTCCTGACGGGCGATTACGGCTGCGCAATCTGCTCGACAACTTCCGCCCCCGTTACGATCTGCTTTTGATCGACACCCAAGGTGCGCGTAGCGTGCTGCTGGAGATGGCCATCCTGGCCTCCGACCTTGCCCTCTCTCCCATCACGCCGGAAATGCTCGCCGCCCGCGAACTGCAGCGTGGCACCTTGAAGCTACTCAGCGAACTCGAACCTTTCCGCCACATGGGCATTGCACCGCCCCCTTTGCGATTGCTACTGAACCAGGTGAATAGCATTCGAGTGGACACACGAATGATCATCCGTGGCCTGCGCGAAACCTTTGCTGGGACTACCAATATCTCAGTTCTAGACACCGTAGTTCCAGACCGAGTGGCGTATCTCAATGCCGCCTCCCTTGGCCTACCGGTCCACCGAATCGAGACGCGCCAGTCACGGGAACGACGCTCGCCATCAGCGCTGGAAACCATGCAATCGCTGGCCATCGAACTGTTTCCCGAATGGCGCGAAGCGATCTCTACGGTGACCAAATGCGCGGAGGTTCGATGAGACGAATCACCAAACCCGCATTTCTCACCCCGTCATTGTGTTTGATCGACCTTGAGGCCAATCGTTTGGCTAGGAGTCTTCTGATGTTGGATCAACTGCCCATCATCGTTCCACCGTCCATTCAACCACACCACCCACCTTGCGAGGAGTACTGCACCGTGGTCTTTCGCCTGCAGGGTGGGCGCTCGGCCATGGGGTGGTTCCTCGCAGAACTCTCCCGACATTTCGAAGGTTCGGGCACTGCCGAGATCGTCAAGTTCGAGGTCGGTGACCATTTGCGTAACCGGCGTTAACTGAGGTTGTTCCGATGAAGAAGCTCAGTCAGGGGCAGATCACCGACAAGCTGCACCAAGACCACTTCCCTCGAGGGCCGGAACTGGAGCGGCTGTCCGATCCCTTAACTGACACGCCTATGCTGGTCACGCTGGAGCAATTGCGGCCCTACGAACACAACCCGCGTTTCATCCGTAATCCACTGTATGACGATATCAAGGCATCGATCCGTGAACGCGGGCTGGATCAACCGCCACCGATTACCCGACGGCCGGGTCAACCCTATTTCATCATCCGCAACGGCGGCAATACGCGCTTGGCGATTCTCGGCGAGCTGTGGCAGGAAACTCGCGACGAGCGCTTCTTTCGCATTCATTGCCTGTTCCGACCTTGGAGCAATGAAACCAACGCCCTACTCGGTCATTTGGCGGAGAGCGATCTGCACGGCCAACTCACGTTTATCGAACGGGCTCTGGCGGTAGCCAAACTCAAAACCATGCTGGAGTCGGATGGCCCACAGCTCTCACAACGGGAGCTGGCTCGACGTCTTGCTGCTGGAGGCTATCCGATTTCGCAATCGCATATCAGCCGCATGCTGGACACCCTCGAACACCTACTACCCGCCATTCCACAAACTCTGTATGCCGGGTTGGGGAAGCCCCAGATAGAGCGTCTGATCGGTCTACGTAGTCAGGCTGAACGAACCTGGAACCGTTATCCAATTGCCACCGTTGCGTTTGCAGAGTTCTGGCTGGAAACCATGGGCTATTTCGATGGTGATCCTGACTCGTTTGATCTTGAGCAGATCCAGGACGAACTGCTCGAACGCATGAGCAGCTTGCTTAGACAGTCCTATCGTATGCTGGCCCTGGAGCTGAGCGATACCCAACGGGTCGTCTCCACGCCTGGGACTGTCACCATTACGCCCTCAGAGAACAGCTATCCCCCAAGCGAGCATGAAGCTGCGGCAGAACCGCCCTCCTCCGACGCGGTGTCAAAATCAATCGAGGCCGAGAGCAGGATAGAGCCAATTTCAGAAGAACTGCTCGCAAAACCCGAAACAAATGCTTTACCAGCGGCCAGTCCTCGATCACGCGTTCAACAGATTCGTGAGCAAATCGATCGCGAGATAGCCACCGAAACTACGTCCCCAGTCGAAACCTGCCCAATCGACGACCTTTGGATCATCAAACCGCTGCTGGATACCCCCGAGCAACTGCGTTTAGCCATTGCCGGACTGGCTCGTGAAATGGCGGCCTATGCCGGAGATGCCGAGAGCATCATTGATCAAAAGCTTGGCTTGGGCTTCACCTTGGACATGGAGCGACTTGATCTTTCAGCGCCTCGTTCGACCGGCGTGCACCTAATGCTCCTAGCTCTGTTACGGGCTCAAGACGAGGTGAATTGGGAGGACCGCAAGCAAATACCCTCCGCACTGTTCGGGCAGCTATTGTTGGGAGTCTATCAACTCCCACTACCAGATCGACCAGTCACAGACGTGGGGCTGGAGCGACTGCCTGACAATCTGCTAATCAAACTGTTTCGCGTGATCCGCTTGGCCCGGAGACTAATCGACTTAACGCTCACCGCTGAAGACAACTTACCGAAGGAGCTGAGATGAACCTGTCCTTCAATATGCTCAATCAAGCCATGCTAACCCAGGTACTACACGAACTGCGCCTGGGCAACCTGCAACGCTGCAAGGCACTTGGACTGAGTGAGGATGACATTTTCTTGCTGCAATCCTTACCACCGACAACGCTATCGCGCCTGGCCCATGCCACTGTCCCTTGGCTTGAGGTCAAGATTGACTCGCCGGTGCTGCATCGTTTGATCGAACAAGCTGAACGCGATGAACAGAACGAACGGTTGATCAACCGAGCACTCCAGCTCGGCGCCAGCAGCACCATCATGTACCAGTGCTTTGGCTTGGCGCATTCAGAAACAGCCATGCGTCGGCGTCTGCTCAAGTTAGAAACCCGTAAAGGTCGTCCTCAGCATTTGAGCGAAGCGCAGGAACATGCGTTGTGGCAGCGTTGGTGTCAAATACGAACAGAAGATGGGACCGAGGATAAACTCGACGCCATGATGATGCTTGCTGAAGAGCAGCAGATCAGCTTGACCATCGTGTGGCAGCAGATCGACCAGTACAGCAACAAAACATGAATGCTATTCCTTCCAGTCGCTGGCAACGTGTCCTGCAGCAATGTACCCAGCAGCTGAGTGAACGTTGGCCCGCACGCCCCACCACTGAACATCCCTCCAACCCGGCCCTGCAGGCGGGCTTTTTGTTCAGTGGCCAATCTCACGAAGTCGTGCCACGTCGGCTGCTGTTGGATAATCGACTGACGCCATTGGAACGCAATGCCTGGCAGGTGTTTCGACTCATGCTGCACGGTCAGGGCGTGGTCACCCCGCGCTATGAGGATTTGCAACCTTACCTGTCAAGCGTGCCCTACGGTGCGTCAGCCTCCCGTGAAACCATAGCTCGCGTGTTGACGATGCTCAGGTTGACACGCTGGCTCAGTTTGGTGAGTCGCGGACGCGATCAGCTCAGCGGACGTCTTCAAGGTTCGCTGTACGTTCTGCACGATGAGCCGTTAACCCCCGCCGAAGCCATGGAACTGGATCAGGATTACCTGGCGCTGGTCGGACATGCCCTCGGTCATGCCACCAAGGCGGTGCGTATTGTCGCGCAGCACGTTGGGGAGGAAGTCCGCCAAGACACGAATATTGATCGGGATCGGTTACCGACGCGGCTTGACAGCTGGGGCGAACACTGGACGCAGCAAGAATTGGATCAGGCAACCGATGCCGCTCTGCACGATTCCGAACGGGGGGAAGATCACCGCGTTCGGAATCGTGCAGGCCCTCGTTCGGACTCCGAACCAAGTCTGAACGCCAGTGTTTCCGGCACCGTTCGGAATCCGAACGCCGCCTGTACTGTATTAAAAGAAAGTATTTGTACAGTACCGCGCGCGACCCCAGCGGTGGATAACCTGCGCTGGCCCGCTGCGCTGCATCTGAGTCCAAACGAGCGTCAGGCCGTCGCTGTGGCGCTGAACAAGCTCAAACCAGTGGATCGGCAGGCGGTGCTCAACGAAGCGGGGGCACGTTGTGCGGCCGGTGGAATCCGCAAGCCAGCGGCGTATCTGATGGGCCTGATCCAGCGTGCACTGAAAGGCGACTTTCGCCCTTGGGCAGGTCAGGCCGAACCATCACCCATTGCAGAACCGCCCCCACCCGCCCTTTCGCGGCCATCTCGACAACAGGGCGAACCCGCTTCTGCTCTTGCCCAAGCGTGCCTGAATGAGCTGCGCCAACTGCGCGGCAAACGCGGTGGACGTCAGTAGATTTGATGCCAGTAGAATCAAATCCATGGAGTTCCACTCTACGAACACATCGGACCAAACTATGAAACTTTTAGGGAAAAGCAGAGACATGCTTCCCATGAACGTAGACGTCAATGGATTTGATGCCACTGGCATCAAATCCACTGACGTCTCCATAGTTAGCCCTCTTAAACCAAACCGAACAGACCGCGTTCAGCTTTTTGGCTGTCCTTGACCCTCATCTGTCGCAACGTTCCCATCCAAGCCGATGCGAGGACACCACCGTGGCCGATCACTATCAACTCAACCTGGGTTCATTGCGCAGCAGCATCACCCTGACCCTGCACACCCACCATGCCGCCCGTATCTGGCAAGGTCGAACTGCACGCGAAGGCGTCCACTCGATCATGGGCATGGCCGGCTACATCAGTGTCACCAACCTGATCAAACAAACCGCGGCCCAGGACGATCCCTATGCCGATTGGGCCATCGTGCAACTCGAAGAAAAACTGATGCAGGCCAAGGCTGGGATGCGGGAACTGACCCAACAGCTGGATCGGATCAGACAGGACCTGCCGACACAGATCGACATGGGCGACAACCTCAACATCCACCCCGTCACCTTGCCGTTGTACATCGGCAGCCAGCTGGGCTTTCTCGCGGTCTACCTGCTGACCGACTACGACACCCTGGTACGCCAGACTCTATTGGCCCATCACACCGCCTTGATCGGCCGCATCGACATGGAAGCCTGGATCGATGACGGCGCCCATCTGCTGCGCAGCCTGTTCGGTCAGGCACAGCGCTATCGGCATGCCGGCGTCACACGTGATGACATGGCGGCGAATAATGCTCGTGCCATTGCGGCTATCGAGAAGATGGGTTTGCCCCCAATGGACATCCTGGAGGGCCATCGCCGCTCCCAGTTCGCGCCACCGATCATTCGCCGTGGTGCTGTGCCAGTGGATGACGCCGACGTGTTGGCAGAGGACGCGGAAGAACCGTCTGCGACAGTGGATGAGCCGGAGGACGAAGCATGAATCCCCTGACCTCGTCTCACCCAATGCCCTTCGACGCGTTGACACCGGATGCCTATCGACAGCTCGAACACGCAGCCTCCCTAAAAGGCCTTTTAAAACCTTTTAAGGGTAAGGGGGAGTTGGAGCACCTGGCGCAGGTGGCGAGGGACATTGAGGGGCAGTTATGTCGCCTGATGGAGGCTGTGGCGCGGCAGGCCGGACAGCCTCCTTATTCACTTCTGGATATCCGTTTGGTGCTGCAGAACACCAGCGCGGGCAGCACCTTTTTGCGTTGGCGCACCCGTGATTTTGCCCGCATGGGGGTTGCGGTCTGGGAACGCCATATCTGCAACAACGCCCTGCCGCAGGCCGTACGCGAGGGATTGCACCGTTTCGAATGCGATCGCATTGCACTGAACCTGCAGATGAGCGTGGTGCATTCGCTCTACCGCCAGGCCGCGACCTGCGCGATCAAAATGGCCAGTGCCGAACAGTTGCTGCGCCAGTTCACAACCGCAGTGGAGGTATCACGATGAGTACTTTTTTCGTCGGTGAAGGCAATATCGGCAGTGCGCCAGAGTTCCAGGAGTTCGCCTCAGGTAATGACGAGCCGCGGCGTTTGCTGCGGCTAAATGTGTACTTCGACAACCCCATCCCACGCGAGGGCAGCTATGAAGATCGGGGCGGCTATTGGGCGCCGGTTGAGCTCTGGCACCGTGAGGCTGAACACTGGAGCACGCTGTACCAGAAAGGCATGCGTGTGTTGGTCGAAGGCCGTACCGTGCGCGATGAGTGGGAGGACAGCGAAGATAACGCACGGGTGACCTTCAAGATCGAGGCCCGTCGAGTCGGTATCCTGCCTCACCGGGTGCACAGTGTGGTCATGCGCGAGCGCTCCAATGATCCGACGGCTTCTCAAAATACAGAGCAGGCCAGTTCATCGGCGTCGAAACCCGAGAAACGCAGAGGACAACCACCTAAGGCCTGACAGGCTTTAGGCATAAAAATTGCGCCTCTGCGCGAAGTTGCTGGCCTGTCATTACTCGCTGCTCGTGAAAATCCTCACTGCCGTCCACGCTAAAACGAGGTAGCCGCCTCGGTCCATTCAAGCCTGCCCTCACCGACTAATATGAGGAATCTGGAATTCAGATTTCTCATATCTCGCCACGGCCGTTTCCAACAACGCTGCTCCGAACTCAATCTGGAGCAGTGCTATGCGTCTCTTTCTCTGCGAGAAACCCTCCCAAGGTCGTGACATCGCCAAGGTGCTCGGGGCGACTCGGCGTGGTGATGGTTGCCTGATAGGCGCCGATTCAACCGTCACCTGGTGTATCGGTCACCTGCTGGAGACGGCCCCGCCTGAAGCCTACGGCACTCAATACAAGAACTGGTCGTTGGATCATCTACCGATCATACCGGCGCAGTGGCAAGTGGAGGTCAAACCCAAGACTGCCGCGCAGTTCAAATTCATCAAACGCCTGCTCAGCGAAGCCACCACCGTTTTCATCGCAACCGACGCCGACCGCGAAGGTGAGATGATTGCCCGCGAATTATTGGAGCTCTGCCAGTACCAAGGCACTGTTCAGCGCCTCTGGTTGTCCGCCCTCAACGAGGCGTCGATTCGCAGGGCACTGACCTCGCTGAAGTCTGGTCAGGAGACCTTCCCGCTCTATCACTCGGCCCTCGCCCGCAGCCGTGCCGACTGGCTGATCGGCATGAACCTCAGTCGTTTGTTTACCCTTCTTGGTCGGCGGGCAGGCTACGACTGCGTTTTGTCAGTGGGGCGCGTCCAGACACCCACCTTACGTCTGGTGGTCGATCGGGATCGTGCGATTGCCGGCTTTGTCCCGGTGCCTTACTGGAACGTTGAGGTACACCTATTGTCGATGGGCCAGCGATTCATCGCGTCGTGGTTACCGCCATGCTCAGGACGGGACGAGTCAGGGCGTTGCCTACAACAAGTGCTTGCTCATCACGCGGTCCAAACAATCACCGACGAGAAGCCCGCCACGGTACTCTCGTTACATACTGAGCATTTCCGAGAAGCGCCGCCCCTGCCCTACGACCTAAGCACGTTGCAGGAAGTCTGCTCGCGTAAGCTGGGGCTCGG
Source organism: Pseudomonas sp. (assembly GCF_049590575.1). GTDB lineage: Bacteria > Pseudomonadota > Gammaproteobacteria > Pseudomonadales > Pseudomonadaceae > Aquipseudomonas. Next base: position 9,109 of record NZ_JBAWDE010000372.1, read on the forward strand.
CGTCCAGGAAACCCTGAACATCGCCCAAGCCCTGTATGAAACCCACAAAGCCACCACCTACCCGCGCAGCGATTGCCGCTATTTGCCAGAGAATATGTTCAACGAGGCTCCCGCGGTACTCGACGCCCTGCTCAAAACGGATCCTGCACTCAGACCTGCATTCGAGGACCTCGATCAATCATTGCGCTCCCGCGCATGGAACAATGCCAAGGTCACTGCGCACCACGGCATCATCCCCACCACCGAACCGGCAAACCTGGTGCGGATGTCCGAACAAGAACGCCATGTCTACGAACTGATCCGTAGCCACTACCTAGCGCAGTTTCTTCCGCATCATGAGTTTGATCGGACCCAGGTCGAACTAGCGTGCGGCGAAGAACGATTGACCGCTGTGGGCAAACTGAACTTGGTCCAGGGCTGGAAAAGCTCACTCTCCGAAAACACCGAGGAGGATGAGCCCAGTCACAAATCCCAAGTCTTACCCATCTTGCAACAGGGCACGCAGTGCGCAGTGGACAATGTCGAACTCAAATCCATGCGAACTGCCGCTCCTAAACCTCTCACCGAGGGTGATCTGATCAAGGCGATGAAAAACGTCGCCAAGCTGGTCAACGACCCACGCCTGAAACAGAAACTTCGGGACACCACCGGTATCGGTACCGAAGCCACGCGAGCCGGCATCATCACGGGGTTGATTGATCGCGGTTATTTGCTGAAGAAAAAACGCGCCTTGATGGCCTCCGCCGCGGCCCATACGTTGATTGAGGCGGTACCCGCCGCAGTCGCAGATCCGGGTATGACCGCAATCTGGGAACAGGCGCTGGACGAAATCGAAGCGGGACGCCTGACCCTGGATGCGTTCGTCGCAAAGCAGGCGAACTGGATTGCTAAGTTGGTCGAACACTATGGAGCACTCAACTTGTCGATACCGGTCGAAGCCGGCCCGGCCTGCCCCATTTGCAATGCCTCAATGATCAAGCGGAAGGGCAAATCTGGGCCGTTCTGGTCATGCTCGCAGTATCCGAACTGCAAGGGCACTACGAAGTCCAGAAAAGAGACGCGCCGCCCATGACAGTTCGATTGAGATCAACATGAAGTTAGGGTGGTGCACCGCTCAGTGCATCATCAGCGGCGCCTGATCCCGCTCCAAGTCGATCAAAGGTTGTCCGACTTCACGGGCCAAAGCGATGCCTGTCGAAATCCATATCTGCCCCAGTTCGTTGAAGGCTTTTAGGTGGGCAGGATCTTCGTTGAGCCAATGAACAAGGCGTTCGAAGTATTTGGGATTATCCGGGCAATCATGAATCTTGATGAACAGCTCCAGTGTTCGATCCCAAATCAGATCCATGACGTCCTTGCTCTCATCTTCCATGTTCAACCATCCCTCAACATGGTCCTTTCAGACCGTCGCTCTTACTAACCAGTCTGGACTCTGATCCCTGAAGGGACAGAAACCACGTCGTGATACTCAGCTGTTTCAGTCACTATAACAACCCAACGAGTCGACACTCAACCCTTAAGGATGTTTATGTCGACGGGTCTTTGCTCAACCATTCGGGTTGAACTGGAGAACTCATCACTTGGCACATAAACATCCAACCCAAGCCCAAATCGGGCGCATGATCGCGAAGCACCGCAGCGAGCGTAATTTGACTCAGGAAGAGGTGGCTGAACGTTTAGGGATCGGTAGCGAAGCTATCTCGCGCCTGGAACGGGGTGTAGTGGAGCTTTCCGTGGTCAAACTGATGCAACTGGCGGAAATTTTCGATTGCCGGATGGATGAACTGCTGACGGAATCGAGCAATCGCCCCAATGACCAGGGCCAGATGATCGCGGGTCTGCTGAGTGGACTGAAAGAAAACGACCGTGCCTTTATCTTGGCAACCGTCGAACAATTAGCTGCACATCTCGGCAGTAAGTAACCTCTTTTATCGTGCTCAACGTAGCGTCTTATAAAGGGGGCCTGAAGGCTTGACGTCGTATTGAGATCTCTGCTGTAGTACCTTCGGATAACCGCCAACGGCGACCCAAGACCGATTAGCTCCGCGCAGCTCGGTCAAACTCTTCGAGTTCGGAGCCTCCTATTCTGCGGAATTTAATTCCCGTTTTTTCTCGACATGATTGTGGTGGCGGATGACCACTGTTGCCTCTACCAGGCAATAGCGGTCATCCGCTTCGGCGATCGTATTCAGTTCCGGAGCTCGCCGGGGAAACACTGGGCACCCTTTGTGCGCGGATGCGTGCCAGCGTATTCCGACCCAGGCCACGACAAGGGTCGGTTGGCGAATCATGGCGCAGTTAAATCAAGTGTTGCGAGGCGCTTGTCGACTGCGTCAGACCGCCTGAGGTGGCTTTTCTATTCCTCGCCTGGCACCCCGCCAGGCCTACTCTTCACTTTCTTCAGTCCAGTAATTTCCAATGTATTCCGGCCATAAAAAATCGGCTCGCGGCATCTTGACGCTCCCCTGTGACAGGCTTATACAAAGGGCGTGGTTCGCTGTCATTGACAGCCCAGCCCAGGTAGCTTGAACCTTCAAGGCTACGCCACGCTTGTGGTGGTTTACCCAAGTGCGATCAGCGTTCGGAGGCTCGCACGATTACCGCTTCAGCGGTGATGAATGCCCACTACCCTGGGTCCGCAGATATGCTGCGGATTTCTCCTCTGCTGCCCCCCTATTCTCCAGGCGCATCGATCTGATGGTCATCGGCTTGCCGGTGACGAGTCGTTCATCGTTCGCCTTCACCTAACCCACCCTGACGGGGACTCACTTCCCCGTCAGGGGCTGTGCGTCGCCGTTTTCCCTTGAAACAGGAGAACCACCATGGCCCACGCCAACCAATCTCAAGAAGCAACTACTTACTTCAATCTGCACACCGTCGGTATCGGCTACCTCAACCGTGTTCGTGAAGTACAAGTCCGCCGCGGCCAGCCGTTCATGGCCTGCGATATCGCGGCTCTGCACGGCGCCACTGATGTAGTCGAGTACACCCGCTTCGACTGCAAAGTCGCTGGGGGTGAAGCTGAGCGCTTGATCCGCCTCTATATGGATGCCGTCAATGCCGAGAAAAAGGTCTTGCTGTCATTCCGTATCGGCGACCTGTGGATTGACCCATTTCTCTATGAGAAAGGCGCTAAACAAGGCCAACCGGGCGCCAGCCTGAAAGGTCGTTTGCTCTTCATAGACTGGATCAAGGTCAACGGCGTATTCGAGTACAAAGCGCCTGCCAGGCAGGAGGCAACAGCACCTGCTGAGCCAGCGCCAAACAGTGAGCCATCCCCAACGTCAGCTGATGCCGAAGCTGAGGATACCGACAACCCAACAGAATCCAGGACAGAACCTGAATCTGCACCCACTCCCCGCACGGCCCGCCGTGTCGCCACACGTACTGTTCAGTCCGCCTGAACAATTCACGATGTTTACATCAAGGCGCTCAATCGAGCGCCTTTCTTCAATCCGCACAGGAGACCCCACATGGAATCCTTCTGGCTTTGCGACGATTGCCTGTTCGCTGCGGCTTACGAGGACTACAGCACGTTATCGCTCTACTACACGGCGGATGAAATCGAGAAACGCATCGCCGGTCTCCATCGCGGGCTGGTTCGGCTAATGCCCATCAGTGCCGACTTCGACCCCAAAACTGGCCGTGGCATAAGAACCTTCTCCCCATTGCCCTGCGCCGGTTGCGATTCACACCTGCACGGACAACGCCACCGATTCACTCGGTTGTAAACAGCGCGTCATCGCGCAAGGCCCGTCATTCTATATCCACCTCGGGGACACCACTCCCCTCGGGTGTGTACCCCCCGGATTGTTCCCTTCGGAGGTACGCCATGAGCACCCCACTCACCCTGATTGAAACCTCGGATGTCGAGGCTGATCGTATCGCCCAGGAAAACCAGCTGATCGACGAAGCGCTGCACATTCTGGATCGCCGGCTATTCACCCGCGGCCCGAACCTGACGTCACCTGACGCCGTGGCCTCATATCTGAAACTTCATCTTGCGCAACAAGAGCATGAAGTTTTCGGTGTGATTTTTCTCGATGCCCGCCATCGCGTTCTGGCGTTCGAGATCCTCTTTCACGGCAGCATCGATGGCGCCAGTGTTTATCCCCGCCAGGTCGTCAAGCGCTCCCTCGCACATAACGCAGCAGCCGCCATTTTTGTTCATAACCATCCCTCGGGATGTACGGAACCCAGCCAGGCAGATCGCGTCTTGACCGCACGGTTGAAGGAGGCCTTGGCGTTGATCGAGGTTCACGTACTGGATCACTTCATCGTGGGTGAAGGTCGCCCACTTTCTCTTGCCGAATACGGTTGGCTTTAACCCTTACAGGCGCCTTCGGGCGCCTTGTTCATTTTCATCCTGGAGAATACTCATGAACTCCACTACCCAAACCCCAGACATGCTGGGGGTCTCAAACCCATTCGTCCGCGGCTATGACAATCTATCTATCGAACGGCTGCTACTGATCACCTACGCAAACGACTGCCCTCCCTGCTTTCGCTCCATACACGACTCACAAGCTCATCTACTCGACGATGCGCTGGAACTGTTCGCCTGCCTGTTCAACGACGACTACGCTCTGATCAGCGAGGGGCAGGCCATTCCGGATGAATTGGATGAACGCTGCCAATCCACCGGACTGGTGCGCCAAGTGATCTACGCCGTGATGGGCGAAATGCTCAACGAGCGACATCATGTCGGTGACCTTTACTCCCTGGAAGAAGCCCAAGCTTTGGTCCATCGTTTGAGCTTCGACACAGGACACTACAGTCGAGCCTGGGAGATCAGTACCGCACACCTCACTGAAGATGCATTGCGCTACTTGGAACACTGGGCTGGCAGTTTCAGCGCTGGAGCAACCGGACTGCTGTTTGAACCCTTTGCCCTTCCAGACTGCAATGGCCTCGGGTGTAAGCTGATCGGCACGCCCTGGACCGACGAGAACCTGATGAAGATCGAGGGCCGTCCTTACGCATCGCTGAGGCAGGAGCAGCTCGACGCTGGCACACCGGAAGCCCTGGTCAACCTGCTGTATCTGGCTGCACTGGCCGATGTGCGATTGTTGATCTTCGACCCCGACGCCGCAGTCTTGGATGGGCTCGTCATTTTTGAAGAATAGCTACGTGTTCTGCGTAAACACGACCCATCTTGAATCAACTTCCTCACTGAATCGCTCCTTCACCTCATGTCAGGTTCTGCACTGAATCTGACATGAGGTTTTTTCCATGGAGCGCTTTTTCACGCCTGTCTGCCTGCTGGGTTTGTTGAGTGCCTGCACCGCGCAAATCCCAACCCCATTGCCGAATAATCCAGAGATTGACGGCGGCTCTAACCGGCCCCAGTTATCGCGGAGCCGGGCCGACGAAAGCCATCCGTCAGAGCTCCGCTATGGCCGCTATACGCTGGTCAGCACCGAGCCCACCACGGAGCAACGTGATCTTCTCGCTCAAATCATTGACGTGAGCATTCCGTCCAACCTGAACCCCTCGGTACAGGAGGCGATGCACTACGTGCTGCAGCGCTCGGGGTATTCGCTCTGCCCCGCTACCGCGTCGGTGAAGGTGCTGTTCACCCGGCCTCTGCCCGCTGCCCATTACCGGCTCGGGCCGATCTCTTTGCGCAGCGCGCTACAAGTACTGGCTGGCCCCGCCTGGCAACTCACAAGCGATGAACTCAGTCGTTCGGTCTGCTTTGAACGGCAGAACAATGATGCAGGCATGGTACGGGTCACACCAACCTCGTCCCATCAGTCGGAGGCACGCCTATGAAAGCCACGACGTTTCAAACCCTTATTGTTGGCTCACTTTGCCTGGCGGTCTCCGGGCTGAGCGGTTGTTTGTATAACCAGTATCAACGCGTGACCGAGCTACAAAACGCGAATGCCCAGCACCTCCAGACGCTAGACGCCCTGCAACGTGATTCGAGCGCTATCAAGGATGCACAGGAGAAGCTGCAGTACGCACTGAAAGACCTGAAGCAGATGGTCGATACCGGTGAGCAACAGGCCAATACCCTAGATCCGATGTTGGATCAATGGGCGCAAGAGATACAGGAGCTACGCGACGGTCTGGCAGACCGCGCCACCGAAGCCGACATGATCGCGCTACGCGCACGACTTGAACATGTCGAGCAGCAACTCCTGGAACTCAAGACCCAGCCATCACTTCCACCACCGACGCCCTCCTCGGCCAAGCCGAAAAAAACCGCTCGCCCCAAGCCTGTCCCGCTCTCGCCGCCCTTCTCAGTGTTGGGTGTCGAGTCTCGCGGTGGCGAGCGCTTTCTGGCGGTCGCTCCTCCTGACAGTCGCTCGCTTAATGATATCCAGTTGCTGCACAACGGCGAGCAGTTCGGCACATGGCAACTGAAGGTGCTAGAGCCGAACGCGGCTATCTTCGCGGTGACCGCTCATCCAGACCAGACCGTGCACCTCCCTTGAGAAGCGATCATGAACCGAGCTCCGCTGAGCCCCATCGTCTGTTTCATTTCATTGCTGAGCACGGGCGCTGCGCTGGGCAACCCCGTCACGACACCGTCACGGACCCAGGACACGCAGTCTGCTCCGCTGGAGCGTTCGCACTCTGAACAGGCGGCAAGCTGGGGTCTGACGGAGCAAGAGTGGACACGCTTCAAACAGATCCAAGCCGGCCCGCGAGGTTTTTGGAGCCCGAATATCGATCCGCTGACCGCGCTCGGCGTCGAGGCAGAGACCGACCAAGAGCGCCAGCGCTATGCCGAATTGCAGGTAGCGCTGGAAGCCAAACGTGCCGAGCGCGAGTTGGCTTACCAAAACGCTTACACCGCGGCCTGGGCCAAGCTGTTTCCGGGGCTGTTGCCGATCCAGGGTATGGCATCCCCGTCCCCTGCCAGCTCATCGGTAGAGCCGCGCCAAGCGCTGTTTGTCGAGGACCGTTGCCCAGCGTGCACCGCCGAAGCGCAGCGTCTGCAAAGCAGTTATACGGCGTTCGATATCTACCTGGTGGGTAGCCAAGGTGAGGATGAACATGTCCGTGGCTGGGCCCGGCAAGCGGGCATTGATCCGAGCAAGGTTCAACGCCGGCAAATCACCCTGAACCATGATCGTGGTCGCTGGTTCAGCCTGGGTGCCCCGAGACCGCTACCCGTGAAATTTCAGCAGGTAAATGGACAATGGCAACGCCTAGACTGAGTGGACTTGCGCTCATGCTGACGATGCTCGCAGCCCAGGCTGACGAACTTCCGCCGCCTGCCTATCAACTAGCGGCGCATGACGCTGGCATCCCTTCAACGGTGCTGTTCGCGATTGCGCTGCAGGAGAGTGGTGCCCGCCTTCGTGGTCGACTACTGCCCTGGCCCTGGACGCTGAATATTGCCGGTAGCCCTTACCGTTTCGCCAATCGTCAGACCGCCTGTCACGCCTTGCTTCAGGCGCTTGCTCGGTATGACGCCAAGCGCGTCGATGCCGGGCTTGGGCAAATCAACCTGGGTTATCACGGACAGCATTTTTCCAGTCCCTGCGAAGCCCTCGAACCCTACCGCAATCTGGCCGTAACTGCCGCGCTGCTGCAAGAGCATCACGCCGTCACCGGTGATTGGGTGTCAGCTGCTGGCCGATATCACCGCCCGGCAGGAGGAACGCCGGCCGCACGTTACCGCGCCGGCTTTTCTCAACAACTCGAACGACTGCAGGTTTCCTCTAAAGAGGGCACACCACCATGAAGCGAATTCCCAGTGCGTATAACTTCGCCATGCTCTTGGCAGCGTTCGCCCAGCCGGAAATGTCATTTGCAGAACATCAGCCTGGCGGCTTAACCCGCCCTCAGTTTGAAGCTGTAAGGCCGCCAATAAACAACAAGACCCAGCCTGCTCGGGCCATACATGCAGACCTATCTGCATTTGCCGATGAAACCTGGATACTGCCCGTGCGCAGCTCTCACTTGAGCCCAGGCCAAATCACAACTCGTACCCTGGACATGCCGGGCTTGCAGCCATTTTTCCTTGTCGGGGAGGATTCCCAATCGTTGGCTTGGCTGCATCAGCGCGCGACTGAACTGCATGAAATGTGGGCGGCCGGCCTCGCCGTCGAAGTGACCGATAATGAAGCCCTGGACCGAATTCGAGCAGCCGCGCCAGGCATCACCATCCTACCGGTCAACGGCAACGACATCGCCTCTCGCCTAAAAATTGAGCACTACCCTGCCTTAATCACAGCCACCTCACTGGAACAGTGAGTCTGGGTCATGGCCGGGCACGCGATGGAGTCCAAGCTCCGACCCGCAGTGGAGCTGTACACCGTTGCGATCTGCATCGCGTCCGTGGTGTTGTGCCTGTATTCGCCCTGGGCTGTGGCGCTATCGCCCGAGATAGGTCTGGTTGCGGCGCTGGCCTACGCCCTGCTCGGTCTGATCCGACTGCGGCAAGCCTGGGAGGTGCTGCGCTATCGGCGCAATATCCGCCGGCTGCCCCGCTATGAGCTGACCAGTCAACAGATTCCGGTGAGCCGCAAACGTCTGTTCATGGGCCGCGGCTTTCGCTGGACCCGCCTGCACACCCAGCGCTTGGTCGAGGCCCAGGATCCGGCCGTCGCTCACTACGTCGACCAACCGACCCGTTACCGTCTGGCACGTGGACTCGAACGTCGCCTAGAACATGCACCGTTTCCGCTCTCGACACTGGCCCGTGTCACGGCCTGGGACAGTGCCTTCAATCCGTTGCGTCCTTTGCCCCCGGTCGGTGGCTCGCCGCTGTTGCATGGGGTCGAGCCCGACGAAATGGAAGTCAGTCTGCCGCTGGGCGAACGGGTCGGACACACACTGGTGCTGGGCACGACCCGTGTCGGCAAGACGCGGCTCGCCGAGGTGTACATCACCCAGGACATACACCGCGTCGAACACGAGGTAGTTATTGTCTTCGATCCGAAGGGCGATGCCGACTTGCTCAAACGCATGTACGTCGAAGCCAAACGCGCCGGTCGAGAAAAGGAGTTCTATGTTTTCCATCTAGGTTGGCCGGAGATCTCCGCCCGCTACAACGCCGTGGGACGTTTCGGGCGCATCTCGGAAGTGGCGTCGCGCATCGCTGGGCAGCTCAGTGGCGAAGGTAACTCGGCGGCGTTTCGCGAGTTCGCCTGGCGTTTCGTCAACATCATTGCCCGCGCCCTGATTGAGTTGGGTCGACGTCCGGACTACCTGCAAATCCAGCGACATGTGGTCAACATCGACGCACTGTTCATCGAATACGCCCAACAGTTTTTCGCCAGAACCGATCCGAAGGCGTGGGAAGTGATCGTCCAGCTCGAAAGCAAGCTCACCGAAAAAAACATTCCCCGGCATATGATCGGGCGAGAAAAGCGCGTGGTGGCCATCGAGCAATACCTGGCGGCGAAACGGGTGTTTGACCCGGTAATGGACGGATTGCGTTCGGCGGTACGATACGACCGTACTTACTTCGACAAAATCGTGGCTTCGCTACTGCCGCTGCTGGAGAAACTCACCACCGGCAAGACCGCCCAGTTACTGGCCCCCAACTACACCGATCTGGACGATCCACGGCCAATCTTCGACTGGATGCAGATCATCCGAAAACGCGGCATCGTTTACGTCGGCCTGGACGCACTGACCGATGCCGAGGTGGCTGCCGCCGTCGGCAACTCCATGTTCGCCGACTTGGTCTCGGTCGCGGGCCACATCTACAAACATGGCATTGACCACGGTTTGCCCGCATCGGGCAGCAACGGTGACAAGCTGCCGATCAACCTGCATGCCGATGAGTTCAACGAGTTAATGGGAGATGAATTCATCCCGCTGATCAATAAGGGCGGCGGTGCCGGCATCCAGGTGACGGCTTACACCCAGACCCTCAGTGATATCGAAGCACGCATCGGTAATCGGGCCAAAGCCGGCCAGGTGATCGGCAACTTCAACACTCTGCAGATGCTCCGCGTGCGCGAAACCGCTACCGCGGAGTTGCTCACCAAGCAGTTGCCTATGGTGAATGTACTGACAAAAACGCTGGTATCCGGAGCCACAGACACCTCCGATCCTGAGGCCAACACCGATTTCACTTCGTCTTCGCAGGATCGCGTCAGCAGCACCAGCGTGCCGTTGATCGAGCCCGCTCACATCGTCAGCTTGCCCAAGGGGCAAATGTTCTCCTTCCAGGCCGGTGGGCAGCTCTGGAAAGTCCGCATGCCGTTGCCAAAACCCTCCAACGACGATGCTATGCCCAAAGACCTGCAGGAGCTTACCCAGCGGATGCGGGCCACCTATAACGAACAGGCGGGCCAATGGTGGAGCGCGAGCGGTGGTGGTCCAACCACAAACTTCGATCTGGATCAGGTGGGGTAGCCCGCCCCGCTACAGGTTCTGATTCAGCAGAAACGATCCAGAAGACAACGTGACGACATCAGCGCTGCAACGCATTGGAGTAAAGGATGGCGACTTCCGTACAGAACACGCCGCCACAACCGATCCAGCGCCCGGGATTGATCATCTCGGCGATCAGCCTCGTCCTGCACATCATCGGCCTGCTGATGGCCTCGCTGCTATTCTCGATCCTCATCGAGTTCGCTGGTTTGCTGCTGTTCTGGAGTGACCAGGGTTGGCGGCACAGCCAAGCCATGTTGAATAGCGAATTGGGATGGCTCAGCGAGCACTTCAAAGCTTCACTCATTCTTCAACAACCTGAAAAGGCGATCATCCAGTGGCTGGAAGTCCTCAATCAGTGGTTGCTGGTCAAGACTGGCTTTGCGGATTTTGCCCAGCAGGCACGCGCGTCGAGCCAGAGTAACGGCTTCTGGAGTTGGGCCAATCAGTTCTACGTGAGCATTGAGGACTTCGTGCTGGCGGCGGTGTATGTGACCTTTACCTTTGTGGTGCGCCTGACCATTCTGGTCTTGGTCACACCCTTGTTTCTGCTGGCCTCGCTCACTGGTTTTCTCGATGGCTTGATGCGTCGTGACCTGCGCAAATTTGGCGCGGGGCGTGAGAGCAGTTTTGTCTACCACCGCGCCAAGCGGACAGTGATGCCTCTACTGTTTGTGCCTTGGATCATTTACCTATCCCTACCTATCACGCTCAATCCAATGGCCGTTTTTATACCTTGCGCCGTATTGCTTGGTGCGATGACGACTATCACAGCAGCCACTTTCAAAAAATACATCTAACAAGATCCAACCCATTACAATTTATACGAAAAGCTCACTTTTCTTGCAACCGGAAGCAAACTTCACCTTAATGCAGTCGCTTATAGTCCCGTGACCTTAAAAAAACCAAAAATTAAAGAACATCACTCTCGCCACACATAAAAGCCAAGACCTAGACTTCATGCTGCCCTCCCCAATCAACGATAGCGATGCAGTGGCTGCCTTCCCTCCCGCAAGAAAAGAAACAATACAAAACAGAAAATATTTCAAATTTTCATGCTCGTGCGCCACTTTTACCTTATCGACCAACTTTCCAAGCCTGTCATACAACTTGCGTACACGCTCCCCTTGATCTGGTAGCGGAATATAATCCTTACGTCCAAACGATTGACTACTTACCATTAAATGCGAAGGCGTTTCACGACACGATTCGTTTATATCAGTACCGGAGCAAAAAAATGTGTTTATTCTGGCGATATCACTAGCTTCTGGCAGCGATTCCAGCCAGGAATCACCGTATCGCCTTAATTCAGGCTCATCCCCGACAACGTTAAATGAGAGCACGGAAAATATTTGGGTAGCGGCTTTACAGGCCGCCTTTTCGTCCTTGGAAAACGAGGTATCAACCAGGCAGTAATCTTTCAAACTTTCATATCGCCCTTTATAGAGCTGCAAATAATCCCCTAACAGCTTATTCGTTTCTAACATTTGTTCCCGATCAGACTTCGCTTGCGAATCAACAACTAAATACATGCACCCTACGAGACTTAATAGGCAAAACAAGTGGTTATATCCGTACTTGAACTTTGGGCTTTTAAATAAGTTAGCCGGCATCAATACCGCTGACCACCCGAAAACGAATGCAATCACAAAATTTATACCACTGCTCCAGAAGCCACCTATATATCCGGCCCCCAAATGAAATTCTTCAGGTATGAGTAACCACCAACTCGGTGAAAAACCCATCAAGGATAAAAAGCCTGGCATAAACACGATTAACAAACTCGCCAAACCCAACTTTCTTCCTAGGACGTACGCTCCTCTAACAAACATAAAATTCATCAAAGCAAAAAACAAAAAATACAACAAAGAGATTGTTTTCACGCCCGTAACAGGGCTGAGATTCAACAACGGATACGGTATGCCCGGCTCATATATATTATTAAAATAGCCAAACCACCCTATCCCTTCAAGGTTCTGCGCCACACCGTAAGAGGCGATGAAAGACACCCAGTAATACGGCTTTATAAATACATAAAACCACTGCATCAGATCGCTCCCCAAAAAAAGCCAGCTTCACCTTTGAACTGAAAGGGCAATCCCGTCAGTTCAACCCCCCTTCAACGTGGACGTAGGCCATGCCAAACAAAAAGACTCGGCAGGGTCAATCGCCATCAAAAGCGATTGCCTCCTCCTCAGTTTTTTTACTGATTTAGATAGTCATTTTTACAATTCTGCACGTATGAATCTAGAGCCAATCGCCATGCCTACAATCCACATCCCTCGCTCTCTGATTTCCATATTATTCGTATCGTCTAGTTGTGCCAGCGCGGCCCCCAGCCATGAACAAATTGCGATGACCCAAATCCAAAATCAATTTGAAATTATTGAGCGTCTTGCGAATCGCGCGAATTTAACAACTACACGCGATGCACAAGAGCGCTATCGGTTCGACTATCACCTGTTTATCCAAGACACCCAGCGAATTCGACGGGGTGTAGAGAGTTACCTATCCCCCTCTCGCGCTCAACCCCGTGATGCCAGTGAACTGCTCGGCGATTACCGCCTCGACACTCCGCCAGCGGAGCCTTTGCCATGAGCATGACTGACGCTCAGACCGCGGCCTTCCAAAATGCCTCAGGCTTTTCGGCACAGAGCAGTTCGACGCTCTGGCTGTCCTTGGTTCTCGTCCTGGCTTTGCTGTGGTGTGCCTGGGTGATGTGGACGGCTTACCGGGGTTGGGCCAACGGCAGTGTGCGCTTTGGAGCCTTCGGCGGCAGTGCCGCTCGCGTGCTGCTCACCTTGCTGGTTTTGATGTTCTTCACCCTGTCCTAACACCGGAGATCGCCGTCATGCTCAAGTGCCTTGTCCCCCTGAAAAACAACCTGCGTGATCGTGCGAGCCAGAGCTTGATCGGTCTGCTACTGGTACTCGGCCCAAGCCTGGCTTTTGCCGAGCTACCGACCATGGAAGCACCTTCACGTGGTGAAGGTTCCGGGTTGATCGAGACGATTAAAAACTACGCCTACGACGGCGGCATCCTGCTCGGTCTGCTGATCGCCCTGCTCGCTTTTTTAGGGGTGGCCTGGCATTCGCTGACCGTGTATGCCGATGTGCAGAACCAACGCAAGACCTGGAAAGACTTGGGTGCGGTGGTCGGTATCGGTGCTCTGTTGGTGGTGATCATCATCTGGTTCCTGACCAAGGCTGCCGCGATTCTGTGAGGTTGGCATGAACAACGCTATCGAACGCCTTGCTGACGGCACTCTGGTCTTTCTGCCGGAGCGACTCAATCGTGATCCCGCTGTATTGCGCGGTTTGACCAATGATGAAATGTGGGTAGCACTCGGCACCGGCGCCCTCATTGGCCTGCTGTTGGGCGTTCCTCTGGCGATCGCCACCGCCTCCATTGCCGTGGCACCGACCAGCATGATCGCAGGCATGGCCGTGGTGCTATTGGCCGGTGGCACGCTACTGCGTCGGGCCAAACGGGCCCGCCCCGAGACCTGGTTGTACCGCAAACTCGAATGGGTACTGGCCAGCCGTTGGCGCCTGAGTCGCGAGCGTTTAATCCTGCACTCTGGCGCCTGGACGGTCCGTCGTTCGCGTCGGTTGCGCCCTGCCCTGTCCCGGTGGCAGCGATGAGCCGGTTTCGGAACAAGGTGGATGCCCAGCAGGCCCATATCTTCAGCCTGCGCCTGGCAGTGGTGATTCTGGCTCTGATCTGTGCCGGACTCTGGTATGGCTGGCGCTCGGCGCCGACCGATCTGACCGTGCATGTCCCCCCGGATCTGCGTTCGGGTAGCACGCGCAAATGGTGGGATATCCCCTCAGAAAATGTCTATGCCTTTGCCCTCTACATCTTTGGCCAGCTCAATCGCTGGCCCTCAGATGGCGAGCAGGATTATCGCCGCGCTATCTATGGCTTGCAGTCCTATCTGACACCCGCGTGCAAGGCCTTCCTCGATGGCGACTACGAGTACCGCAAGGCCGCCGGCGAACTGCGCCAGCGGGTGCGTGGCGTCTACGAAATTCTGGGCCGAGGTTACAGCGAAGATCCGGAACTCAGGGTCAAGCAACTCGACCGCGACAGCTGGCTGGTCACGCTCGACCTCAACGCCGATGAGTATTACGCCGCCGAACCGGTAAAACGGGTGGTGGTGCGCTATCCATTGCGCGTGGTGCGTTTTGACCTGGATCCCGAGCGCAACAAGTGGGGGCTGGCTCTGGACTGCTACCAGGGCACTCCGCAAAAAATCTTCCTGCCTGGAGGTGAACCATGAAGCGGATGTCGACCCTGGGACTCACCGTCGCACTAACGCTGTGGGGAGTCGCGGCACAGGCCGTCGAGCTGATGCATTGGGAACGCCTCCCTCTCGCGGTCCCGCTGGTGATCAATCAGGAGCGAGTGGTATTTGTCGATGAGGCTGTTCGCGTCGGCGTGCCCTCAACCTTGACGGGCAAGCTGCGCGTACAATCCACCGGCGGCACGCTGTACCTGCGCGCGTCGGAAGCCATTGCCCCGACCCGACTGCAACTGCAATCGGTCGCGACGGGTGAGATCATCCTGCTGGATATCGCGACCACGCCCGGCGATCAACCGCTGGAGCCGGTGCGTATTCTCAAGCATGCTCCGGTGCAGGCTGCCGAGACTGAATCGAGCACCGCCCCTGTTCAAGAACGTACGCCGATCCCGGTCGCGTTGACCCGCTATGCCGCACAGAGCCTGTACGCGTCGCTGCGCACCGTAGAATCCCTACCCGGCGTAAGCCGCGTACCGCTCAAGCTGCGCAGCGAACTGCCGACCTTGCTGCCGAGCGAAAACGTGTCCAGCACGCCCATCGCCGCCTGGCGACTCGGTGATTACAGGGTGACGGCGGTGAAGTTGCGCAATCGTGGTCCAGCGACGGTGCAACTCGATCCGCGTCGGCTTCAGGCCAAGCTGTTCGCCGCGGCCTTCCAGCATGCTTTCCTCGGGCCGGTCGGCAGTGCCGAAGACACTACGATCGCCTATCTCGTCACTCGCGGTGCCGGCCTCGAACAAGCGGTGCTGCTCCCGCCCGTTGCGCGAGGTGCTGACGATGAAAGCTAACGCCTTGCTCAAATGGCTGGTACCGGCTGCGCTGCTGGGCGTGGTGCTGATCAACCTGAAAACCTGGGTCCCGGGTGGCAGCACACCTTCTCCGGAGCACCCAGTTGATCAGGGCAATATTCAATTATCCGCCGAGCAAGCCAAGTCGCTCGGCATTGCGGGCGATACCCCACGCGACACGGTCGCCACCCTGGTCGGCCAGGTGAAGGCCATGCGCAGCGACATGCTCGGTTTGAAGAAACACAATGACTCACTGCAGACGGAAAACAACCGCCTACGCGAGCGGGAAAACAGTGTCGATTCGCGTATCCAGACCGCGCTTGGCAGTGTGACCCAGCAGGTCGACGAAGGCCGCCGACAAGCCAACGAGGCCCGGCTCAAAGCCGAACAAGACGGTCGTCAGGCTCGCGGTCTGCTGACGCAATTGCAGGACCAGCTGTCGGGGCTGACCGGCAAAGGCAAGGACATGCCGATCGGATTGGGGCTTGAGCCGGGCGACGGCGCTCAGTTCGAAGGGCGCCACTCTACCAATGATGCACTGCAGTGGATTGAACCCTCGGATGCTCCGTCCACCGACGCCAGCGGCAAGACCACGACTTCCTCCGCACTGAGCCTGCCTACCGCTTTCAACTCTCTGGAAGGCTTGAAAGACAACGCGATTGATCGCAGCCAGAAACAGCTACGTGCAGTTACCAAGGGTGAGCGCGACCTGACGCGATCCGTTGATCGTACCGAAGGCGCGAAGCCGGTCTACACGATCCCCGAAAACGCCACGCTGATGGGCTCGGTCGCCATGACTGCGCTGATTGGCCGAGTCCCGGTGGACGGCACCGTGAATGATCCCTACCCCTTCAAGGTGTTGGTTGGCCCCGAGAACCTGACCGCTAATGGCATCGACCTGCCGGACGTCGCGGGTGCTGTGATGAGCGGCACGGCGTCCGGTGACTGGACCCTGTCGTGCGTGCGCGGACAGGTCGAGTCAATCACCTTTGTGTTTACCGATGGCACCATCCGCACGGTGCCTCAGCCGAAGGCGGTCGCCAGCCGCAATGCCTCGGCCACCCAAAGCTCAAACACTGACAAGATCCGCGGCGGACTCGGTTACCTCTCCGATCCGTATGGCATTCCTTGCATTGCCGGCGAGCGTCGCTCGAACGCCCAGCAGTACCTCGGTAGCCAGAGCCTGATCACGGCGGCCGGCGCGGGTGTCGCTGCCTTGCTCGGCGATGAGCAGAACAACAGCAGCACGATCAGTTCGGGCGGCAGTACGCTCGGCGTCACCAGCAGCAATGGCAACAGTGCACTTAACTCCATTCTCAGTGGTGGGGTCAGCGACATCCGCGAGTGGGTCAACAAGCTGTATGGCGAAGCCTTTGCTGCCGTGTACGTGCCACCGGCAGCACAGGTCGCCCTGCACCTCGACCATGAGATCACCATCGACTACGAGCCCAAGGGCCGGAGCGTTCGCCATGAAAAAGACCATGCTTCTCTGCCTGACCTGGATTAGCGTGCTCTGCGGGGTTCTGGCGGGGTGTACCACCGACAAGGAGACGCTGCTGCCCCATGGCGAGCACACCATGCTGGACATCTGGAACGACGCCGGTTCGCAAGGCACTCAGCAACAACTGCTGGATGCTCGGCAGCAGTTACGCCGCCCGTTGGTTCAAGCAGATTTCGCCGTTGCTCTCCAGGAACCGTACACGCGCACCGCGGCGAACGAGATCCACAATTTGTTCCCTCGCCTGCCCAATCCCGATCTGGTGCTGTACGTGTATCCGCATCTGAGTGGTACCGAGCAGGCACCGGTCCCGGGCTACTCGACCGTCTTTCCGTTCTACCAACGTGTGCAGTACGCATTGCCGGGTGAACGTCAGGAAGACTTGTAGTGCGTACCGGCGATGCGGGCTACCGCACTGCCACGTGGAAAGCCTTGCGCAACCCATTGCGCCCTCGCGCCACCTTGGCCGATGAAGCGGCACTCTACGCTCACAACCCCAGCCTCACCGATCATCTGCCTTGGGTCGAATACCTCGACGCCGAACAGTGTTTTTTGCTCGATGACAATCGCTCGGTGGGTGCGGTGTTCGAGTTACTGCCCATTGGCACCGAAGGGCGCGAACCCGATTGGTTGATGGCCGCCCGCGATGCCCTCGAGGATGCCCTGCAGGACAGCTTTGACGAGCTGGATCAAGCGCCTTGGGTGGCGCAGTTTTTCTGCCAGGATGACAACGACTTCACCCCCTACCTGACCCGGCTCACTGGCTATATTCAGGACAGCGCGCAAGGGACCGTCTTCACCGAGGCGTATTTGGAGCTCAGCCGCCGTCATCTGAAGGCCATCGCCAAGCCCGGTGGTCTGTTTGAGGATAAGGTGGTGACACGCCTGCCCTGGCGTGGCAATAACCGACGGGTGCGCCTGGTGGTCTATCGCTGGCTTGAGTCTGACGTTGAGGAGATAGGAGTCACCCCGGTGCAATCCCTGCATCAGGCTTGCGAACGTATCCGTGCTTCGTTGCAGACGTGCGGGGTGCACTCAACGCGAGTCGATGGCCGAGGTCTGTATGCCTGGTTATTGCCCTGGTTCAATCCGGCCCCCAGGCTCACTGATGAAGCACCCGAGGAGTTCTACCGCCGTGTGACCTATCCGGAGTCGGGCGACGGCGAGTCGCTGGAACTGCCCTTCGATCATGACTTCGCCGAGCGGCTGTTCTTCAACGAACCGCGTTCGGATGTGCAGCGCGGACTCTGGTTTTTTGACGATCAGCCCCACCGGGTCATGGTGGTGGACAAACTGCGGCGGGCACCGTCGATTGGTCAACTCACCGGAGAAACCCGCAAGGGCGACGCAGTGAATGCCCTGTTCGACCAGTTACCCGAAGGCACGGTGATGAGTCTGACGTTGGTGGTCAAACCGCAGGATGTACTTGAGGATCAGTTGAACCGCCTTGCCCGCAAAGCCATCGGTGAAAACCTAGCCTCGAGCCAGACCCGCCAAGATGTTGAAGAGGCTCGTGCGATCATCGGTCGCCAGCACAAGCTGTACCACGGCACCCTGGCGTTCTACGTGCGCGGTCACGATGAACAGCAATTGCACCAGAACTCGGTCAGCCTGGCTAACGCACTACTGGGTGCGGGCCTACAACCGGTACGCGAAGGCGATGAAGTCGGCGCCTGCAACAGTTACCTGCGTTGGTTACCGATGGCTTACAACCCGGCCCGCGACACGCGCAACTGGTACACCCGCCTGATGTTTGCCCAGCACCTGGCGAACCTGATTCCGGTGTGGGGCCGCAGCACCGGCACTGGCCACCCAGGTATCACCCTGTTCAACCGTGGTGGTTCGCCGTTGAGTTTTGATCCGTTATCACGCCTGGACCGAGCCATGAATGGTCATCTGCTGTTGTTCGGCCCCACCGGCGCCGGAAAGTCGGCCACTCTGGTCACCCTACTGATGCAGGTCATGGCCGTGTACCGCCCTCGCCTGTTTATCATCGAGGCCGGCAACTCATTCGGCTTGCAGGGCGACTACTTCGCGACACAGGGCCTGTCGGTCAACAAGGTCCAATTGAAACCTGGCGCCTCGGTCAGCCTCGCACCGTTCGCCGACGCTTGGCGCCTGGTCGAGCAGCCGGATCAGGTAGCGAGTCTGTCTATCGATGAGCTGGACGATGAGGTGGTAACCAGTCGCAAAGACCAGCGCGATGTTCTCGGCGAACTGGAAATCACCGCCCGCCTGATGATCACCGGCGGCGAGGCCAAGGAAGAGGCGCGCCTGAGTCGAGCCGACCGCAGCCTGATCCGCGAGTGCATCCTGGATGCGGCGCAGACCTGCGTCACGGCGGGCCGCCAGGTGCTGACTCGCGACGTGCGCGACGCCTTGCTGCGCGTCGCCGCTGACCCGCACTTACCGGAGAAGCGTCGTGAGCGTGCCCAGGAAATGGGCGAGTCCATCGACCTGTTTTGCCAGGGTTTCGAGGGTGAACTGTTCGATCGCGAGGGCACGCCTTGGCCCGAGAGCGATGTGACCATTGTCGACCTGGCCACTTACGCTCGCGAAGGTTACGAGGCACAAATGTCCATCAGCTACATCAGCCTGATGAACACCGTGAACAACCTTGCCGAGCGCGACCAGTACCTGGGCCGACCTATCATCATGGTCACCGACGAGGGCCATATCATCACCAAAAACCCGCTGCTGGCGCCGTTCGTGGTCAAGGGCACGAAGATGTGGCGCAAACTCGGTGCCTGGTTCTGGTTGGCGACGCAGAACCTTGCCGACTTTCCCACTGCCGCACAAACCATGCTCAACATGATCGAGTGGTGGATTTGTTTGAACATGCCGCCGGCGGAAATCGAAGAGATCGCTCGCTTCAAGAAGCTCACACCGGCGCAAAAAGCCCTGTTGCTGTCGGCCAGCAAGGAACCCGGCAAATACACCGAAGGAGTCGTGCTGTCGAAAAAGCTCGAGACGCTGTTTCGAGCCGTTCCGCCCAGTCTTTACCTCGCCCTGGCCATGACGGAACCCGAGGAAAAAGCCGAGCGCTGGACACTGATGCAGGAGAACGGCTGCTCTGAACTGGAAGCGGCGTATCGGGTAGCTGAACGGATCGATAGAGCGCGAGGAATAGAGCCCGAAATCTATTCGAGCATCGCGCTCTAGAGCGAAAGATAGATTATTGCGATGCGCCCCGCAGCCGCTGTTGAATTCTCAACAGAAATCCGGCTTCAAAAGCATCTTGGCAGTCACCGACCGGAAGAGTCTTGCGTGTTTGCGCCAGCTCCCACCACAGCGGAATCTCGCCGGGCGTATCAAGCCAAGCCTGAGCGCATTGCACGCCACGTTCGATCATTGGCGCAAATTCGTTGCCCCAGGGTGTCAGAAGGCTTGGATAACCGTCCGCCGCAGGAATTGAAATGTAGTTTTCGTCCATACCCACCCTAGATTTCTGATTTATTGTTAGACGTTGAGGCCAACTTCGAAAAGCTTAACCACGCCAAATGAACGCTCGATAACAGGCATGAGCATCAAATGGCCTAGATCAATGCAAATGTAGACTATATCCCGTGGATTGAGAGTCCCTCAAGGCGCAATTTGCGCGCATGACTCAAGACTACGAACAGCTTCGTCTGCAGCTGGCGGAAAACATCCGCTTGATGCGACGCGTGAAAAACCTTACCCAAGAGCAACTCGCGCTCATGGCCGAGGTGGATCGCACGTACGTTAGTCAAATCGAGCGATGCACGGGCAATCCGTCGCTGTTGGTCCTATGCAAGCTAGCCAATACTCTCGAAATTACTACAGATCAGTTACTTGTAGAACCCGATATCCTGCGCAGCGCCCTTCACGTCAAATAATAGTCTTACGTCTCACAAACCCGATAGATCTGCCTTCATAATTTCCACTGACAGTCTTCAGTCCCTAACCGAACCTGCCCAGGCCATATACCGAGAGCCTGGATCATGCCTGTTGCCTGCTCGTCAATCTCGCCCACAAAGCTACGGCCCCTGGCGCTGAGCATCTTGCTGGCGTGCGGCCCAAGCGTGGCGCTGGACACCGCCAGTATCACGTCCTCCGTGCTTTCGCCAAACTGTCTCGCCTACAGGGTCGTCGGCATTTGTTTTTGGCTGCTCTGCACGCCCTTCGGCTGCACAGTCAAAACCTCGACCAAGGTTCGTCATTTCATTCCTGAACTCGTGGTCTCGAGCTATGCCATCACGGGCAATAACCCCTGGACCGAGATGGCCACCCTCTCCGCGCCCATCAGCGGTGCGGAGGGGGGCGGCAACCTGATCACGCCGAACACCCAACGCGACAATTTGCCTCGCTTCAAAAACGTTGATGGCATCGGCCACCCGGGAGGTTGGGCCGCCACGCAATTGGCTTCGCAATCCGGCTATGCCTGCGCCAGCGGCGCTATTGCGTTCACGCCCTACTACCTGAGTACCCTGGACTCACTGGCCTGGCGCCATGGCATCCCAGAAAGTCTTTACCCCGAGTCGCTCATGCCGGGGCTCCGTGAAATTGGTCGTCAGGCTTCGGGAAACATGTGGGGCAACGTTTATCCCCGGCAGGGCTTTCTGGTACAGCCCGACGACTTCAAGGCGGCCGCCGTCATGGCGCAACGGGCCGGCGATGTGATTACCCGCAATTGGCAGCCGCATGTGTACGTACCACTGACTCCAGCCAAACGCGACGGCTACTGGCCGCCTGGCCCGATCGTTGAAAACGACGCGTCGACCCACAAATGGCAATTGCTCTTCCCTCAGGTTCAGCCCACGTGTGCCATCTTCCCCAGCGATCCGGTACAGAGCGCGGATGGCGGCTACGCCTGGTCGCTGTGGCGTCCCTATAGCTGCTGCAAACGTGAGGGGCAGACCTTTCTGTTCAGTATCGACTTCGAAGGCGGTGCGTCATGAGTCGGCTTTGCGCGCGATCATGGTTGGGCGTGATGAGCCCGTTGCTCTGCGGACTGCTCGCCATGGCCACGCCTACCCACGCCGCCGAGGGCGATTACCGCCTGGGTACTCAAGGCGAAGTACTCGACGACCGAGTGATGTACACCATCGGTGGCGGCTCGGCAACGGGCTCACCGAGCTCGCTCTATCGACCCAGCGGCCTCGGTGTCGGCGGGTCCTGGCGAGCGAACATGATGTGCGGAAACATGAGCCTCACCAACACCCTGCAAAACCAGTTGAACGGCGTCACCGAAGGTTTCCAGCAGATCATGGGCAGCGTTGTGCAGAACGCGACCCAAGCGGTGATGTCGCTGCCAGCGTTGATCATCCAGCGCGCCAATCCCGGTCTCTATGAGTTGCTGAGTAACGGCGTTATGCAGGGTCGCATCGACTTCGACCGCTCCAAGCTGACCTGCCAGGCCATGGCCGAAAAGATGGCGGATAAGGTCGGTCAAGCCGGCTGGGGTGCGCTGGCCAAAAACCAGGAGATGCAGGGCAATCTAGAACAAACCGGCGGTGATGCGGTGGCAGCGGTGAAAAACACCGAGGCCCATAACGGCAACAATGGGGTGTCCTGGGTCGGCGGTTCGAAGGCCGGAGGTAACGGACAGACGCCCATTCGGGTGACCGCCGACGTGGTGCGCGCGGGCTATAACCTGCTGCATAACCGTTCGGTGGATGACAGCGCCTCGATCAGTAGCAGTGATTGTCTGGGTGGGGCTATTTGCCAGACCTGGGCTTCGCCCCAGGAGGAATCCGAGTGGGCCGTCCGCGTACTGGGCGAGAGCGAAGTCGCGACCTGCGACAGCTGCGAAACTCTGCGTGCGACCGCTGGCAGCGGACTGACGCCGCTGATCCAGGAGGCCTATAACGAGCGCCTCAAGGCCCTGCAAGGGCTGTTGTCTGGCTCTCTGCCGCCTACCCCTGACAACCTGGCGAAAGCCTCCAGCCCGATGCTGCCGGTGACCCGTGGTGTGGTCGAAGCCCTGCGTGACGACCCCGATCAGGACCTGTTGGCGCGGCGCTTGGCCAGTGAGACGGCCTTGTCCAGTGTGCTCGACAAAGCGTTGCTGCTACTGCGCACCCTGCTGGCGGGCAGTCACGAACCGAACATCGCCTCCGCCGAGCCGGCACAGAGCGCCTTGACGAAAAACATCGACACCCTGGAGCGCGAAATACGCCTGCTGCAGACCGAACTGCAGGTCCGGCAGATGCTGGCCACCAACACCGCCAGCCTGGTACTCGACCGGCATGCCGGTGGTGCCGACGCATCGCGTACCGTCGAGCAAGGCGACCCCGAGCCCGGCCGACTCAATGATGCTGACGCCAGGCGCAAATGAGCCATGAAACGCTCACCGCTATTCAGTCTGCTTTCAGGTCTGGGGATTGCCGCGGTGACGATCCTGACCGCCGCACTGGTCGCCTGGATCGGCCGAACTGCGCTGGGTAATTTCGAGGTCTGGCAGCAGGCACTCGAATCCGCACGACCTTATCTGCGGGGGTGGCGCGCCCTGCTCTACGCCGCCCTCTTTGCGCTCTGGTGGGATCTGCTTCGGCGCTACCGACATCGACCACAGGATCGACTGCGCGTGAAACGCATCGGAGCATTAGGGCTCGTGCTCTTTACCTGCGTCGAACTCACCCGACTGTGAGGTCA
This sequence comes from Pseudomonas sp., assembly GCF_049590575.1. GTDB lineage: Bacteria > Pseudomonadota > Gammaproteobacteria > Pseudomonadales > Pseudomonadaceae > Aquipseudomonas. The sequence goes on from NZ_JBAWDE010000372.1 coordinate 32,660, forward strand.
CCACCATGCTCCTGAGCACCAACAGCTACCTGGAATTTTACCTCTCTCTGCTGGCCTGGATCATCAATAACGGCCTCTGGAGCGTCCTGTCCGACACCGGGCTATTTGCCGCGCCCTTCGGCGCGATCATCCTCCAGGAATGGCTGTCAGCCCGTCAGCAAGGCGCGGATGAAGGCAACAAGGGACTGCTCTCGGTGCCGCGGATCGAGAACCGGTTGTGGCTGGCCTACATCGTCGTATTGTTCGGTTGCGCGCCGGTCTTTCCGTTGAGCCTCGCCTCGATGGCGTTCGATGATGCGGCGAGTCAGCGCTGCGGCGTGAGTGTGGCCCAACCGACGGAAACCGCCTGGGGGGCGACCTTCAATACGATCGGCGAACGCTCCGCCAACGTACCGATCTGGTGGTTTCTGGTGCATGCCTTGAGCAAAGGTGTGACCGCGGCGGCCACCGCCTCCATCCCTTGCGCAGCGGATATCCGGCAGATGCGCATGGAGATCGACAGTTCGCGCATCGATAGCCAGGTACTGCTGCAGGAAGTCGCCGACTTCACCCGCGACTGCTATGGCTATTCCCGTTCTCGGCTGTTCACCAACCGCCCGCAGTTGGACAAGGCACAAAGTCACGACGCAGCGTGGATTGGTTCAAGCTATTTTCTCGACACGCCCGGCTACTACGACACGGATCGTTCACGCACACCGCGAGTCAGTTGGCCGTATAACGAAAGCCGCGATGTCTCCTTGCCGCAGCTAGAGAACGGCGCGGGCTACCCCACCTGCAAGCAGTGGTGGAGTGATAGCGGTGTTGGGTTGCGCGACCGCTTGATCCAGCAGGTCGATCCCTCGCTGCTGACACAACTGAAAGGTTGGTTGACTGGCCGTTCGAACAACGAGATCGAGGATGCCACCCTGCGTGAGTTGGTCAGCCCGCGCCAGCAATCGATGTCCATGTCGCCCGGACAGGTGTACCAGGACTATGGCTCCAGTGCCCGAGGCGGCTCGATCAATCAGGGGCTCAATAACCTGGCCACCAATACCGGGTTGGCCCTCGGCTCCTTCAGCAACTTCCCGGCGATGAATGCGCTACGCGCTGCCCTGCCCATGGTGCAGGCCTTCCTGATCATGGGCGTCATCATCAGCTTGCCGCTGATCCTGCTGGTCAGTACCTACCAGCTGAAGACCGTCATGACGGTGACGTTCGCGCTATTTACCTTACACATGCTGAGCTTCTGGTGGGAACTGGCTCGTTGGGTCGACTCCAGCATGCTAGATACCTTGTACAACCAGGTCTCGGCGTCCAACCAAGTGCTGTTATCGCTGCCCACATCCGGGTTTATGGATGGGACTGTTACCGCGCAGGTGATCGAGTATGTGATGGGGGCGATGTTCATCGTGCTACCAATGCTGTTTCTAGGGGCCATGAGCTGGGCAGGATATTCAGTCGGCAGTGGGATTCAAGGCATGTTGGCGAACGGTAGCAAAGCAGCAAGTGACGCAGCGAGCAAAGGTACGGATCAAATATTGGGTGCTGCTAAGCGCTCAATTAGATGACTTGCTGTCGCCTATATAATGCCCATTGTCGTCGAAGTCACCGATGTAGAGGTCAGCGCCTAAGTAATCTGGCCCTGGATTTTTCTCTTCATGATCGGCACCAACAAAAGCCCTGAACCATAGCAAAGTGATGAAAGCCAGCATCATCACAATGAAAGTAACCAGACAAGCACTGACAAAGAGCAAACCTCCGATCAGTGCCAGTTTGGCAATCAGAAAGCTCCCGCGAACGAGTAAGTTACCCGCAGGTATACCTGCCGTCACCGCACGCTCAGCCAAGAGGGACTCAAACGCTTTCAATTTTCGATAACGACGCTTTACCGATATGCCACCGGCATACGCCCAGCGATGGGCACGTGAATTATGAATAGGATTCTGAGTCGACATGGTCTCGCCCTCTTCTGAGCGTTTTCATGGTTGAGACAGGAGTAACAGCCTACTACTGAAAACTGTCCATTCCTGACCGTTTATCAGCTCGCCCAGCCGAAAATCTTCACCGGAAGCAGAAACCAGCCCCGTGAAACAGCTTTTCTAAAGCGATTTATTGGATTTAACGATGGCAATCCAAGCAGCGTACTCACCCAAGTACCGTTTGGACTGGGCGTCTAACTGGTTTTCTGGAGACCCAGACGATTTTTGCCTTCTTGTGACCGTAGTCGAGCGCGGACCTACCCTGTAAAGCTGGGCGAGGTGGTCGGTGGCTGGAAGCTCGTTCCCGTAGTTTTGCCTGAAACTACTGCTCTAGCCCCCAGTCATCATTTTTTCGGCGAGCCTTAAAGGCTTTTACAAAGCCCTCCTGCGCCCCAACTTTTTCCATGGACGCTGAGGCTAATGTTTTCGGTGCATCCCCACATCGGCAAGCTGCCCTGTCGCCACTCAGCTAAAGGCAAAAGGCTAGCAACGTTGCACTGTATTCGGGTGTTTTAGAACCCGAATCGGGTAGTGCACAAAATGAGAACCGGTATCATTTGCGTCATTCTCATTCAGGCGTGAACCCCATGGAACGTTCTCCCCTTTGCCAAGCTGTACGTTATGCCCTGTTGTTATCCTGCGCCCTACCCTTGCTGCAACCGGCAATGGCCGCCGACGTCAACCTGGAAGAGCTGGATGCCACGGTGATCACTGCCACCAAACAGGACACTCCGCAGTTCAAGACCGCCAACAGCGTCAGCGTGGTCAAGGGCCAAAAGATTGAAGACAGCCACCTCGATACCCTCGGTGACGTGGCCCAGCGCCAGCCCAACCTTTACTTCAGCACTTTCACCCGGCACACGCCGTCGCTGACCATTCGCGGATTGGGGTTTTCTGACGACGAAGGCGACAGCATCAGCAACAGCGTGTACATCGACGGCGTGCCGATGAATGCCCTGGTGCTCGGCCAACTGTATGACATCGACCAGCTCGAAATCCTGCGTGGCCCTCAAAATACCCTGTATGGGCAAAACAGCATGGGCGGCCTGGTCGCCCTGCGCACCCGCGACCCGGAGTTCATCGCCGGCGGCAAGGTCAAGCTCGAATATGGCACGAATAACCAGCAACGCGCCGAAGTCACCGGCAACCTGCCATTAACGGAAAACACCGCCGTACGCGTGTCTGTTGGCGGTGAAAAGAACGACGGCATGATCGCCAACTCCACCCTCGGGCGCCACGACACCGCAGGTTGGGACAGTGGTTTCGGGCGCATCAAGTTATTGCATCTGGATGACGATGGCGGCGAGTGGCGCTTCGGCCTGCACCACATGAATACCCACGGCGATAACGACTACTTTGCCCCCCGCGATTTGGCGAAGAAGTATCAGTCCAACGCCACCGACGCCGGCACTAACAACACCGAATACACGCTGTTCACCGGCGAATACCGCAAGCGTTTCGCCGATGACACACAGCTGGTGGTCAACGTCGGCGCCAACCAGACAGAGTGGGATTACTGGCTACCCAAATCGATCTTTGGCGGTACCGCTGGCTACGACATGAAGACCCGCCAATACACCGGCGAAGCACGGCTCAATGGCCAGAATGGCAACATTGACTGGCTGGTGGGCGGCTTCCTCTCCCATGTACGCCGTGACGCGCCCTACACGTTCGATCTCAGCCCGTTTTTCCTGAGCGACACCAAGGCCAAAGTCGAGGGCGACACCGTGGCCACCTTCGGCGAACTCGGCTGGCGCTTCCAGCCAGAGTGGCGTGCAGCCGTCGGCCTGCGGGTAGAGCACAACCGTCGCAGCATGGACTGGAGCAGCACCCAGGCGGGCATGTTCGACAGCAATGGCGACGGTGTGCCAGATGCCAGCTTCTCCAGCCTAGAATCGTTCAACGACCGCAAGGTCAGCGAGACCGTGGTTCTGCCGCGTTTCAGCCTGGAATACAGCCCCAACGAGCAGCATTTCAGCTACCTGGTATTGGCACGCGGCTACAAGGCATCGGGCTTTAACACCTACTCCACCAGCGCTAGCACGGCCGGCGACGCCTATAACCCCGAGTACGGCAACTACGCCGAGCTGGGCTATCGCTACCGTGCACCGAGCAAGGTCTGGGAAGTCGGCACCAACGTGTTCTACACCCGTCTGCGTGACCAGCAGGTGATTGTCGAGGACGGCGGCGGCCAGACCTCCACCAGCAACGCCGGCAAGTCCCACAACAAAGGGCTGGAACTGACCGCCACGGTTCGGCCGCTGGAGTCGGTGCAGGCCAACGCCTATGCCAGCCTGTTCGAAGCACAATTCGACGACTACACCCGGGGGGCGGTGGATTATTCCGGCAAGCAGTTCCCCAGCACGCCCAAGCACAGCTACGGGGTGTCGATGGACTGGGCCGCCACCGACCACATCACCGTCGGCACCGGCCTGACCCGCCAGGGCCAATCCTACCTGTACCCGAACGCGACCCTCTCCCAGGGCTCGTACACCTTGTGGGATGCAAACATCGACTACCGCATCAACCAGTGGAGCGTCGGCCTGTTCGGCAAGAACCTGGGCGACACCACCTACTTCACCCGCGCCATGTCCAACGGCATGGTCATCGCCGGTCAGCCGCGCACCCTGGGTGTGCGGGTAGGCATGGAGTTCTGAGGAGTAAAGTGACAACCATTGCAAATGAGAACTATTAGTAATAACCTGCCGACCATCTTGAATGCTCGCAGGGATTTCCGGGCAATGCGGTGGCGCAAGCCGCCGCCGGAATCAGGGATACTTACGAGCCGTCTGCCCCCTGCCAGGCCTGCCTGGGCAGTTGCCTGCGAGGACGACCATGTACCAGCTTCGCGCTTCAACCTTTTTTGACAAAGCAGCCCCCCACGCCGGCCCACCGGGTTGCCATGTGCGTACCCAAGTGCTCCAGCCTGGCCTGGAAGTGTCCCTCGTGACCTTCGACGCCAGCCAGTCAGTGCGTATCAGCACCATCGACGACAACCCCCACCTGCATTTCAGTTGCATGCTCAATGGCGATATCGACATCCGCGTCGGCCGCAAGGGCCTGCACCTGGGCAAAGGCCAGTTGATGACCAGCTTCGCTCCTTCCGAACGTTTCGAACTGGAATTCGCCCCGGCCCACCGCAATCTTGAGCTGCGCATAACCCCTGAGCGCCTGGGCGAACTGGCCGGCGATGATTACCAGCGCCTGGGCGACCGCATGGAAGGCAATTTCTGCCTGCACACCACCCATGGCAACCAGCGCATCCAGGATGCGGCCCTGCGCCTGGAACGCCTACTGGGGGATGATTCGGCCTCGGCGCTGCTGGTGCATTCGGCCAGCCTGGAGTTCCTGGCCTGGCACTTGAAAGCCTTCAACCCCCAGGACCAGAGCGAACAGATTTGCCGGCGCGAACAGAAACAACTGCTGGCCGCCCGCGATCGCCTGCTGATGGACCTCAGTTCACCGCCGACCATCGAGCAACTGGCGCGGGAAACCGGCCTCAACCAGCTCAAGCTCAAGCGCGGTTTCAAGGCGATGTTTGATGTGAGCATCTACGCGTTGTTCCAGCGTGAACGCATGGGCAAGGCGCGCCAGCTGTTGCAGCAACACGGGGTAACCGATACCGCTTCCATACTCGGCTACAGCAATATCAGTCACTTCAGCGTGGCGTTTCGCAAACAATACGGCGTGCTGCCGCGCGATGCCCGGCGCGGGGCATTGGAGTAAGGTTTAACCGGCCTGCTGCCGCCACAGCTCGGCATACAACCCGCCGTGCGCGAGCAATGCGGCGTGGCGGCCGCGCTCGACGATACGCCCCCGATCCAGTACCAAAATCACATCCGCATGCCGTACCGTGCGCAAACGGTGCGCGACCATGATCAGCGTGCGGCCCTGGGCCAGGCGCGACAAAGCGCGCTGAATCTCATACTGGGCCAAGGGGTCGACCGACGCAGTGGCTTCATCCAGCAACAGAATCGGCGCGTCCTTGAGCAAAGCCCGGGCGATGGACAAGCGCTGGCGCTCGCCCCCGGACAGGCGCTGACCATTCTCGCCAATCGGGGTGTCATACCCCGCGGGCAGGCGCTGGATAAACCCATCGCAACCAGCCTGCACACAGGCGTGCTGTACCTGCGCCAGGGTGGCGTCGTGCTTGCCCAGGCGCACGTTATCCAACACGCTGGCGTCGAACAGTTGCACGTCCTGGAACACAAAGCTGCAAGCGCCATATAGTTGCTCCAAACGCATCTGCCGCAAGTCCACGCCGCCCAGCTCGATGCGCCCCTGCTGCGGGTCGTAGAAGCGCGCCAGCACATGCAACAGGCTACTTTTACCGGCGCCCGACGGCCCGACAATCGCCAGCATCTGGCCGGGCTCGACACTGAAGTCCAGGCCCTGCAACGCCCATCCCGGCTGCTCGGGATAACGCAAACCCACGTTGTAAAAGCGCACGCCATGCCCCTCCACCACCGCCGCGTGCCGAGGTTCCTCAACCGGCGGCATCAGCAAGATCTCCTGCAGCCGCGACTGCCCCTGAGCCAGTCCACGCAGCTCGCTCAGATACGCCGCAACGTCCAACAAGGGGTCGAGCAGGCGCGGCGTGACCAACGCAAACAACAGCCACACCAGCACCTCTAACTGGCCTGCGTTGGCCAACAGGCCCGCCGTCAGTAATAGCAGCACCAAGCTCATGTCCACGCACAGGCGATACAGCTGGATCGCACTGCCACCCCATACTTCCACCCCCAAGCTGTGCCGTTCGATCTCACCGAACTGCGCATCCAGCCGCCCACGCCACTGCTCGGCACGGTTGTACAAACGCAGGGTACGCAAGCCGGCAATAAACTCCACCAGTAAGCCCGCCGCCTGCCTGAAGCTGTGTTGCTTGCGTCGCCCCGCCGCGAGGAAAAACCCGCTCAGCCGGTTCAACACCGCAAAGCCCACGGGCAAGCTCACCAGCAACGCCAGGGCCAGACGCCAGTCCACCCACACCAGCACCAACATAAACAGCAACGGCACGCTCAGTGCCGCGAGCAATTCACCCAGCACGTGGGTAAACAGGTTTTCAATGCGCTTGACGTCTTCGGTCAGGCGCTCGCCAAGCTGGCCGATGCGCTCCTGACGCAGCGCCCCCAAGGGTAGGCGCGCCACATGATCCAGCAGATGGCGCCGATAGCCGTGCATCACCTCGTAGCCACCGAGAAAACTGTTCATCTGGCCGTAGTGGGAACACACCAGTTGCAACCCCAGCAGCCCGAACAACCCCAGCCCCAACCATCCCAACGACAGCCCCGTACCACCGGCCAGCCAAGCAAAACCAAGGAACAATGGCGCAATCGCACAGGCCCGCTCCAACACACGCAAGCCCAAGCCCCACCACAACCGCGGCGAACGAGTATCGGCAAGCCTGATGACCTGACGCAGCCCTTCAATCAACCCTTGCATGCAGCGCACTCCCGTCGCGGATGGTCCAGTCTTCGCTGTCGAATTGATGCTGCCATTGCGTGGCATACGCGCTGCTGCGCACCAACAATTGTGCGTGGGTGCCGCGGTCACGGATCACTCCGTGCTCCAGCAACACGATCTGTTCGGCCTCGCTGATACTGGTCAGGCGATGTGCAATCACCAACAAGGTCTTGTCCGGCCAGGTATCGCGCAGCGCCTGATAAAAGCGGCGTTCGGTACGGCTGTCGGCAAACGCCGTCGCCTCGTCCAGCACCAACACCGGGGTCTCGGCGAGCAATGCCCGGGCCAGGCCGATACGTTGTCGCTCGCCCCCTGACAGGCGCCCTCCACGCTCATCCATCTGCGTGTCGAGGCCCTGGGGCAACGCGCGTATAAAGTCCTCGGCCTGGGCCACGCGCAAGGCCGTGGCGATCTGCCCCGGCGTGGCGTCGGCACGGCCGATTCGCAGGTTATCGAGCAGGCTGCCCTGGAAAATAAATGCGTCCTGGGAGACCACACCCACTGCGGCCGCCCGTGCGGCGTCACTGAAGGCCGATAACGGTTTGCCATCCAGCAACACGCGACCACAGTCAGCATCGAGCAGGCCCCCAAGCAACCAGGCCAGGGTGCTTTTGCCGCTACCGGACGGGCCGACCAGGGCAGTCATCTGCCCGGCGGGCAACACCAGATCGATATGCCGCACAATCGGCTGCTGTTGATAGTTGAACGAAACATCCTCGAAGGTCACGCCCAGGTGCGCGGCCACAGGTTGCTCATGCCCTTGCGAGGGCTGCGGCCAAACCAGCAACGGTGCAAACCGCCGCACACCGCCGATAATCTCCTGGATCTGCGAATTCAACCGCGCCACACGTAACAACGGGCGCAGCATGCCCGTCCCGAGTATCAGCACCAGTACCAGTTGCGCCTGGGTCAGCTCCCCGATGCCGTAAAGCCATAGCCCTGCGGGAAACAGCACCGCCACATTGGCCCCCAGCAGCACCACGAACACCGACCAACCCGGCACGCTAATACGGATCATGCGACCGATCAGATGCTGGTAATGCGCCAGAGCTTCGCGCATGCGCTTGAACGAGCGCACATCCTGGCGGAAGGCTTTCATCAGCGGTGCACTGCGTAAAAATTCGAGGGTGGCGCCGTCCAGATCATCCACCGCGCCGGCGTACTGCGCCAGGCGCTCGCCGAGACCGCGCATCATCCAGGCCTGGGCGCACAGGGCCAGGGGCACCGGCAGCAGCGCGCACAGGGCCAAGCGCCAGTCGACAAAGCACAGGGCGATCAATACCCATATCGGGCTCAACACGGCGGCCACGCACTCGACGCTGTGATGGGCGATAAATTGCTCCATGCGCTCCACGTCCTGGATCACCCGCTGCTTGAGTTCGCCGCTGGACCAGCGACTCAGCCACGGCAACGGCGCCCAAGACAAATGCCGCACCAGCGCACGTCGGGTAGTGAGCAACACCCGATACGCCGCGACATGGCTCAAATAGTAAGCCAGGGTGTACAGCAGGTATTTACTGAGCAATGCCAGCGCCACCCAGCCCGCCAGCTGCATCAGGTCGCCACCCAGCCTAGGCCCGCCCTGCACCACACGGTTGACCCCATGGGCCAGCAGAAAAAACGGCAGCAATTCCACCGCTGCCGCCAACACCGCCATGGCCACCGCCAGGCCCAGCCGTCGCCCCTGGCCCCGCAGCAACCAGCGCCATTGCGGGGCCCGTTCAGTCTTCATACCTTCCTCAGCCCGTTTCAAGTGTGGGCTGATCATTAAATAGCTGGCTGCCGGGCGCTGCCCTGATCGGTTCGAACAGGCCCCGGATGGGAACTATTGCTGACCGGGCAACCTTACCTTTGGGCATAAGCTCGTAACCAAAAAATTCGGATCGGGGCCAAGACGTTCGTTTTCGGGCAGTTGGATCGTTGAATAAGGAGAATGATTCTCAACAAGCAGTCTTTCAGCGACCCCTTCCACAGGAGCCAGATCCATGCCCCCTCTATATTGGCGCGACACTCAAACCCAGCACCTGACCGCAGATGGACGGTGGCAGCCCCAGAGCCTCAACACACATCTGCAGAGTTGGGCGCGGGCTTTCGGGCCGCGGATCGCCCTGATCGAAGGCGAGCAGCAACTGAGTTACCGGGACTTCGAGCACCAGGTGTGCTGCCTGGCCGGTGGGCTGGCCGACCTCGGCATCCACAGCGGTGATCGGGTACTGGTGCAACTGCCCAATGGCATCGACTTCGCCCGCAGCCTGTTTGCCCTCCTGCGCCTGGGCGCGTGGCCAATACTCGCTATGCCGGCCCATCGCGAGCGTGAGGTCCAGGCCCTCTGCGAACTCGCCGAACCCAGCGCCTATATCGTCGCCGAGCGGTTCCTGGGCTTTGATTACCGGCCCATGGCCGAGCAGCAAATGGCGCTGTGCCCCTCGCTGCACCACCTGATCATCGCCGGTGATGTGGGCAATCGCGGGGTGCCACTGGCCTCGCTCCAGGGCGCCGTGCGCGAGCCGGCCCCGGTCGATCCGCACAGCACCGCCCTGTTGTTGCTGTCCGGTGGCACCACCGGCACGCCCAAATTGATCCCGCGCACCCACGCCGACTACGCCTATAACGCCCTGGCCTCGGCGCAGTTGTGCGGGTTTGATCAGGACGCGGTGTACCTCGCCGCCCTGCCCATCGCCCATAACTTCCCGCTGGCCTGCCCCGGTCTGATCGGCGCGCTGTCCTGTGGTGGGCGCGTGGTGTTCTCCCGCACGGCGGGCGCCGATGAAGCCTTCGACCTGATCAGCCGCCATCGGGTCACCCACACTGCGCTGGTGCCGCCGCTGGTCAAGCTGTGGTTGCAGGCGCGGGAGTGGGACCACAGCGATCTGTCGAGCCTGCGCTTGCTGCAAGTGGGCGGCGCGCGCCTACCCAGCGAAGTGGCGGCGCAAGTCACGCCCGCCCTGGGTTGCGCCATGCAACAGGTGTTCGGCATGGCCGAAGGCTTGCTCTGCTACACGCGCCTGGATGACACGCAATCAGTGCTGCTCAACACCCAGGGCCGGCCCCTGTGTACAGCAGATGAAGTGCGCCTGGTGAATGCCAATGGCGTGCCCGTGACCAACGGCGACGTGGGCGAACTGATCGTGCGCGGCCCCTACACCATCAGCGGTTATTACCGTGCCGATGCACATAACCGTCAGGTGTTCGATGTCGAGGGGTTTTTCCATTCCGGTGACCTGGCGCGCTGGAGCCCCGAGGGAAACCTGGTGATCGAAGGCCGCATCAAGGAACAGATTAACCGTGCCGGCGAGAAAATCGCCGCCGCCGAAATCGAACAACTGCTACGTGAGCATCCCCATGTACAGGACGCCGCCGTGATCGCTCTGGCCGATGATCGCCTGGGCGAGCGGGTGTGCGCGTGCGTGATCCTGCATCAATCACACGTCATGGACCTCGGCTCGGTGCACCGGCACTTCCAGGACCTCGGCCTGCCCCGCCACAAATGGCCGGACCAGCTGGAAGCCCTGCACAGCTGGCCGCTGACCAGCGTCGGCAAGCTCGATAAAAAGCAGTTGCAGCAACGCTTCCAGATCAACGCCGAACCGCGCCAACAATACCTCGAATACCGCATGCCCATCAGCGCGGCCCCTCAGGAATTGGCCGCCGCGCTGGCAGGCCAGTACCTGCCGCAGGACCTGACCTTGTATGAACATCAGGGCGAGTGGTCGCTGGGCATCGGCAGTGTCGCCCAGGTGCGCCTCAGCGGCGCGTCGGTACAACTGAGCGTGGCCGGGCAGTACTGGCGCTGGTCGGCCGACGACATCCCGCTGGCGCTGGAAAAAGCCACCCAGGCCCTGCCCTTCGAGCAGTGGCGCGCCTACGGCACCGCGACCTTTGAACTGGCCCGGCGCCTTCACCAACTGCAGGACCTGCCCAGCAATCGGCCTCTGTTGCAGTTGGATATTCCCAGTGTGGAAATCCGCGTGCGTGAAGGCTCTGCACTGATCCGGGCCCTGCAACCCAATGCCTTGGGCATCGCGAAAAACCACGTGCACACACTGGATGCCGAATGCGCCCGCGATCACCATGATGCGTCACCCCGCCTGGCGCGTTTGGACGTTGCCCAGCACGATGCTGCACGCTATTGCGATCAGGTTGAAAGGGCTGTCACGCAGATCGCCGATGGCCGCTATCAAAAAATTATTCTGTCGCGCAAAGTGCCCCTCGAAGGGCGTATCGACCTGGTTGCCAGCTACCGCGCCGGGCGCCGGGCCAATACGCCGGCACGCTCGTTCATCCATCAGCAGGGCCACTTTTCCTGCGTGGGTTTCAGCCCGGAAACCGTGGTCGAAGTCAGCGCCAACGGTGCGGTCAGCACCCAGCCCCTGGCTGGCACCCGCGCGTTAGGTCGCGATGCCGAAGAAGAAGCCCGCCTGCGCCAGTCGCTCTATCAGGACCCGAAGGAAATCGCCGAACACGCCGTGTCGGTAAAACTGGCCTTTGAAGAGCTGCAACCGATCTGCGAACCCCAGGGTCTGCGTATCAGTGAGTTCATGGACATCTCTCGACGCGGCAGCGTGCAGCACCTGAGCTCACGCCTCAAGGGGCGTCTCAAGCCCGGTTGCAATGCTTGGCACGCCTTCAGCGCATTGTTTCCCGCAGTGACTGCCTCGGGTATACCCAAGCGCGAAGCGATTGCCGCAATTGCCGAACACGAGGGCCGCAGCCGTGACCTCTACAGCGGCTGCGTGATGATCGCCGACAGCGACGGCAGCCTGGATGCCGCGCTGGTGCTGCGCACCGTGTTTCAAGATCAGGGCCAAGCCTGGGTCCAGGCCGGGGCCGGGATTGTGTCGCTCTCCCTGCCCGAGCGGGAACTGGAAGAAACCCGCGAAAAACTCGCCAGCATCGCGCCCCATGTGCGTCTGCTCGCCGCCCAGGCCTTCGAAGCGCCGCTAGCTGCCGAGGTGCAGCCATGAGCGCGCTGACCGTCGACCGCTTGCGCGAACAGATCGGTGCGCTGCTGCACAGCGGCGTCTGCGCCGATGACCAGGCCAACCTGATCGAACAGGGCCTCGATTCCCTGCACCTGATGCGCCTGGTCAACCAATGGCGCCAGGCCGGTGCCGCCGTGACCTTTGCCGACCTGATCGAACAACCGACCCTCGCCCACTGGCTGCCACGCCTGACCGCCGCACCGCGCAAACGCACGGACGCGGTGGTGGATATCGACCCGACGGCGCCCTTTGCCTTGACCGATGTGCAGCACGCCTATTGGATCGGCCGCGGTGCGGAGCAGGTCCTGGGCGGTGTCGGTTGCCATGCCTATCTGGAACTGGACGGCACCGGGCTCGACCCACAGCGCCTGGCCTACGCCTGGCAAGCCTTGCAGCAACGGCACGGCATGCTGCGCGCGCGTTTTGATGACGAGGGCCGCCAGCAGGTACTGGAACACGGCCGGTCGGCGCTGCAGGTCGATGACCTGCGCAGCCTCGCGCCGGCCGTCTGCGAACAGGTGTTACTCGATGTGCGCCAGCGCCTGTCCCATCGCCTGCTGGCGGTGGACCAGGGCGAAGTCGCCGGGCTGCACTTGAGCCTGCTGCCCGAGGGCCGGACGCGCCTGCACTTTGACCTCGACCTGTTGGTAGCCGACGTGCACAGCCTGCATGTGCTCCTGCACGACCTTGGCGCACTGTATCGCGGTGAAACACTGCCCGACGCTGTGCGTCACTGGCACTTCGGCCGCTACCTGGCCCAACGCCCGGCCCCGTCCGCCAGTGCCGCAGCGTATTGGCAGGCACGCCTGGATCAACTGCCCGCCGGCCCCGCCTTGCCGCTTGCCTTTGAACCGGAGACCGTACAGGAGGTGCGCTTCACCCGCCGCCAGCAGCGCCTGCCGGCCGAGGTCTGGCAACGCCTGCGTAATAATGCGGCCAAGCGCCAACTGACGCCTGCCATGCTGCTGGCCGGTACATTTGCCCAGGTGCTCGGACGCTGGAGCCAGGAACCGCACTTCTTGCTCAACCTGCCGCTGTTTGATCGCCAGGGCGATGAGCCTGGGCTGGATCAGGTGGTCGCCGACTTCACCAATCTCCTGCTGCTTGAAGTCGACCTGCGCCAACCCGCCAGCCTTGCCCGGCAGCTGGGGCAATTGCAGGCGCAGTTTCATCGCGACATGGCCCATGCCGGTTACTCCGGGGTTCAGGTGCAACGGGACCTGGCCCTGCGCGGCGCCGGGCAGCGCAGCTTTTCCCCGGTGGTGTTTGCCTGCAACCTCGGCACGCCACTGCTGGGACCTGCCGCCGCACACACCCTCGGCCAACTCGGCCAAATGATTTCCCAGACTCCGCAAGTCTGGCTCGACCATCAGGTCTATGAAGAAGACGGCGGCTTGCTGCTGGCCTGGGACGCTCAGGACGCGTTGTTCCCGCCAGGGCTTGTCGACGCAATGTTCGGCGCCTACCTGCAATTGCTGCACAACCTGCAACACGAGGCCACCTGGGAAGCGCCGGCCTTGTCGAGCTTGCCCCCGTTGCAACAGCAAGTCCGCGCCCACATCAACGCCACCGCCACCCCCATCGCCCCCCGCACACTGCTGCAAGCGCCCTTTGCCATCAGCGGCGAACGCCTGGCCTTGATCCATGGCGAACGGCGTATCAGCTACGCCCAACTGCAACAACAGGCCCTGCGCATCGCCGCTGCGTTGCTGGCGCAGGGTGTCCAACCCGGTGAAGCCGTCGGCGTGTGCCTGCCACGGGGTCACGCCGCGGTGCTGGCGCTGTATGGCGTTCTCGCCGCTGGCGCCTGCTACGTGCCGATCAGCCCAAACCAGCCCATGGTCCGGCGTGAACGCATCTGCCACACGGCGTCAATCAACACACTCATCGACCCGACGTGGCTGGCAGATTCACTCGCCTTCGACCCATTGCCTGCTCCCGTGTCCGTCAGCCCGGACAGCCCCGCGTATGTGATTTTCACCTCCGGCTCCACCGGCGAACCGAAGGGCGTGGAAGTCAGCCATCGAGCCGCCTGCAACACCCTCGACGATCTGAACCGGCGCTTTGGCATCCACGCCGAAGACCGTCTACTGGCCGTCTCGGCGCTGGACTTCGACCTGTCCGTCTACGACACATTTGGCGTACTCGCGGCCGGTGCAGCGGTGGTCCTGCTGGATGAAACACAGCGCCGCGATGCTAGCGCTTGGAACTCCCTGATCCAAGAGCATCGGGTCACCCTGTGGAACTCGGTGCCGCTGCTGCTGGACATGCTGCTGACCGTGGCCGACACCTTGCCGCTGCGCCAGGTGTGGTTGTCCGGTGATTGGATTGGCCTCGACCTGCCCGCGCGCCTGCATCAGGCCACCGCCGGGCACTGCCGGTTGATCGCCATGGGTGGCGCGACCGAAGCGGCGATTTGGTCGAACTTCCAGCCGGTCGACCTGCCCTTGCCGGGCCATTGGCGCTCAATTCCGTATGGGCGGCCGCTGGGCAATCAGCAGTATCGCGTGGTCGACAGCCTGGGCCGCGATTGCCCGGACTGGATGGCGGGCGAACTGTGGATTGGCGGCGCGGGCGTGGCCAACGGCTACCGAGGCGCACCGCAATTGAGCGCCGAACGTTTTGTCGAACATGACGGCCAGCGCTGGTATCGCACCGGCGACCTGGGGCGCTACTGGCCCGACGGCTGCCTGGAGTTCCTTGGCCGCCGCGACCAGCAGGTCAAGGTACGTGGCCATCGTATCGAGCTGGGTGAAATCGAGAATGCCCTGCTGCTGCAACCACACGTACGCCAGGCAGTGGCCCTCGCGGTCGGTACACCGTTGCATCTGCTGGCGGCGGTGGTCGCCACTGAAGGCGCGCTGTGCACCGAGGAACTGCGCCAACAGCTGGGTGACCATCTGCCCGATTTTATGTTGCCCAACCAATGGCTGTTACTCGACGCTCTGCCCCTGAGCGCCAATGGCAAACTTGACCGAGGGGCGCTGGTGCAACTGGCGGAAAACACCAGCCTGCAACACGCCACCGCCAATGAGGCGCCGTGTGGCGAGCGCGAGCAACAGGTGGCGGCGATCTGGCGGGAATTGCTGCCGGGGGCCGAGGTGTACCGCCAGAGTGATTTCTTTCGCATGGGCGGCGACAGCCTACTTGCCACCCAATGCAGCGCACGCCTGCGCCGCGCCGGACTGGCCAATGCGCAAAGCCTGCGGCAACTGTTCGCCACGCCCCGCCTGGCGGACTTTGTCGCGCAATTGCAGGCCCCCACGGCGCAGGGCGAACGGCAACTGTTGGCCGACCCGGCATCGCGTCACCAGCCCTTCCCGCTGACTGAAGTGCAACAGGCCTACTGGCGCGGGCAAAACCAGGGTTTACCGCTGTCGTGCGGCACCACCTACCTGATCGAACTGGACGGCGAAGCGCTGGATATGCCGCGCTTCGAACGCGCCTGGGACCAACTGATCCAACGCCATGAAATGCTTCGTGCGCAATTGGTGGACGGGGATCGCCAAGTGATCCTCAACAGCGTCCCACCGCTGCGCGTGCAGCTGCATCAGGCACCGACCGCCGATGCGGCGCGTGAGCGCCTGGCGCAGTGCTGGGCACAACGGCCACGCCAGCGCCACCAGTGGCCAATGTTTGAAGTCCACAGCGTGGAGTACGCGCACGGCCGTTGTCGGGTCGGGTTGTTTTTCGACTACCTGACCCTCGATGGTTTAAGCATCAAACGTCTGCTGGCCGAACTGGCCTTGCTCTACACCCGCCCTGATAGCACGCTGCCGGCCATCGACCTGTCGTTTCGCGACTACGTCCTGCAAGTCCAGCCCGACCCCGTGCAACTGCAACAGGCCGAGGCCTGGTGGCAGCAACACCTGGACGACTTGCCAGGCCCGCCTGCGCTGCCCTTGCACATCGCACCGCAGCTATTGGGCGAAGTGCACTTCAGCCGCCGCGAATTCCGCTTGCCCGTCGCGCAGTGGCAGGCCCTGCGCCAGCGTGCGCGGGATAACGGCGTGACAGCCTCGGTACTGCTGTTGACGGTGTACGCCCAGGTCCTGGCGCGCTGGAGCGACGGCCAGGCGCATACGCTGAACCTGACGTTGTTTGACCGCCAGGACGTCCACGCGCACATCGGCCGTGTGCTGGGGGATTTCACCGCCCTGGCCCCCGTGAGTTTTTACCCGGTGGCCCAGGGTGGGTTCCTGACCCAGGCCCAGACTGTGCAGGCGCAAGTGGCCGATGTGCTGCAACATGCCGCCTGCTCATCGATCTGGGTGCAGCGTGAACGCGCCCGCCGGGTCGGTCCCCAGGCCGCCGCACTGCCGGTGGTGTTCACCAGCACCCTGGGGCTGGCGGATGACTTGCTGGCAGACCTGCCTGACGGTTTCCCCGATATTGCTGTCGGTGGGCTGTCAGAAACCCCACAGGTGTGGCTCGACCATCAACTGTTTGAACACCGTGGCGCCCTGGTGCTGTGCTGGGATGCGGTGGATACGCTGTTTCCGAATGGCCTGCTGGACGCGGCATTCGCGTGCTACACCGAGGCCTTGCTGACCCTGGTCGACAGCGACTGGCATCAGCCGCTGACCCTGCCATTGCCGGCGCATCAGGCGCGGACTCGGCAGCAGGCCAACGCCAGCGTGGTCCCGATTGCCGCCAGAACCTTGCTGGAAGCGCCCTTCACCATCGATGGCCAACGCCTGGCCCTGATCGACGGTGAACGCCGAGTGAGCTACGCCCAACTGCGTGACGGTGCCTTGCGCGTCGCCGCCTGGCTGCAGGCCCAGGGCGTACAGCCACAGGATGCCATCGGCGTGCATCTGCCACGCGGCACCGACGCGATCATCGCCCTGTTCGGCGTACTCGCGGCCGGCGCCTGCTATGTGCCGGTGGGCGTGCGCCAACCGCTGGAACGGCGTCAGCGCATTGAGCATCGTGCGGGCATTCGCCTGAGCCTAGATGCCGACTTGATGGTCGCGGCGCTGCGCAGCGAACCCTTGGCTACACCGGTGTCGATCAGCGTCGACAGCCCGGCCTATGTGATTTTCACCTCCGGCTCCACCGGCGAGCCCAAAGGCGTGCAAATCAGCCATCGCGCCGCCTGCAACACTCTGGATGACCTCAATCAGCGCTTCGGCATTCACGCCGAAGACCGGCTGCTGGCGGTCTCGTCCCTGGATTTCGACCTGTCGGTGTACGACGTATTCGGTGTGCTGGCGGTGGGCGGCAGCCTGGTGTTGCTGGACGAAGAGCAACGCCGCGATGCCACGGTGTGGCGCCGTCTGATTCATCAGCATCAGATCACATTGTGGAACTCCGTACCGATGCTGCTGGACATGCTGCTCACCGTGGCCGACACCCTGCCATTACGCCAGGTATGGCTGTCCGGCGACTGGATCGGCCTCGACCTGCCCGCGCGCCTACATCAGGCCACGGGAGGGCACTGCCGGTTAATCGCCATGGGTGGCGCGACCGAAGCAGCGATCTGGTCGAACTTCCAGCCGGTAGACCTGCCCTTGCCGGACCATTGGCAATCGATCCCCTACGGTCGGCCCTTGGGCAACCAGTGCTATCGCGTGGTGGATACCCAGGCACGCGACTGCCCGGACTGGGTCACCGGCGAGTTATGGATTGGCGGCGCCGGGGTTGCCATGGGCTATCGCGGCGCGCCCGAGTTGAGCGCCGAACGCTTTGTAGAACACGACGGCCAGCGCTGGTATCGCACGGGCGATATGGGCCGCTATTGGCCGGATGGCTGCCTGGAATTCCTTGGCCGTCGCGACCAGCAGGTCAAGGTGCGTGGCCATCGCATTGAACTGGGGGAAATCGACAACGCCCTGCTGGCCTGCGCGCCGGTACGCCAGGCACTGACCGTCACCCTCGGCCACCCACCGAGCCTGGCCGCGGCGGTGGTGGTCGACGCTGACGTGTCCCTGGAAGTGCTGCGCCAACACCTGCGCCAGCGCCTGCCCGACTACATGATCCCGGCCAGCCTACAGGTACTTGAGGCCTTGCCCCTGAGTGCCAATGGCAAGGCCGACCGCAACGCCGTGCGTGAATGCCTGCTGGCAGGTGCCGCTGCTCACAGCGACGCGCCCCAAGGCGCACTGGAGCAGGAGATGGCCGAGGTCTGGGAGGAGATTCTGCAACGCCCGATCCCAGGTCGCCAGAGTGATTTTTTCCTGCTGGGCGGCGACAGCCTGAGTGCCACGCGCCTGGTGGAAAGCCTCAAGCGTCGTCGCCTGTGCCAGGTGCCCCTGAGTCTGCGCGAACTCTTCGCACACCCAAGCATTGCCGCCCTGTGCGACTACCTGACCAGCCATACCGAACGCCCCCTGCACCATCACGCCGAGCATTTCGAGGAAGGCACCCTATGAATTCCGCTATCAACCTGACGCCATTTCTCGCCGAGTGCGAAGCCCTGGGCATCCGCCTGTGGGCCGAGGACGGCCAACTGCGCTTCCGCGCCCCGGCCGGCACGCTGGACGATGCGCTCAAACAGCGCCTGCGCGAGCACAAGGATGCGTTGCTACAGTGGCTCAGCCCGCAGCAGGTGACTGTTGTCGCCGACCCGCACGCCCAGTTCCAACCCTTTGCTCTGACCGACGTGCAGGCCGCTTACCTGGTCGGCCGCAGCGATGCGTATGACTACGGCGGTGTCGGCTGCCACGGCTATGTCGAACTCGACGGTCCACCCCTCGACCCGCAGCGCCTGGAGCGCGCCTGGCACCAGTTGATCCAGCGTCACCCGATGCTGCGCGCGGTGATTGCCCAGGCCGGGCATCAGCAGGTGTTGCCGGAGCTTGACTTGCCCGCGCTTCACAGCCAGGACTTGCGCAACCTGCCCTCCGATAACGAGCAACAGACCTTGCTGGCAACCCGCGCCGAGCTGGCTAACCGCGTGTACGCCGCCGATACCTGGCCGCTGTACGAGTTGCGCCTGAGCCAACGCGCAGAGGGCAGCCGCCTGCACCTGTCGATTGATCTGCTGATTGCCGACTTTGTCAGTATCCAGTGCCTACTGGGTGAGTTGGACCAGCTCTACCATGCGCCCGAACAGTACCTTCCGGCGCTTGATTTGACCTTCCGCGATGCCCTGCTGGCCGAGCGCGCACACCGCGATACACCCGCCGCCCGGGCCCGCCATAGCCGCGACCGGGATTATTGGCTGGCGCGCCTTGAACAACTGCCGGCCGCCCCAGAGTTGCCGACCCTGGAACCGGTCGCCGGTGAAATCCCGCGCTTTGAGCGGCACTCCACTGGGCTGTCTACCGAGCAGTGGCAGCGCTTCGGTACGCTCGCCGCGCAACAGCGCCTCACCCCATCGGCGGCGGTGCTGGCCGCGTTCGCCGAAACACTTGGGCGCTGGTCACGGCGCTCGGCGTTCAGCCTGAGTGTGACGGTGCTCAAGCGCCCGCCACTGCATGGGGATATCGACAAGGTGGTGGGCGACTTTACCGCCGTCAATGTGTTGGCCATCGAGCCGCCGCTGAACAGCCATTTCGTCGAGCGCGCCAGCGCTGTGCAGCAACAGCTGTGGCAGGACCTGGAGCACGATGCCTTTTCGGGCATTGAGGTGCTGCGTGAGCGTGCACGCGTGCAAGGGCGTGCGCTGATGCCGGTGGTGTTCACCAGCACCCTGGGCGTGGGCAAGGCCCGTCCGTTCATGCGCGGCGCCCGCTTGGGTTACGGCATCACCCAGACACCGCAGGTATGGCTCGATTGCCAAGTCAGTGAAGGCCCTGAGGGCTTGCAGGTAAATTGGGATGTGCGCAGCGGCGTGTTCAGCGAAGGGCTGATCGAGGCTGCATTCGACAGTTTCACGCAACTGCTGCTACAGCTGGCTGAACAGCCCGGCACCTGGCAGGCACCCAACCCGTCGCAACTACCCGCCCCCATGGAGCAACGGCGATTGACCAGCAATGCCACCCAGGTCGAATGGCCCCAGCGCTGCCTGCACCAGGGCTTTATAGACAGCCTGCGACGCACACCCAACGCCATTGCACTGATCTGCAACGAGGGCAGCTTCAGCTACCGCCAACTGGCTGAGCGCGCCAACGCCGTCGCCCAGGCCTTGAATCTTCACACCTGTCCGGCGGGAGCCAAGGTCGGGATTTTGCTCGACAAAGGCGTGGACCAGGTAGCGGCGGTAGTCGGCACCCTGCTGCATGGCGCGGTCTACGTGCCGATCGACACCAGCCAGCCGGAGGCGCGGCGCGATGCAATCCTTGAAGACGCAGGCATCCGCCATGTGCTCAGCGATGGCGCGCCACGAACCTGGCCCGCTAACGTCACACCGCTGGACGTGCAACGCCTGGTCCCCCTGCCCCTCACGCAGTTAGCGGCTGTCGATGTAGACCCCGCCAGTCTGGCTTATGTGATCTACACCTCTGGCACCACCGGCCGTCCCAAGGGCGTGATGATGAGCCATCGCGCCACCTTCAATACGGTGCTCGACATCAACCAACGGGTGACATTGAGTGCCGAAGATCGCGTGCTGGGCCTGGCCAACCTGGGTTTCGACCTGTCGGTGTACGACCTGTTTGGCAGCTTCCTCGCCGGCGCGACCCTGGTGCTGCCGGACACCGCACAACGCAGTGACCCGGCGCACTGGGCCGGGTTGATCCGCCAGCATGGCGTCAGCGTATGGAACTCGGTGCCGGCGCAGTTGCAGATGCTGTGCAGCTACCTGGACGCCGAGCCGGGGGCTGCGCCCCATAGCTTGCGCGTGGCGCTGCTGTCCGGTGACTGGATTGCCGTCAGCCTGCCCGCAGCCATCAAGGCCCATTGCCCCGGCCTGCGCCTGATCAGCCTGGGCGGTGCCACCGAAGCGGCCATCTGGTCGATCGCTCACGAGATTGGCACGGTAGCAGCTAACGCCCGAAGCATTCCCTATGGCACGCCCCTGGCCAACCAGCAGTTTTATGTGCTGGACGGGCTGTTCCAGGACCGGCCGGATGGCGTGGCCGGTGAGCTGTTTATCGGCGGCGTCGGCCTGGCGGACGGCTATTTGAATGACCCGCAGCGCACTGCCGAGCGTTTTATCCATCACCCACACAGTGATGCACGGCTGTATCGCAGCGGCGATTTCGGGCGTTACCGCGCCGATGGCGAGATCGAGTTTCTCGGCCGCGAAGACACCCAGGTCAAGCTGCGTGGCCATCGCATCGAACTCAGCGAGATCGAAAGCCTACTCAATGAACACCCGGATGTGGCCCACAGCGTGGTGCTGCTGAGCGGCGAGGACGCGCTGGAACGACGGCTCGCCGCATTCGTCGAAGCGCGCCACCTTAACCTTGGCGGTGACACTGCGCCCTTGGCCGCCTGCGCACTGGCCTGTGGTGCCGAGGCGACTCAGGACCTGGACCGCGCGCTGTTCGCTGAATGGGTGGCGATGGCCAACCGAATCGCGCTGCTGGATATCCTCAAGACCCTGCGCGACGCCGGCCTGTTCGGTGATGCCCGGGCCCGGCACACCCTCGCCGAGGTGCAACGGCAATGCCACGTGGCCACAGCCCATCAGCGCCTGATGCGGCGCTGGCTCAAGGCGCTGGTCAATGAAGGCTGGTTATTGCAAGACGCCGACGTTTACCGCTTGGGCGCAGCCCCGGGTGCCGAGCAAAGCGTGCAGTGCTGGCAGGCGATGAACGCACTGGAAAAGCGCCTTAACTATGGCGCCGAACTGCTGCGCTACTTGCAGCAATCCAGCGCCTGCCTGGCACAATTGCTCAGCGGCGAAATCGACCCGCTGGCGCTGCTGTTCCCCCAGGGCAGCATGGACACCGCACTGGCGGCCTATAACGAAAACCTGTTGATGCGCTGCATGAACCAGGTGATCTGCGCCAGCGCCCAACAGATTGCCCGCGAACGCGCCGCCCTAGGCAAACCGCTGCGGGTGCTGGAGATCGGTGCCGGTGTGGGCGGCACCAGCCGTGACCTGATCCCGGCCCTGGATGGCTTTGCGGTCGACTATTTATTCACCGATGTCTCGACCTTCTTCATCAATGAAGCACGGGAGCATTTCGCCGACCGTCCGTGGGTGCGTTTCGGCCTGTTCGATATCAATGCCGATGCGTTGCCCCAGGGCCTGAACGCCGGCAGTTGGGACCTGATCGTGTGCGCCAATGTGCTGCATAACGCCCGGCATGCGCCGACAGTGTTGAACAACTTGCGCGAACTGGCTGCACCCGGCGGGCATCTGCTGGTGATGGAGGCCACTCGGGAAATCCTGTCGTTGCTAACTTCCATGGAGTTCAAGGAAGGCCTGGATGGCTTCACCGACGTGCGTGCCGGCAGCGACCAGACCTTTATCAGTCGTGCCCAATGGCAAGGCTTGTTCAGCGACGCCGGTGCCGAGTTGGTGGCTGCCTGGCCCGAAGCCAGTGATGTACTCGACTGCGCGGGGCAGACCACCTTTGTCACGCGCTTCCCGGCACGCCGTGCCGAGCTGTCTGGCTTGCAGTTGCAGGACTATCTGCAACAACGGCTGCCCGGTTACATGGTACCCAGCCAATTGCAGGTGGTGGAAAGCCTGCCACTGTCGGCCAATGGCAAGGTCGACCGCGCGCGCCTCGCCCAGCGCTTGCAGGCCCAAGGCGCCGGTGTGATGGACAGTGGTGAAATGCCGCAGACCGAGCTGGAACAGCGCATCGCCCAGTTGTGGAGCCAGGCGTTGGGGTGTGCGGAACTTGCCCGTGACCAGGACTTTTTCGCCGCCGGTGGAGACTCGCTGTTGGTGGCGCAGATCGTCGCGAAGATGCGCGAGCAACTGCCGGAAACCGCCGATTGGGAATGGGACCGCCTGCTGCGCGAAGTACTGCGTGAGCCGACGGTCAAGGCGATTGCCGCACGCTTGCAGGCCGCGCCGACAGCCCTGGCCGCCGATACCGCTGAAAACGCGTCGCCGCTGAGTGTCTTGGCGCCCGCACGTGACCCGGCCTGCACCACCGTACATGTGCTGGTGCATGATGGCAGCGGCACGCTCGCGCCCTACCGGGGTTTACTCGCGGCGCTACGCCAGGCACCGCAGCGTCAGGGTGCGATCCTGGGGCTGAGCCTGCTGGATCAGGTGCAGTATCTGGACCGTGATGCCGAGCACTTGATCGAGCAACTCGGCGCCCATTACGCGGGCTATCTGCTCGCCCAAGGCAACCTGCGCTTCGAACTGGTGGGTTACTGCATGGGTGGGCTGCTGGCCACCGAAGTAGCCCGCTGCCTGTTGGAAGCCGGTGCGCAGGTGGGCACTGTGAGCATCATCAGCAGTGATCGTTTCCGCTATGAAATAGCCGACGAGCTGCTGCTGGAGCGTGCCTTTGGCCGCTTGCTCGGCGCCGATATCCAAGCGGCCGGCCATGCGGTTGACGATGCAGGCCTGCAAGGCGCCCTGGTGCATTTGATTGAGCGCCATGGCCGGCAATTACCCGAGAACTGCCTGCAACAACTGGACGGTGAATGGGCACCGATCGCCGCCAGTTACCGCCAACTGGCTCAACAACCCAGCGACCAGCGCCTGCAAGCCTTGGCGGCCCAGGTGCAGACCCAGGCCGAGCCGATGCCCGCCGAGCAGGTACAGGCGTTGTTCCAGGTGTTCCGCCACAGCCTGAACGCCGTGGCGCGCTATCAACCTGCACCGTTTACCGGTGACTTACGCATATTGCTTGACGATGAAACCCTGCATTTCCTGCCCGGTTTACAGGGCGATATGCGCGGTTTCTGGAATGACCTGGCCCTGGGCAGCATCAGCCTGCAAAACATCAGTGGCGACCATTTGTCGTGCATGCAGACACCGCACCTGGGCCGGTGGCTGCCGGCGCTGCTGGGCAATGAGGTTGCGTCATGAGTCGGCCATGGGTGGGATTGATCGGCGCCGGGGGTGCCGTGGGTGGCGCGGCATTGGCGCAGTTGCTTGAGTACCCTGAGCTGCGGGTACGTGCGGGCCAGCGTCGGCCGCAGAGTTGGCCCGAGGGCGTAGAAGGTTACGCGCTCGACCTGTTCGATGACTTGGCCCTGGCGCAGTTCTGCGCGGGCTGCCAGGTGGTGCTCAATTGCGCGGGGCCGTCCTGGCAAATCGGAGATCGGGTGGCGCGGGCGGCCCATGCGGTCGGGGCCAGCTATGTCGATGCGTTCGGCAATGCGGCGCTGTTGGCCGCGCTGCAAGGCGCTCGACAGGCGTCGATCATTGGCGCGGGGGTATTTCCCGGGCTCAGTGCCCTGTTGCCGCATTGGCTGGCCAGGCGTGGTTTCGACCGGGTCGACAGCCTGCAGATCCATGCCGGTGGCCGCGAACATTGCAGCCCTGCGGGAGGTGCAGATGTATTGCTCAGTGCCCTGGGTGGTTTCGGCACGCCCAATGCGCAATGGCGCGATGGCCGGGTGCAGGCACTAATGGTGGAACCGCAGGCTCAACATCTGCCGGGGTTTCCCGAAGCGGTGGTTTGCAGTGCTTACCTCACCGATGAATTGCAGCGCCTGGCACGCACCTTGGGAGTCGCGCAGGCGAGTTTCCATAATGTGTTCGATCATGGGGATATCCCGGCGTTGATCTCCACGTTGTGCCAACGCCTGAGCCAGGACCTGGGCGCCCTGCCCCAAGCCGTCGCGCAATTGGTCCAGGCGGCCGAACTGCAATTGCTGGGGCGGCGCGCCTACTACCGGCTGACGGTGGAACTGTCGGGTTGGCGCGGCGACCAGCCGCTGCGTCAACGCGCGGTGCTGAGCAGCGCGGACAGCTACGGCCTGAGCGCAACCGTGGCGGTGTGTGCGACCTTGCAGCTATTGGACGACCCGGCCTGGCGTGGCGCCCATTGGGCCGGTGACTGCCTAGCGCCGGAGTCGGTGATTGAGGCGCTGCAAGCCGGCAGCGCGTGCCAGGCGCTGAGTATCGTCAACCTGACGAGCGCAAGCCTCAGCCTCGAAGAAGAAGGCGTGTTATGAGCCGTGTGTTACGTGTGATCGTCTGCGGCACCACCTTCGGCAATATCTACCTGCAAGGCATCGCGCGGCTGCCGGCGCACTATCGGCTGGTCGGCATTCTTGGGCGTGGCAGCGAGCAGTCCGAGGCCTGCGCCCGGCGCTGGCAGGTACCGCTGTATCGGCGCGTCGAAGATTTACCTGAAGTAGACCTGGCCTGTGTCGCCGTGCGCTCGGCGGTGGTGGGCGGCAACGGCACCGAGCTGGCCAAGGCGTTGCTGGCGCGGGGTATTTCAGTGGTCCAGGAGCACCCGGTGCATCACGATGAAGTCGCCGACTGCCTGCGCCTCGCGCATCGGCAGGGCGTGTTGTACCGGCTCAATCCGTTTTACAGCGACCTGGCGCCGGTACGTTGTTTTATCGACGCAGCGCGCCATGTGTTGAGCCAGCGCGAAGGCGTGTACATCGACGCCGCGTGCAGTGTGCACGTGCTGTTCCCCCTTGTGGAAATGCTCGGCCAGGCCCTTCGTGGCCTACGCCCCTGGGCGTTCGAATTGCAGGCGGGCACGTTCGGGCCATTTGTCAGCGTGATCGGCAATCTGGGCGGCTTGCCTTTGCATCTGCGCGTGCAAAACCAGTTGCACCCCGGCGACCCGGATAACCACACGCAGTTGCTGCACCGCATTGTGCTGGGCACCAGCGGCGGCACCTTGAGCCTGACCGACACCCACGCCAGCGTGCTTTGGAGCCCACGCGCCCATGTGCAGCGCAATGCCCAGGGTGTGCTGCAAATGGATGGCGACTCGCCGGCCCTGGATCTGGCCGTCAGCAGCCTCATCAGCCACGCGCAGCCACTCACCCTGCGCGAGGTGTTCAGCGAGCTATGGCCTGCAAGCATCGCCGAGGCCCTGCTGCGCGTACACCATGCGTTCGGCCAGCCCGGCGACGCGGCCCTGGCACAGTTCCAGCTGGCCTGCTGCAAGGCCTGGCAACAACTGGGGGCGGTGCTTGGCCCCGCCCAATCCATCCATCCCGAACCACCGGTACCGCTGGACCTGCATGCCTGGGCCAGCGACTCAAGGAACCTGCCTTGTGTTAAATGAAATCCTGCACCTGCAACAGCATCAGCAACGTTGGATCCGCCGCTTGGAACCACGCCCCTCTGCACGCCTGCGTTTGTTCTGCCTGGCGCATGCCGGGGGAGGCGCACGTTTTTTCGCCGAGTGGGCACGTTTGCTGCCGCCGAGTATCGAGTTAATTGCCCTGCAATTGCCCGGGCGTGAGGAGCGGATCAACGATCGGTTGATTGATCAGATGCGCCCTCTGGTCAACGGGCTTGCGGCGGTATTGCCGAGCTGGCTAGACCGGCCCTATGCAGTGTTCGGCCACAGCATGGGCGGGGCGGTCGCGCACGAGCTGTGCTTGGCTGTACAGCGCCAGGGGCTGCGCATGCCGACGAGTCTGATGGTATCCGGTCGTGAGGGGCCAAATCGCCAGCATGGCGGCGATTTGCATCTGGCGGAGGATGAGCGCTTGCTGATGGACATATTTGAACTGGGCGGCAGCCCTTTGGCGCTGCGCGATTCGAAGGAGTTGCAGGCGATGGCGCTACCGATCCTGCGCAACGATTACAAGTTGATCGAGACCTATCGACCGGACCCGCTGCGAGAGCGTTTGCGGGTGCCGGTTGAGGTGTTTGTAGGGAGCGATGATCCTGAGTTGAACCCTGGAGATGCGCAGGCTTGGGAAGATGAAACCGAACTGGATATGCGCCTGCACCGCTTTGAGGGAGGACATTTTTATCTGGTGCCGCAGCGCCAGGCGCTGTTGCAGTGTATCGCGCGCTGCCTTGGCGCGAGTCACCTGCAAGCAGTGGAGATGCCCTAGGGCGCAGTCAGTAAGCGGGCTTGTGCCCGCTTACACAATCAACTCGATGGGCATCAGCTAGTGATCGGTAGCGTCCAGCCCCAGCTCTTGAGTGCTGCGCCGAACATACCAAAGCATGACCAGCGCTATACCCAAAGCCCCAAGCCCCACCGCCAGCCCACCGGCATAACCAACACTGGCAGCCACACCAATCGCCACCGACGACACCAGAATTTCCCCAAGTGTCTGCAACCCCTGGAACACCGAACAATCAGTCCCCGGCTGTTCGCCCAACTGCGCAAATCGCATCGCCAAGGTATACGACGCCACACTCGTCACACCAATCCCAAGCCCGCCAATAAGCGTGGCCACCGCCACATAGCCGATGGCCGACCACGCCGGCTGCAACACCAACCCCAGCCACAACAACCCGGCACACACGACCATTGCCAGGCCGATCAGTAACGTGTCCCAACGCGACATCCGGCGCAGCAGCAATCCGGCGAGGCCGCAGCCGACGATGATGGTCAGCACCTGCCCAACCCCGGCCAACACGCCCACGTCACTCACCGACCACCCCGCGTCCAGCAGGATCAACTTGGCCAAGCCGAAGAACGTCGAGCCCCCCAGAGTGACCAGCATGATCAATGCAGTCAGCCGCCCGGAAAAACGTCGTTTGAAAAAGTGCCGCAGACTGGCCCTGTTGGTGGTGACCACCGCCGCTGGTTCCCGCCAGAACAGCACCGGCAGGCTGCTCACCAGCACTAAAGCCGCCAGCAAACCGAACACCAGCGGCGCGCTGAAGTGATCGAACAACAACAGGGTGCCAGGCCCGCCAAGCAACATGCCGAGCATAAACCCGGCGACCTGGAGCGTATTCACGCGCCCCAGGCTGGCACTTGGCAGGCGTTCTGCTGCCAGGCCATCGACGGCAATATCCTGGGTCGCGCTGAACAATGACAACACCGCGATCAACCCCAGCAACAAGCCCATGTTCGGCACATCAAACGGTACCCACGCCATCAACGCCAAGGTCAGCACTGAGCCCGCCTGCAACGGCAAAATCCAACTGCGGCGCCGGCCCCAACGCGGGCTCCAGCGGTTCTCCACCGCCGCCGCCCACAGCAACTTGGCAACCCAAGGCAGGCTCGCCAACGGCGTCAATGCCACCAAATCGAGAGAGGCGCCCATGTCGCGCAGCAACGTCGGGTACGCCTGGAACGCCAGGCCCACCGGCAAACCCTGGGCCAGATACAAACCGGCCACCAACAGCACAATTCGCCAATCCCGCGTAACCACCGCGGCGCGGCCCACGGAAGATGTTCCTACAACCGATTGCATGTATTCACCCTGCCCCAAAAGCCGCAAAACACCATCTAAAGGGATCCACCGAAAAGGCGCCGCCCGTAAGCCGAAACGGCCCCCCGAATCGGGATTAACTGCGCTTGCGCAATACGGCTGCGGGGATCAGAGCATCGCCCAGGGGCTCAAGGACAAAACCGGCCAGCCCGGCTTCCTCCGCGACCTGTTCAAGGCCAAAGGTGTGCCAGTGATGGTCAGCCTGGAAGCGGCGAATCACTTGCTCGCCAGCCAGGACCTGGTAGTCGAGGGTCCAGTGCATAAGATCGCCGCCAGCCGGCTCGCCCTGCAGGGCCACGCGGTAGTCATGATCACCGATGCGGGTATTGGCCACTTGCATCAACGGCACGGTTTGCGGGGCCTTGAGCATCATCACATCGACGATGACGATACCGCGCTCATCCAGGCGCTCGGCCAGCTGTTGCCAGAGCTGGCGACGCTGGGCGCCGTCCAGGTAGCCGATGGTGCCACAGATCACCGCCGCCGCCAGGCGTGGCGGCAGGCTGACTTGGTCGAGGGAGCCAGCCAGCACCGTGACTCGCTGGCGCAAATCCGCATTGCGCATGATCCTCCCCACCAGCGCCGCACGCATCGCGGCCGAGGGCTCCACCGCGAGGATTCGTGCGCCGGGCAGGGCATCGGCGATCACCTGCACGCAGGGCCCAGTACCGGCGCCCACATCCAGGATCACGCCCTGAGGATCAACGGCCCGCAGCGCCTGGGCGATCGGCCCACGGCGCTGCAGCCACTGCTGCTCGCACAAAACGTCATAGAACTCGGCGGACAAGGCATACGGATCGGCGTACTGAGCAGTGGTCATGAAGGCATTCCAGGGGCTGAATATCGAGCCGTAATGATAACCACTCTCAACACCAATTCAACTGTTGAAATGCTCCACCGCCTCAATCTTCTTCA
Source organism: Pseudomonas sp. (assembly GCF_049590575.1). Taxonomy (GTDB): domain Bacteria; phylum Pseudomonadota; class Gammaproteobacteria; order Pseudomonadales; family Pseudomonadaceae; genus Aquipseudomonas. The sequence goes on from NZ_JBAWDE010000372.1 coordinate 62,109, forward strand.
AAAATAGCGACTACCCGAATAAGGTCCCGAACATCCAGCTTCACGCCCGAACGCAGGCACCAGTCCAACGCCAGTTCATCAATGCCATAGGCTGGCTTGCCGCCGTCGGTGGTGGACGCATAGTGCCACGGAGCATCCATGCGTGTGCCGCTGCGGGTGATGATGTTGAGGCGTTCAACGGCCCTACTAACCCCCTGGCCTGGCACATCGCTCGCTGCTGCAAGCCGTACCCGCTGCACGGTCGACATTGAACACCGTACCGGCCCAAATGATCGTCTCGGCGCGCAAGCGTCAGGTGCGTAAGGCAGCGGCATGGCCTCCGCCCTGATTTGAGCGTTTTCATTGTTGAGGTAGGAATAACAGCCTATTGCTGAAAACGGCCCGTGCCTGACCGCTTATCAGTTTGCCCGGCCGAAAAATCTTCGTTGGAAGCCAGAAGACAGGCCCTGTAAAACCGCGTCTCGACAGTAATTGACCCAGATAAATCGTCCGGCTAAATACAAGGTACGGATCGCTGTTATCGACAGCACCCCGCCAAGGTAGCCAGAACCTTAAAGGCTACGTCACTTCGGTGATGGTTCTTCCCCAAGTGCGATTAGCGTTCGGTAGCTCGCACGGTCACCGTTTCTACGGTGATGAACGCCTACTGCTCTTCTGAGCGTCTTCCGAGCTCCGCTCACCAGGCAAACCTTCTCGTTTTTCTTCAACCTACCTCGGGGAAATTCTCTCCCGCACGGGGCAGGTTTCTTCGCGCTTTCAACGGAGACATACCATGCCCGACTCACTGACACCGGAAACACTGAACACCCTGCGGTTGCCCATCGTGTTCACCCCTGGCGCGTGGCAACGCGCAGTACAGCTCGAGCGTTCCGATCACTCTGGGAAGCTGCAGGTCGATCGGTTGAGCCATGTATTGCGCGCAGCCTTCGAAGCCCACCTGGCCTATCCACAAAAGTCCTATGTGCTGTTCGAGGTAGTCCACATTCAACCAACCGATCACTTCGACCACGACCCGTTGCTGCAATTGAGTCTCAGCCTACTCCAAGAACCGGGTCAGCCTGGCGCCTTACTGATAGCGCTTGCAGGAGAACACCAGCGCTAAGCGCAATTGGCGGCGCCCACCTCCACATTCGGACGGCATGCAAGACCTGCATCAATCCAGCCCATCACCCAACCGGGGAACCCTCCCCGACGGGTATGGCGTTCCTCCGTTTTCTCTCGAGGAAATTGCCATGCGCGATATCTACCAAGACGTGACAGACAAGATCGTTAAAGCTTTGGACCAAGGCGTTACCCCCTGGATCAAACCCTGGTCCTCAAGTGGCTCAGCTGACGTCAGTTGTCATCAACCCTTCCCCATCAATGCCGTCACGCGACGTCCGTATTCGGGCATCAATTTACCGCTGCTCTGGGCCGAGGCTAGGTTGCAGGGGTTCACTCAAGATCGTTGGCTGACCTTCAACCAAGCCAGAAAGGCCGGTGGACACATCCGTAAGGGTGAGCACAGCACCCTGGCGGTGCTCTACAAGCCGATGGAGCGCGAGGAACAGACCGAGTCAGGCCAACCGGTCCTCGATGAAAACGGTCAACCCAAGGTCGCTCACTTTGGCATTCTCAGGACACATTTTCTGTTCAACATCGAGCAAACGGAGGGGCTCGAAATGCTCAATGACACCTTGCTCGAGACGGAACAAAGTGATCCCTTCAAGCCCAACAGCGCCGCGGAAAATCTGCTGTTAAGTTCAGGTGCACGCATCGTTCATCGGCCTGCCGACGAAGCCTTTTACCACCCGATCAGGGATCTCATCCAACTGCCGACAAAAGCACAATTTCACGACGAAGGTGGGTACTACGCCACGGCACTGCATGAGCTGACGCATTGGACCGGGCATCACGCTCGGTTGCAGCGCGAAGGCTTGACGTCAACCTGTCCGTTCGGCTCGCCAGGCTACGCGTTTGAAGAGTTGATCGCCGAAATGGGCGCTGCGTTTTTATGTGCCTACACCGGCATACAGGGAGAGCTTCGGCACGAGGGCTACATCGATTCCTGGCTCGGCCTGCTCAAGGCTGACAAACGCGCGATCTTCCGCGCCAGTGGCCAAGCCCGTAGCGCCTCGGAATATGTCCTCAACCTGGAGCAGCAACTGAAGCAAGCGGTCTTGGATGACTCGCCTTGCATGAACGATGGAGCTTAATCGTTACCTCACCGCTGCAAACGCTTCACAGGGTCCAACGCGAGTTGAGCCCTTTTTTTTGAGCCCAGAAAAAGCCCCATCCAGCGATGGCTCTGAGGCAAAGAATCAGAGAGGGCATACACCTGCGGCCTGTCATTCCGTATCCAGGTTCTGCGCCAGAAAATCCAGCAGCTCGAGGGGACTCCGGCTGTCGATCACCTTGTAGATCAGATCGCGCTTACTGCGCGGCAACTTCTTGACCACGCTCTTCGCCGAGGCCCTGACGGCTTCGTCTGTCCCATGGATACGTGCCGCAAGCAGCAAAACCAGCGTGGCGTCTGTCAGATTCATGGTAAGCCCCGAGAAAATTCGCACGGCAGTGTACCGACTCTTGTCTTTTCCGTACCAGCCCTCCAACAAAACGATGTCTAGCCGTATCAATATTCCGATTGCCGCACAAAAGGACACGCACCAAAAGGATGGGTAAGGGTTGGAAGGGGAATGGGGAGTCAAGGGTAAGAGCCCTATCCGAAAAGGCTAAAAGGCCACTGACCCAACCATTTCCCGGAGGTCCTGATGCTCAGTCTGTTTCGCCGCAAAAGGCAGAAGCCTTCTCCGCCACCGACCGTCAACGTCGCCGCAGGTTACCTGTCCGTCGAGTCAGCCCATACCCTCTTAGCAGTGGAGCACCGCCGTCAGTTGCTCGATCGCATCTGGCAATACACCGCCCTCTCCCACGTCCAATTCACCCAGCTCTACTTAAATCCGATCCATCGCTACGCCGAACAGGTCCAGCAACTCCCGGCCAGCGAGACGCACCACCATGCGTATCTCGGTGGCATGCTCGACCATGGCCTGGAGCTGGTCGCTTGCAGTTTGAAACTGCGTCAGTCGTATCTACTGCCCACCGGCGCCGCGCCCGAAGAGCAAGCCGCACAGACCGATGCCTGGTCGGCTGGCATCGCCTATGGCGCCCTGCTGCATGACATCGGCAAGATCGCCGTGGACCTGCAGGTCGAACGTCAGGATGGCCGTCTTTGGCATCCTTGGCAGGGGCCACTGGATCAGCCCTACCGTTTTCGCTACCTCAAAGGCCGCGACTATCACCTGCACGGCGCCGCCGCTGGCTTGCTCTACACCCAAATTCTCGACCGTCCTATCTTGGATTGGCTCAGTGGATTTCCGTCACTGTGGGCAAGCCTGCTGTATGTGCTGGCGGGTCAGTACGAACGTGCCGGCGTGCTCGGTGAGTTGGTGATGCAGGCCGACCGTGTTTCCACCGCACAGAACATCGGTGGTAACCCGAGCAAGGCGCTGCAAGCGCCGATTCATTCGCTGCAACATCACTTGATCACAGGGCTACGTCACCTGGTTCAACACGAGCTGAAACTCAACCAGCCGGGTGCCGCGGGATGGCTGACCCAGGACGCACTCTGGCTGGTCAGCAAGACGGTCACGGACAAGCTGCGAGCCTATCTAATGTCGCAAGCGATTGAGGGCATTCCCTCCTCCAACATCGCGGTGTTCGACGAGCTGCAATCGCATGGGCTAGTCGAGTCGACCCCGGAAGGCAAAGCCATCTGGAACGCGCTCGTTGCGCAGGGTAACTGGCAGCAGAGCTTCACCTTTCTGCGCCTTCAACCGGCGTTAATCTGGGGGAACGAAGACCGGCCTGAGGCGTTCAGCGGAACGGTCAGCGTGGCTGCCGGTGACCACCCGACTGACGCTTCGGTATCACCACCGCCGAAGGCAGTCAGTACAAGATCAACTCAAAGCCCATTGCAGCCAGATCCCATAGCTATGGAAGATGCCGACTATCTCGGAACGTTACTGGATATGTTCGACTCGGCAGAACCTGAGGTTCGTGAAGAACTGTCAGAAAGCATTCTCGAAATCCCAACCCCCTTTTCGAGTAACCCTGGTCAGGTTTTTGTGAATTGGGTCAAGGAAGGCATCCAGAGCCACAAGTTGATCATCAACGACAGCAAGGCCAAGGTACACACGGTGCGCGGTTCGGTGTTTCTGGTAACACCTGGTCTCTTCCAACGCTACGTTCAGGAGTTTCCTGGTATCTCACAGGGTGCCAATCAAGAAACTGAAGAGTGGCGCTGGGTGCAGAAGCAGTTCGAGAAACTGAAGATCCACAGGAAACGGGACGATGGCTTGAACATCTGGATTTGTCAGGTCGAAGGTCCTCGGAAGAAAGCGAAAATCAAAGGTTATTTGCTAGAAAAGCCGGAACTGCTGTTCGAAATGATGCCTGCCGACAACCCTTTTCTTAAAATCGTCAATGCTTAAATTTCCATAGCAGCTATTGGATCCCTACGACGGTCTGTATCGCGAGTACTTGCCAACCTTGGATAGTTTGAAAACGATGCCTCCAGCCTAAGACTCAACAATCTCCTTCTCGAAAAATCACCTGCGGCGGTTCGCTGCCGCCTTTGAACGCTACCAGATCACCTCGGTTCAAAGATGCAGAGCGCTCATTGCCGTTGGAGCAGTCTGCGCACTTGTTGGATTGATGTCGCAGCGGCTGGCTACAGGCATCGCTTGCAGGACAACCGTCGGCCCATGATCACGCCGGTTTTCAAAAGCCCGTAAGGGCCCTTCTACCTCACAGATTGAAAATCCAAACGACCAACACCTGATAACTGAATAGCAATCATTCATATTGACCGACGGTCAGTCGATAACTATAGTTGCGCCCTCATTTCCTCCCGACCCGAAGGCTGCAATGAACTGCTCCGTCCATCTGGCTTCAAACTCATCCGCATCACAGTGCAAGCTACGCACTACTGTTCAGCGTTACACCCTCATCGCGACGACTGCTATGGCGATCAGCACGAGCGGTGCCCATGCGGAGCAAGCGCAGCCGGGTGCACAGCAAGGAGATGCGGCGGTCTCGAGCGAATTCGAGGGTGTCTACACCCTACCGGCACTCAACGTCATAGGGGATAGCCTGGTAACGGAGCACAATGGAGCGGTTCTCGGTTATGTCGCCGAGGTGTCGCGTGTCGGCACAAAAACCGACACGTCTATCCTGGAGACGCCGCAATCAATCTCGGTGGTGACCCGCCAGCAGATGGACCTGCAACGGCCGACCAGCACCAGTGCGGCATTGCGTTACACCGCAGGCGCTACGAGTGAGAAATTTGGCGGTTTTGGGGACTACATAGATCTGACGCGAATTCGCGGGGTCGATGCGGACTATTACCTGGATGGGCTGAGAATCATCAGCAATGCTGGCAGCTGGTTGCCGCAAATCGATCCCTACACCCTGGAGCGTGTCGAAGTGCTACGCGGCCCCTCCGCGTCGGTCTATGGCCAAGGCACAGGCGGTGGGATCGTCAACCAGGTCAGCCGAAAACCTCAAGCCGAGGTGTCCCATGAACTGAACATTCAATACGGCAGCTTCGAGCGCAAACATATTGGCTTCGACACCACAGGGCCGATGAACGAAGACCAGACCCTGCTATACCGTTTTACCGCAAGCGGGCTGGACAGCAACGGCCAAGTTGAAGACGTGCAACACGAGCGCCTGTACCTGGCGCCCTCGTTGACCTGGTTGCCAGACGAGCACACGTCATGGACCTTGATGGCGACCCATTCTCGCGAGCCGGACCTGCCCAACTACAACAGCCTTCCGGCAGCGGTACTGGGGTTGAACAACAGCCCTTATCCGCAAATCAAGCGGCACAGAAACTTCACCGACATGAATTTCGAAGGGTCTTCACGCCGGCAGAATTCGCTGAGCTCGCTGTTTGAACATGAGCTTGCCAATGGCTGGACCTTCACCAGCAATGCCCGCTACATGTACATCGACTCGGACCTGCAGCGAGGCATTGTCTACGGGTATCAGGCAGTTGATGGCAGGCCGCAGCTTAAGGGCACCTACGAGCAGACATCAGCAAAAGTGAACACCTTGTCCCTGGACAACAACCTGCGCGGCGACATTGAACTTGGCCCCACGACGCATACCGTCCTGGCCGGGATCGACTATTCGAAAGGGACTGTAAAGAATGACCTGTACAGCGTTGGTCCTGTCCTGTTCGACCCTTATGGTTCCAACTATCGCCCCACTATCACCCCCGACTTCACAGCAAGCCGGGCAGCGCCATGGCGCGTCAAGCAAGCCCTCACCCGAGAAGGCGTCTACCTTCAGGATCAGATTGCCTACGACCACTGGCGCCTGACGCTCAGCGCGCGACATGACTGGTCGAAAACCGATGACCAGACCAACAGCTATTCGGCGACATCGCGTACCACACGCCAGTACGACAAGAAGTGGAGCGGCCGCGCAGGGCTGAGTTATCAGTTCGATGCGGGAATCGCGCCCTATGTCAGCTACTCCACCTCTTTCGACCCACTGCTGGGTACCGACTACAAGGGTGATACGTTCATTCCCGTGGAGTCCAAACAGTCCGAAGTGGGCATCAAGTACCACCCGCAAAACTCGAAGACGTTGATGAGTGCCGCGGTCTTCCAGCTCAACCAGACCAACGTCAAGACTAGCGATGCCGACCACCTTGGCTTCAGCAACCAGGCTGGAGAGGTTCGTATTCGTGGCCTGGACCTTCAGGCCACAAGCGAAATTGCTGAAAACACCAACCTGATCGCCAGCTACACCTACCTCGACAATGCGCTAATCAAGGACAGCCGCTACCAGGGCAAGCAGCTGGTGCAGACACCTGAGCATAGCGCCGCGGTGTGGCTGGACTACCTGATTGGCAGTGGCCCCCTCGCTGGTCTTCAACTGGGCAGCGGGGTTCGCTACTTGGGTGAAACGTATGGCGACCCCTCCAACACGTTCAAGGTGCCTGACGCCACGCTGGTGGACGTGGCACTGAACTACGACCTGGGGCATCTGATCTCCGAATGGAAAGGCTCGGCGGTCGCGCTCAATGTGAGCAACCTTGCCAACAAGCAGTACGTTGCCAGTTGCAGCTCGCAGATGTACTGCTTCATCGGGCAGGATCGTACGGTCACTGCAACCCTGAACTACCGGTGGTGAGCGCCATGAACAACAGTCTCAGCTCACGGCGCAATGTGCTGCGTGGCCTCCTGAGCGCCGGCGTTGTATTTGCCACCTGCGGTCCGGCGGCGGCCAGTCGATCCTCGCTCGTCATCGAGGACATCGCCGGGCGTGGCGTGCGCGTCGACACTCCGGTTCGACGTATCTTGCTGGGTGATGGGCCCCTGGCCTACGTGGTGGCATTGCTGCGCCCGAACGATCCTTTCAGCAATGTCGTGGGCTGGGGGGACAACTTTCGCGCAGCCGACCTGGATGGCTATCAGGCGTACCTGCGCAGGTTTCCAGAAATTTCCCGTATCCCGTCCTTTCCCAGTACCACGCTGGATTCGATCGGCAGCGAGCTGGCAATCTCGCTGGAGCCTGACGTGGTCGTGATGAACCTGAGCTCCAAGCCCGCAGCCGAGTCCTCTGGCCTGATGGCGCGACTGGCGCAAGTGGGGATTCCCGTTGTGTTTGTCGACTTCCGAACCCGGATGTTCGGCAACACCACTCGCAGTATCGAAATACTCGGGGTACTGCTGGGGCGGCCTGACCGCGCAGCGGCGTTCCTAGCCTTCCGACAGCAGCAGATCGAACGGGTAACGCAGCCATTGGAGTCGGTGCGTTCCAGGCCAAGCGTGATGATCGAACGCGCGGCAGGCCTGTACGAAGATTGTTGCCTCACCTACGGAGACGGCAACTTTGGAGAACTGGTGGCAGCCGCTGGTGGCGACAACCTGGGCAGCTCTTTTCTTCATGGCACGTTTGGCACCTTGCACCCCGAACAAGTGATTGCGTCGGACCCCGACGTGGTGATTGTCACGGGTGCCAACTGGTCCCTTTACTCGCCCGCCGGCGACTGGGTCAACCTGGGGCCCGGTGCAGACCCTGCCGAGGGGCAGGCCCGCCTGGGCCGCCTGATGCGTCGGCCCGCCTATCGAACACTGCGAGCGATCAAGGCCCGGCAGGTCCATGCAATCTGGCACCCGTTCTACGACAACCCCTATTACTTCATCGCATTGCAGCAGGTCGCCAAGTGGCTGCACCCCGAGCTGTTCGCCTCACTCGACCCGGATGCAACCTTTCGCGAGTTGCATGCGCGCTTCCTTCCCGTTCCCTATCAGCCTGGCTATTGGCTCAGCCTGGATGGAGCCTGTGCATGACTGAACCGATGACCCGCTCACCGACCGCGTCACTCGCAGAGGGCCGCCTTATCTATCACCGCCTGGCCAGGCGGCGCCTGACCCTGCTGTACGGTATCGCTGCACTGACGGTGATGTGTTTCCTGCTCGATCTTTCGATAGGCCAGGCACGCTACAGTGCGCTGCAGATACTGCACGCGTTGTGGGACAACGATGCGGCCTTGTCGATTCGCGTGATTGTGTGGGAAATCCGGCTACCGGTAGCACTGACAGACCTTGTAGTCGGCGCCAGCCTATCGCTGGCAGGCGTGCAGATGCAGACCGTGCTCGGCAACCCCCTGGCGAGCCCCTTTACCCTGGGCCTGTCGGCGGCAGCCAGTTTCGGCGCGGCGCTTGGGTTGATCCTAGGCGTCAGCGTGCTTCCGGCATCGGCAGTTGCCTTCGCGATCCCGGTCAATGCGTTTCTGGTCTCGATGGCCACCGCGCTGTTCATCCACCATTTGAGTCGCAAGCGCGGTATCACCACCGAGATGATTGTGCTGCTGGGTACGACCCTGGTCTTCACATTCACCGCGCTGCTGGAAGCCCTGCAGTACGTGGCACCCGATCAGGCGCTGTCGGCCGTGGTGTTCTGGACCATGGGCAGCCTTTCGCGAAGCAATTGGCTCAAGCTGGGCATCATGAGTGTCGTTCTAGTGGCCGTGTCTGTGGCGTTCGCTCGTCAGGCCTGGGCATTGACCGCCCTGCGCCTGGGTGAAGCCCGCGCCACCAGCCTGGGTGTTCCCGTAGCCCGCCTGCGGCTGCGCGGCATCCTGCTCGCCAGCCTGCTGGCCTCGGTCTGTGTTTCGTTCGTCGGCACCATCGGCTTCGTTGGCCTGGTGGCCCCTCATATCGCGCGCATGCTGGTCGGCGAAGACCAACGCTTCCTGCTGCCGGCCAGCGCACTGTGCGGTGCATTGATGCTGTCTGCTGCCTCTGTCCTGAGCAAGTCTCTGGTGGCGGGACAAACCCTTCCCATTGGTATCGTCACCTCATTGGTCGGCGTACCGCTGTTTTTCACGCTGATTCTACGGACCCGACAACGGTGACTGATTTACTCAATGTTCGCGATGTATCGGCCGCGTTCGGTGCGCGCAAGGTGCTGCGGGGTGTCAACTTCGGCCCGTTGCGTACGGGCAGCGTCACGGCGTTGCTGGGGTCCAACGCCGCAGGCAAGTCTACGTTGCTGCGCCGAATTGCCGGCGAACTGCAGGGTGGAGGGACAGTGAAAATAGCCGAAAAAGCCGTCGAATCCTGGCCTGTGCATCACAGCAACCGGCCTGCCCACGTGCCACAGGACATTTCAGCAGGCTCCTCGCTGAGGGTGTTCGAAGCGGTACTGCTGGCCAGCAAGCAAGGCAGTGGCTGGTCGGTCGAGAGCCAGGAGATGGACGCTGTCACCCGCATGCTGCAAACCCTGGAGATCAATGCGCTGGCAGACAGAGAACTAGCGGCGCTCAGTGGAGGGCAACGCCAGCTGGTATCCATTGCCCAGGCACTGATACGCCAGCCTCGCGTGCTGTTGCTGGATGAGCCCACAAGCGCCCTGGACCTGCAGAACCAGTTCGAGGTGCTTGACCTGCTGCGCCGGCTGGCACTGGAGCGATCTATGTGTGTGGTGATGGCCATCCATGACATCAACGATGCGCTGCGCTTTACCGACCATGTGGTGGTGATCCACGAAGCAAAGGTGTATGCGAGCGGCCCACCGCTCGAGATATTGACCCCCGCCCTGCTCAAGACGGTGTATGGCGTGCAGGCGCGACTGGAGCGCTGCTCGCAGGGGCAACCCTTTCTAGTGGTGGACCGCTCGACACGACAATCGCTGAACAGAGGGCTACCTGATGACTGAGTCGCAACGCCAACTCATCCTGCTTGCGATGCCAAGCGTGCATGCCGGCGCCTGGCGCTACCCCGGTGCACAACCAGGCTTCCAGTCGAGCTTTGAGCACATGAAAGGGTTCGCGCAAACCCTGGAGCAAGGTTGCTTCGACGGCCTGTTCCTGCCCGACTCGCTGGCCCTGCGGGACGCACCTGTCAAATCACTGATGCGCAGCCACAGCGTTACCACGCTCGACCCCCTGACCCTGCTTCCCGCGCTGGCGGCGGTAACCCGGCATATCGGCTTGATAGCAACGGCCAGCACCACCTACAACGAGCCGTACATGCTGGCGCGCCGGCTGGCTTCGCTTGACCTGATCAGCGCGGGGCGATGCGGCTGGAACCTGGTGACTTCCAGCAACCCGAACGAGGCCGCCAATTTCGGCAAGGACCTACACATGGCTCATGCCGACCGGTACCTGCGGGCACGGGAATTCTGCGACGTGATGGATGGGCTATGGGAAAGCTGGGATGAAGATGCCTTTTGCCAGGATGCACAAAGCGGTCTCTACTTCGACCCGCAGAAGTTGCACGTACTCGACCATCAAGGCGCCAGCTTCTCCGTCCGTGGCCCACTCAACGTTGCCCGGCCCATCCAGGCTCGCCCAGTCATCGTGCAGGCCGGGGCATCCGAGGCAGGGCGAGCGATCGCCGCTCAAACGGCAGAAGTGGTCTTCACCTACCAGACCGACCTGCCTTCGGCGCAAAGCTTCTACGCAGACATGCAATCCAGGGCCGCTGCAGCCAAGCGTACGGCGGACTTGAAGATCATCCCTGCGGTTTTTGTGGTGCTCGGGGACAGCCTCGCGCAGGCGCAGGAGAAAAGACAGCTGCTGGACGACCTGGTCGACGACCAAAGCAGCCTAGCGACGCTGTCGATTGCCTTGGGGCACAACATCGCCGACTACGACAGGAACGGCCCGCTACCGCAAATGCCTGCGAGCAACGCCAGCAAGAGTGGCCGGGACAGGCTGGTCGAACTGGCACGGCAAGAGCAGTTGAGCATCCTTGCCCTGGCTCGGCGAGTGTGCGGCTACCAAGGCCTGGAGATGGTCGGCACCGCAGCGATGGTCGCGGACCAGATGCAGCTGTGGCTGGACAATGGCGCAGCGGATGGCTTTAACGTCATGTTCTCCCACCTGCCAGGGGGTGCTACCGCGTTCGTTGAGCAGGTGGTTCCCGAGTTGCAACGGCGCAAGCTGCTCAGGCAACACTACAGCGGCACCACGCTCCGGGAGCACCTGGGGCTGAAAACGCCCCAGCCGGGCTACTCACGCCACCGGGCGCGGTGAAATCAATGGGTGGTGACGGCGGGCGACAACATGCGCAGGCAAGCCTCCGCTACCGATTGTGCAAAGGGGGCGCAATCCTTCGCCCGGGTGGCGATGATATCATCGGTCGCGCCATGCACACCTGAGTAGATCAGCAATGCCACGACCCTGGGTTGTTCAGGCGCCCATACACCGGCCGCCTTGCCTCCGTCGATGATCTCCAGCAGTTGATCGAGGATGGCGTTTTTCGCCTGGTTGGCTCGATCGTGATGGTGGTGATTGGTGTAGACGATATCGTGCGTGCGAAAAGTTGCCACGTAGGTTTCGACATTGGCGTGAATCCACACGCGAAGCCGTTCAGCCCAGTCATCCGGCGCGCAATGCGCCATGGCCTTCTCCAGGCTAAGCATGAAGTGTTCTGTGTAGCGCCTGCCAAGCGCATCGAGCATTTCGTTCTTGGATGCGAAGTAGTGGTAGAACGTGCCCTTGGCAACCTGTGCGGCCTCGACGATTTCGTTGATCGTGGTGGCCTCGACCCCTTGTGCAAGGAACAGCGTCTCGGCCGCGGCCATCAACTCGTCAAGACGTACCTCGGCTGGCTTGGTCCTGGGGCGGCCAGCCATCTTGGCCGGCAACGCTTTGGCGGGGGCTTTAACTTTCATCGGCTCGTTCGCAAATTTCGGCAAATAGAATCAGTTTAAAGGACAGATCCTCCAGAGGCACCCAAAATACCGGCCAATCCATTGACCGACGGTCAGTCAATTAATATCATGAGGCATGAGCATTGAGCGCTGTACCTCACCCCACCAAGCCTCCAGCCGCAGCTTCCCCCGCCTCGCGGCCCTGGGCGCAGCCTACCTGGGCACATTCCTCGCCACGCTCGACATCAGCATCGTGAATGTCGCGCTGCCGACCCTGCAACAGGCGCTGCAGACCGATATTGCGGGCCTGCAATGGGTCATCAATGCCTATACCATCTGCTTGTCGGCTTTCATGCTGTCATCTGGCCCGATCGCGGATCGCTACGGGCACAAGCGGGCCTGGCTGACGGGTGTGGTGCTGTTTACCGTCGGCTCTGCGCTCTGTGCCGTGGCTGCATCACTGGATCTGCTGCTCATGGGTCGAGCGGTGCAAGGGATTGCTGGCGCGCTATTGATCCCGGGCGCGATGCCAATCCTGAGCCATGCGTTTCCCGACCCCAAGGAGCGCGCCCACGTGATCGGTGGCTGGTCGGCATTCAGCGCATTGGCGCTTATCCTGGGGCCGTTGCTGGGCGGCCTGATGCTCCACAGCCTGGGATGGCAGAGTATTTTCCTGATCAACCTGCCACTCGGAATGGTGGCCATCGGGTTAGGCGTCTGGGGCATCAGGGAGCGCAAGTATCCCGATCACACGGCCCTGGACCTGGCCGGCCAGGTACTCAGCGTTTTTTGCCTTGCCACGTTGACCTACGGGCTGATAGCGGTTGGCGAGCAGGGATTGAACGGGATCGCAGCACTGATTGCGCTACCGCTTTCGCTGCTGGGGTTTGTTCTGTTCCTAGTGGTGGAAATGCGCGCAAAACGACCGTTGCTGCCACTGGCACTGTTTCGCCACCGCTCATTCGCCATCGTGAACTACGCGTCTTTTGCGCTTGGCTTCTCGTATTACAGCAGCCTGTTCTTTTTCTCGATCTATCTACAGACGATTCAAGGCTGGTCTGCGGTTGAAACCGGTTGGCGCATGATGCCGCAGTTCGTGATCACCGGCTGCGTATCCATCCTGTATGGACGCCTGAGTGCGATGATCCCCGTGCGCTGGCTTCTGGTGGCAGGCTATGGCCTCACCGCACTGGCGATGTCCGCAATGGTTGTATTCACCGCACATACCCCCTATTGGATCGTTGGCACACTCTTCGGTGTGCTGGGCCTGGGCGCAGGGCTTGCCGTCCCGTCTACGAGCATGGCCGTCATGGCTGGCGCGCCGATTGACCACGCCGGTGCGGCTTCGGCCACAATGAACGCATTGCGCCAGATGGGCATGACGATTGGTGTGGCTTTTCTTGGCGCACTCTTGAGCAGAGAGGCTGCTTGCAGGCTCGCGAGCATGGCGCATGACCAAGGGACAAATATCACATCAGACATCGCACGCCATGTGATTTCTCACGGCGTTGAATCGAGCAGCTCACCTGCAATCTCGGCGCTTTACGTGCCGGCGATGGAGCATGGGTTCCATGTCGCGATGCTCGCCTGCGGGCTTGCCAGTGCAACTGCAATGCTTCTTCTTTTGCGGTACGGGCCGACGAAAAGTGCGATCTAGGGTGGTATTAGATACTTAACGCCCAAGGACCGAACCTGTTAGTCAAAAGCCCGGCGCAAGTCTGAGTGCCGATGGCATCCGTCTGGGTGGCGGTCGCCCGCATTGCAGGCAGTCAGTGCGGTCCTGCTCTTATTGAGGTCGCTCTTCGAAGGCTCGCTCCCAGAACCAGTGCCCCGCCGCACTAATGAGCCCGGCAGTAAACCTATGGAACCCCCTTCACTCTCGAATAAGTATTCCCGCTGATTATTCTTTAGATTTGGTCGACTCTCGCCCCTGTTCTCTTAGCAATCTCTTGTGGGCAATGGCTGGTGGCTAAGTCACGAATGGCCGTGATTTGGAGTATTGAAAGGCGATCTGAACGGCTGCATATCTGGGCGGCGGCCCAAGTCTAGTCCTGCCACCTGTCGGCGATAGTTATGGGAGGAAGGCTTTTCCCTTGATGGCCAGTTAGCCACGTATCCACGACACCGTCTCGCTCATCCGGTGTAGCAATTACTCCGTCATTGAGTATTGAATGTTCCCTAAGGTATCGGAGACCAGCCTTGCCACCTGGGATCATGTTGAGCCTTCGCTCATCATCCCAGTGTCCCTCGATCAAAAATTTCTCAGTGTTGTAGAGTTTAGTTACGGGGATGTACGATCCTGGACGGATGGAGCAGGTCTTTACTAACCTCATTGGCAATGCGCTTAGACATGGGGATTCGGAGCGCCCAATCCATGTGATATTGGTGAAGGATAACGAACGCTCGGTTTTTTAGCGTGCAGAATTTCGGCGAACTCATTCCCACCAGTGTGGCCAAAGGCGGACGCTTTCCGAACTGAAGCTCAAACTCTGCAAGCAAGAAGCCCATCCTTCGCTTACAGGGCTACCTGAAACACATCACCCCATCGCTTTCTGGCGCCAACAGGATGCATCTGCACGGTTGTCGTAATCCTACGTCGATGCGGCTGTGTGCTATTCGATCAAGGAGTAGCGCTCGGCAGAACGCAATGTGAGCAACGTGATTGGCTAGCGGTAGTTCGCCAACTTTGAAAGATGCAGTCATTGGCTTCGCGGGGCAAGGCACGAAGGTTGCGAATTGCTCGGCGTATGCCTGAGGTGTCGAGCCTGCTCATCGTTGAGAGATTAAACGCTGCACAATTGCTTTAAGCTCTTTTAGGGCAAAGGGCTTTAGCAGGAGTTCGGTCTGGCCGCTTTTAAGTGCGATCGCCGGGACAGCATTTTCCAAGAAGCCGGAAATGAAGAGAACTTTGAGCGTAGGGCATTTTTTGAGCGCGATCACCGCCAATTCATCGCCACTCATACTGCCGGGCAGGCCGATGTCAGTGATCAGTAACGCTGCCTCTGCTTTTGCTTCCAGCTCCCGCAGTGCTTGTGCAGCGGTTCCAGCCTTGGTGACTTGATAGCCGACTTCTTCCAGCGTCTCGCCAATAAGGTCACGAATAGCATCTTCGTCGTCGACCACGATTACCCTTGCGTTATGTGCCTGGAAATCGTGTTCCATACTGATGGGTACGCTGACATCAACAGTTGTGGCTTGACTGTGGTGCAATGGCAGGAAAAGGCTCACCGTAGTGCCTTTCCCCATAACTGATTCGATCCGGGCTTCGCCCGATGATTGCTGGGCAAAGCCATAGACCATCGAGAGGCCCAGGCCGGTTCCAGAGCCCAAGGGTTTGGTGGTGAAGAATGGGTCGAAAGCGCGCTCAAGCACGCTTTGTGGCATCCCCGTCCCGGTGTCAGATATCCGGAAAAGTGCGTATTGCCCAGCGTTCAGCGCTGTAGCGCCATCCGTGGTATCAACGCGGGCCTTGCTGATTTGGATCTGGAGCCGACCTCCATGAGGCATAGCGTCGCGCGCATTGATGCACAGGTTCAATATCGCGTTTTCCAATTGGTGGGCGTCACATAAGCACAGCAAAGTTTCTTCTGGTGCCAATAGCTCCAGTTCGATCCGCGGCGTGAGGCTCCTGCTGATGAGCTCCCTCATTTCTTGAGCTAGCAACGCCAGGTTGACTACTGAGCTCGCCAGAGGCTGATGTCGGGCGTAGGCCAGCAGCCGATGTGTCAGAGAGGCTGCTCGGGCAGAAGCATTTCGTGCGAGCCCTACATATAGTGGTAAGTCCTCTTGCTTGCCCTGGGCGATACGTCGGTCGAGCATGTCCAAGCTGCCCGTGATCACGGTCAGCAGGTTATTGAAGTCATGGGCTAATCCACCTGTTAGCTGGCCAACTGCTTCCATTTTCTGGCTCTGCTGCAACTGCGAGCTCACTTGCTCCAGCGCTTCTTGACGTTCCTTGTATTGAGTAACGTCCCGCGCGACCGCGAAGTACAGCCCCTCTCGACGTGCTATTCGCCAGTTCAGGTGCAGCGGTTTGCCATTGGCGCGAGAGCCTTGGGTATCGAGCTCTGCGATATCCCCTCTGCCCAGGGTGAGTAGGGCATCCGACAGTTGGGAGGGGGAGATGAAGCAGAAAAATGCACCGTCCTTGAGTTCTAGATCTGAAAGTCCGGTTTCGGTTTGCCAGGCCGGATTCATCGCCACGACGTCACCGTTCTCGGACAGCGTGCAGATTAGGTCAGGGGATACATTCCAGATACCATCTCGCTCCAGTGTACGACGCTCGACCTCATACTCCAGTCGATCGTTGACATCGGAGAGGGCGCTCAAGGTTCTTCGGAATAAGGCGCAAACAACCGCCATGCCGAAGGTCACGAATGCGAAACTTGCGCTACTAACCCAGGCGGTCAAGCCATCATTAAAGCCAATCTCGCCAATGAAGAAATAGTGTGCGGTGAGCACTGCTAGCACGCAGCCTATGACCGATGGGCCAACGCCGAAACAGAAACCGATGAACATAAGCCCCGGTATGAAAAACAGGTACGGTAGTGCTGTGAAGGGAAGCTGCACGCGCACGGCGGCACAAAGCGCAATCACCACGACGGTGCCGGCGTAGCTAACCGGAGGGCTTGGCTGATTACGTGCAAATCGGCGCACCAACTCAAGACTACGAGACAGAATACTGATCAAATGTTGCTCCGTCGGGGCCAGGTCGGAGAGCTGAGGTGCGAATTGTCGGCAGTCGATACGGCGATGGTTCGCCACCTCAGATAATTATCGGCAACCGCTCCTTCAGCTTTAAGCGGTTCACAACCAGGGCCTATAGTTTCTGATTATCAGCGCAATGGCTAACCATAATTGTGGGAATTTGGCGCCGTGATAAGCTCAAGGCATAGAATCAACACCTAATCTTGGCATTTCCAGCCGACTTATCACTCAATAGTAGCCGAAATGACCACGTGTAACTCATCGCCCGAAGAAGAACGCGCTCGGCTGGTCGACGTAGACCGTTTGACCTCGGACTTGGAAAGCGGCTCGGACCCTGTGCTAAACAGCATTGTGGCGATGGTCTCCAGCTATTTTAAGGTGCCTACTTCGCTGGTCAGCATCATCGAGCGCGACTATCAAGTTTTCAAAGCCCGTGTGG
>NZ_JBAWDE010000373.1:0-2017 GCF_049590575.1 Pseudomonas sp.
TGATTGGCCAGCGCGGGACGGTCATCGAAAACCGTCACGGCGAAATCGAGTCCGAGGGCCAGCGGCGCGACGGCCTGCGCGATGTGGCCCGCCCCGGCAATCCACAACGCGTACGGCGGCGTGACCGTTTCCCGGTAGCGCCAACCCGTGGTCGGTTCGGGAGATGTGTCCGCGGAGGTGTCGGCCCAGGCGATTTGAAAATCCTCCGTGATGCCCCAGGTGCGCCCGCTTTGCCGCCGGGCCAGCTCGGTCCAGATCGGCGCGGCGGAATGAATGCGGGGCAGGATGACGCCGCCCACGCGTCCTCCGCAAATCAGCCCGTCGTCCCACCCGAAATCATGGTCGAGGACGAGGTCGAAGGTTTCCGGCTTGCCCGTGGCCAGGGCCTGCCGCGCGCGGTCCTGGATTTCCGCCTCGAGGCAACCGCCGCCCATCGTCCCGGCCATCCGGCCGTCCGCGTAAAAAAGCGCCTTGGCCCCGACCTTCTGCGGGCTCGATCCTTTCACTTCCGTGATAATCCCCAGTGCGACCGGTTCCTCCGTTGCCGCGGCCAGGGTCTCGTAAAACGTGGGCACGCTTTTAAATTAGCGCGGAAGCGGACGATGCCAAGCGAGCGTTCGGATGGAATGAATTTGTCTTTCAGGTCTCCGGCTGAAACGCCGTCAATTAAGGCTTGCCCAAGAGATCCTCCCAGGAACATCGGAAGGCTATGGCAAGCTTCTGCGCAGTTTCAATCGTTGGCCTTTTCAGGGAATAAGATTCAATCATTTGCAGCGTTCGCACGCTGATTCCTGCTCTCCCGGAGCACACTTCTTGAGTCCATTTTCTGGCCATGCGCAGACGATAAACCTTCTGGCCAAATTCACGCGCAACCATCTCCAAGTATTGAATTCATCTCAGAGGTGAATATGCAGATATCTGCGTATTTTTGATTGTCTCGGCAAAAGCATCCCTCTAAGACAAGAACATGCCCTCCCTCCTTATCCTCTCTTGGATAAGCCCGGGAGGATGATTTTTGTCTGCTGGATATTTTTTCCTCTGAATTTTATGGCGGAAGGTGCCGATTAAAACAAAACGTGCTCACCCTCTTTTATTTTGGCCTCAATACGCTGGGGATAACAATTTTAATTTGTTGGATATATCTCCTGCGACTCTTATGTCCGAAGGTGCCGGTGAAGTGGTGCATGATCGGGGGACTGATCATTTTTAGTCTTACGTCCTTGGCGCTCTATTTCTGGATCGTCGATCTGTCGATGGCCAATAACGGATAAATGGGGCAGTTCAAATTAGGATGCTAACTGCCTTCGACTTCATTGACTTGTCGCACGGCACCGGCCTAGGGTGAAATAACGCTAAGTAAAAGCTATGTGCACCATCTGCGGAAATCCCTCCCTGAACCACGCGCCGTTTTATTCCAGACGCGGTTTTCTTAAACTTGTCGGTGGCGCGACCGCCGCCGCGGCCCTTTCGGGGCGCGCGCTTTTTGCCGCCGGAGAAATTCCCAAGCCGCAGAATATTCTCTCTCCCGACGAGGCGCTGGAGCGGCTGAAAAAGGGCAACGAACGCTACGTCGACGGCGTCATGAAGCGCCACGACTTCGGCATGAAACGGGGCGTTCTGGCCGGCGGCCAAAATCCGTATGCCGGAATTCTAAGCTGCGCCGATTCGCGGATTGCGCCCGAATACGCCTTCGATTCCGGGCGCGGCGATCTTTTCGTCGTGCGCGTCGCCGGTAATTTTGCCGAGGAGAATGGCGTCGCGAGTTTTGAATATGCGGTCAAATTTCTCGGCACGCCGCTTCTCGTCGTGCTCGGCCACGACAAATGCGGCGCAGTCGACGCGGCGATCAAGACTGTGAAGGATGGCGCCGAGTTGCCGGGGCACTTGCCGCAACTGGTGGATCACATCGCGCCCGCGGTGAAGACGGCCCTGTCCGAGCCGGGCGACCTGCTCGCCAACGCCATCCGCGAGAACGTTCTCCTCAACGTGGAAAATCTGAAAACCGCGTCACCCATTC
>NZ_JBAWDE010000374.1:0-1564 GCF_049590575.1 Pseudomonas sp.
AAACCGCCTGAGGTGTATTGGACAGACCACAATGGCGCCATCGAAAGACACCGCTTTCCGCGGGGAATCTGCCGCGCTGTTACGGTAGTTCTCACGATCGCACACCTGAACCACACGCCGGGCGACGATCGCGACGAGAATCTAAAAGCGCTCTGCCAATGGTGTCACCTGAATTACGACAAGGATCACCACCGCGTCACGCGGAGCGAGCGGAAGGACCAGGCGCGGCCGCTATTCGAAAATCTTGGAAGGAACCGATGGCCCTTAGCATTGAAGAAATCGACGCGATAGCCCGCGAATTATGGAAACACATGAAGCCGGTAATGGTCGAACTGGCACAATCCGTCTATAAGGCACACGAGCTACCGCCCGCGGCGGCGATTATGATTCCTAGGCTCGCCGACCTCTTGATCGACTTGCAGCAGCAGGCTTTCGAGGCCGGAGTAGTCGCCACGATTGCCAATATTCAAAAAATGGATGAAGCCTTGGAGGCCGCTGCCCGAGCGAGCAACATTCGAGTTCCCAAGGCGAATTAACTCCCATGACCCACACCCAAGAACTTCACGCGGCCCGCATGCGTCTTTCCTCCGTCGGACGGCGCCTGGCGGAAATTCAGAAAAGCAATTTACCGCCAGCCGAAAAGAAGGCCGCGCGGAATAAAGTTTGGTGCGATGCGCTTGCCGATCTCCGTTTCCTCAATGAAGAGAAATTGCGACTCGCGGGATGGAATTATATCCGAAGGATCAGAGGATGAGCGTCGATTGGCTTCTACGGCGCGATTGGGATAGGGTCTATCCGTTCGTCGATGCCCTGGAATTTCGCACGAGCAAGCAAATCTCCGAGCTCGCGCACATGGGGAAGTGCGCCACCCAATACGCGCTCGTATTGGCGCACCGATACCAACTGGTCGAAGCGAAGAGCCACAACGGGCGAATGCTGTGGAGACTCAGCCGCACTCAGGCGCCGGCGCCACGCAACAATTCAGACCATATCGCCCCGAGCGCCGAGCCGATCACCGCACCGGCGAGCACGTCGGTTAAATAGTGCAGCCCGAGGATTACGCGCGACGTAGCGACGGCAACGGCTATGACTAGCAGAATCGGCCACCAGTGCGGGTAGAAATCGAATAGAGCCGAACAAACCGCGAAAGCAGTCATGCTATGACCCGACGGAAACGAGAATTGATCTGGGGCCGCGATGCGCGCCCAGCGATGCGGACCATGCGGCCGCGGACGGCGAATGTGTACCTTAAGGCGAGCGAATAGAAGAACCGCGGAGCAAGCCGAAAGAAACGCCGCCGAAAAAGCTTGCAGCCGATCGGTGCCGCCGAAGCTGAGAACCAGCAGGCCGGCCGACCACCACAGCCAGCCATCACCGCCACGCGAGCACGCCACGATAAAGAGTCTCACAGTTCGCGGAGGTTTTGAGCGGGAGCAGCGATTGAGCAGCGCGCCATCAGCTCGTAAAATTCCGCGGGTGAGTCGGTCGACCATCGCGTAGAACGATGGTACTAAGTACAAATAAACCAATGCAAATCGCAACAATCGTCTGGTCTAAAGCGTCT
>NZ_JBAWDE010000375.1:0-11815 GCF_049590575.1 Pseudomonas sp.
ATGCAGGCGACTCGGTCTTGCAGTGACACCGAGGTGATGCCATCGCAGGCAAGCCAGCTCCCACAGGGGATTGAGGAGGTTTTGAGAATGCTGCAAGTCGACAAGCTGCACCAGTACTACGGCGGTAGCCACATCCTGCGCGGTCTGTCTTTTGACGTGAAGATCGGCGAAGTCACCTGCCTGCTCGGCCGTAACGGGGTGGGCAAGACCACCTTGCTCAAATGCCTGATGGGCTTGCTGCCGGCCAAAGAGGGCGCGGTGAATTGGGAAGGCAAGGCCATCACCGGTTTCAAGCCGCACCAGCGTGTGCACGCCGGCATCGCCTACGTGCCCCAGGGCCGGGAGATTTTCGGGCGGCTGACCGTGGAAGAAAACCTGCTGATGGGCCTGTCGCGGTTTCCCGGCTCGGAGGCCAAGGAAGTGCCGGCGTTTATCTACGAGCTGTTCCCGGTGTTGCTGCAAATGAAGCACCGGCGTGGCGGCGACTTGTCCGGTGGCCAGCAACAACAGTTGGCAATTGGCCGAGCCCTGGCCAGCCGCCCGCGCCTGTTGATCCTCGACGAGCCCACCGAGGGCATCCAACCGTCGGTGATCAAGGAGATCGGCGCGGTGATCAAGAAACTCGCGGCACGCGGCGATATGGCGATCCTGCTGGTGGAGCAGTTCTACGACTTCGCCGCCGAGCTGGCCGACCACTACCTGGTGATGTCCCGTGGTGAAATCGTCCAGCAGGGCCGTGGTGAAAATATGGAAAGTGAAGGTGTACGAGGGCTCGTAACCATCTAATCTGTAGCATCCTAACGATAAGCATAATTATGAACCTGCCCGTCTCCCCCGCCCTGTTCACCCCCAGCTGGCACGCCGAGCTGGAACTCGGCTACGCGCGCTTCGGCGAGACCACGCGCCCGGTGATGCGCCGCCACCTGGGCCCGCTGCGAGTGCAAAAGCACCTGTACGCCGAAGGCCCCGAGGTGTGCCAGCACATCATCGTGCACCCGCCCGGCGGAATTGCCGGCGGCGACCGCCTGGACATCCGCGCGCAGGTTGGCGCAGGCGCCTGGGCCCAACTGACCAGCCCCGGTGCAGCCAAGTGGTACCGCGCCAGTGGCCCGGCGTTTCAGCAGCTTGACCTTACCGTGGAAGCCGGCGCCACCCTGGAGTGGCTGCCCCAGGAAACCATCGTCTTCAGCGCCGCCCAGGCCGAACTCACCACGCGCATCGAGCTGCAGGGCGACGCGCGGTTGTTCTACTGGGACGTGGTCGCCCTGGGCCGCCCGGCCAGTGGCGAGCGTTTCGACCTCGGCCACTTTCAAGCGCACCTGGATATCCGCCGCGACGGCCAGCTGCTCTGGCACGAACGCCAACGCGTCACCGGCGGCGACGGTTTGCTCGACTCGCCGATTGGCCTGGACGGGCAACCGGTGTTTGCCACGCTGTTGCTCACCGGCGATATCGACTCTGAACTGCTTGAACACTGCCGATCACTGCCCCACGCGGTGCGCGGCGACCTGACCCAACTGCCCGGCCTGCTGGTCGCCCGCTGCCTGGCCAGTGAAGCGTTGCTGGCGCGCGGTTGGTTGATTGATTTATGGCGGCTGTTGCGCCCGGCCGTGCTGGGCCGTGAAGCCGTTTCACCCAGAATCTGGAGCACCTGAAGCATGGATTTGACCCCACGGGAAAAAGACAAACTGCTGATCTTCACCGCCGGCCTGGTGGCCGAACGGCGCCTGGCGCGCGGGGTGAAGCTCAACTACCCGGAAACCATCGCCTACATTTCCGCCGCCTTGATGGAAGGTGCACGCGACGGCCGCACCGTCGCCGACCTGATGCACTTCGGCACCACTCTGCTCAGCCGTGAACAAGTGATGGAAGGCATCCCGGAGATGATCCCGGATATCCAGGTGGAAGCCACCTTCCCTGACGGCACCAAGCTGGTCACCGTTCACCAACCCATCGCCTGAGGAACGGCCATGATTCGTGACGCGACTCAAAACGATTTGCCGGCGATCCGCGATATCTACAACGACGCCGTGCGCAACACCACCGCGATCTGGAACGAACAACCGGTAGACCTCGGCAACCGCCAGGCCTGGTTCAGTGCGCGCCAGGCCCAGGGCTATCCGATCCTGGTGGCAATCGAAAACGATGAAGTGCTCGGCTATGCCTCGTTCGGCGACTGGCGCCCTTTCGAAGGCTTCCGCTACAGCGTCGAGCATTCGGTGTATGTGCGCAGCGACCAGCGCGGCAAAGGCCTCGGTCCGCTGCTGATGGAAGCCCTGATCGAACGCGCACGCACAGGGGGCAAACACGTGATGGTCGCCGCCATCGAGAGCGGCAACCAGGCTTCGATCCGCTTGCATGAGCGCCTGGGTTTCGTCAGCACCGGGCAGATGCCCCAGGTGGGCATCAAGTTCGGCCGCTGGCTGGACCTGACCTTTATGCAACTGACCTTGAACCCGGGCGCAGAACCGCCCAAGGAGTGAGTTCGATGAGTGCGACCCAACTGCGTCGAGTGAATGCCGAAAGCTTCGCCCATTACCGCCAGGGTTTGATTGAGCTGTTGCTCGACGCGGTCAGGCACGGTGCGTCGGTGGGCTTTATGGCTGATTTTGATGAGGCCCAGGCTCGCGACTATCTGACCGGGGTGCAGGCCAGCATCGAAGACGCCAGCCTGTTGCTGTGGGTGGTGATACGCGACGAACAGGTGATCGCCAGTGTGCAGTTGGCGCTGTGCCAGAAGGCCAACGGCCTCAACCGCGCCGAGGTGCAAAAATTGCTGGTGCACAGCACTGCGCGCCGCCACGGCCTGGGCCAGCAGTTGATGAACAGCCTGGAACTCGCGGCACGCCAGCACAAGCGCGGGCTGCTGTACCTGGACACCGAGGCCGGCTCGGGTGCCGAAGCCTTCTACCAGTCGCTGCGCTACACCAAGATCGGTGAGCTGCCCGACTACTGCCAAAGCCCGGACGGGCGCTACAGCCCGACCGCCATCTACTTCAAGACCCTGGGGCAACCTGCATGATTCCTGGTGAATATCAGATCCAGCCTGGCGAAATCGAGCTCAACGTTGGGCGGCGCACTGTCACGTTGAGCGTGGCGAACAGCGGCGACCGGCCGATTCAGGTGGGCTCGCACTACCATTTTTTCGAGACCAATGACGCGCTGACCTTCGACCGTGCGGTAAGTCGCGGCATGCGCCTGAATATTCCGGCGGGGACTGCGGTGCGGTTCGAGCCGGGGCAGAGCCGTGAGGTCGAGCTGGTGGACTTGAGCGGCGGGCGCCGGGTGTTCGGGTTTGCCGGGCGGATTATGGGTGACCTTTAGGGCCTCTTCGCGAGCAAGCCCGCTCCCACATTGGACCGTATTCCAAAGAATGTACGTGGAACAAATGTGGGAGCGGGCTTGCTCGCGAAAGCGGAATCACATTCAACACATTATTCTCAGGGCACACACATGAAAATCAGCCGTCAAGCCTACGCCGACATGTACGGCCCCACCGTGGGCGACAAGGTCCGCCTGGCCGACACCGACCTGTTCGTCGAGGTCGAAAAAGACTTCACCGTCTACGGCGAAGAAGTGAAATTCGGCGGCGGCAAGGTGATCCGCGACGGCCAGGGCCAGAGCCAATTGCTCGCCCATGAAGTCGTCGACACCCTGATCACCAACGCGCTGATCATCGACCACTGGGGCATCGTCAAGGCCGACGTGGGCCTGAAGAACGGCCGCATCCATGCGATCGGCAAGGCCGGCAACCCGGACATCCAGCCCGGCGTGACCATGGCCATCGGCGCCAGCACCGAAGTGATCGCCGGCGAAGGCATGATCCTCACCGCCGGCGGCATCGACTCCCACGTGCACTTCATCTGCCCGCAGCAGATCGAAGAAGCGCTGACCAGCGGCGTGACCACCATGATCGGCGGCGGCACCGGCCCGGCCACCGGCACCAACGCCACCACCTGCACCTCGGGGCCGTGGCACCTGGCGCGCATGCTGCAGGCCAGCGACGCGTTCCCGATGAACATCGGCTATACCGGCAAGGGCAACGCCAGCCTGCCGGAGCCGTTGATCGAGCAGGTCAAGGCCGGCGCCATCGGCCTGAAGCTGCATGAAGACTGGGGCACCACCCCCGCCAGCATCGACAACTGCCTGAGCGTCGCCGACCAATACGACGTGCAGGTAGCGATCCACAGTGACACGCTGAATGAATCCGGCTTTGTCGAAACCACCCTGGCCGCGCTCAAGGGCCGCACCATTCACACCTACCACACCGAGGGGGCCGGTGGCGGCCACGCGCCGGACATCATCAAGGCCTGCGGTTTTCCCAACGTGCTGCCCAGCTCGACCAACCCGACGCGGCCGTTCACGCGCAACACCATCGACGAACACCTGGACATGCTGATGGTCTGCCATCACCTGGACCCGAGTATTGCCGAAGACGTGGCCTTCGCCGAAAGCCGCATCCGCCGCGAGACCATCGCCGCCGAAGACATCCTGCACGACCTCGGCGCGTTCTCGATGATCAGCTCCGACAGCCAGGCCATGGGCCGTGTTGGCGAAGTGATCACGCGCACCTGGCAGACCGCCGACAAGATGAAGAAACAGCGCGGCGCCCTGCCCGGCGACGGTCCGGGCAATGACAACTTCCGCGCCAAGCGCTACATCGCCAAGTACACCATCAACCCGGCGATCACCCATGGCATCAGCCATATCGTCGGCTCCGTCGAAGTCGGCAAGTGGGCCGACCTGGTGCTGTGGCGCCCGGCGTTCTTCGGCATCAAGCCGACCCTGATCCTCAAGGGCGGCGCGATTGCCTCAAGCCTGATGGGCGACGCCAACGCGTCGATCCCCACCCCGCAACCGGTGCACTACCGTCCGATGTTCGCCAGCTTCGGCAGCTCGCTGCACGCCACCAGCCTGACCTTTATCAGCCAGGCAGCACTCGACGCAGGCTTGCCGGAAGCGCTGGGCCTGAAAAAACAGATCGGGGTGGTGAAGGGCTGTCGCAACGTGCAGAAAACCGACCTGATCCACAACGATTACTTGCCGGATATCGAGGTTGATCCACAGACCTATCAGGTCAAGGCCGACGGCGTGCTGCTGTGGTGCGAGCCGGCGGAGGTGTTGCCGATGGCGCAGCGGTATTTCCTGTTCTGAGCCGGGCAAACCTGTAGGCGCCCGGCTTGCCGGTCGCCTACATGAGCGCCTCAGAAATTGGCGCGTGGATCGAACGCAGCCTTCTGCGCCAGCTCCTGCCACAACGCTTTCACGCCGTCATCGGCTGCCGGCGGCATCACCGCCTTGAGCTGCACGTACAGGAAGCCACGCTGCCCGGCCTTGTTCAGCAAGCCGTGGCCCTTGGCGCGCATGCGCTGGCCGTTCTGGCTGCCGGCCGGCACCTTGAGGTTGATCTTGCCGGTAAGGGTCGGCACCGCCACTTCCGCGCCCAGCGCCAGTTCCCACGGCGCCAGGGGCAAGTTGATGATCAGGTTTTCGCCGTCCACTTCGAACTTGGGGTGCGGCGCAAACTTGATGATCAGGTACAGGTCGCCATTCGGCCCACCGCCGATACCTGGCGCACCCTGCCCTTTGAGGCGGATGCGCTCGCCGTCGGCCACGCCTGCGGGGATCTTCACGTTCAGGCTCTTGACGGTGTTGCTGACGTGCCGGCCCGAGGCGTCGTATTGCGGCACCTGAAAGCTGATTTGCTTGGACTCGGTCGACAGCGTTTCCTCGAGGAACACTGACAACTGCATCTCCACATCCTGGCCCTTACGCCCGGCAGGACGACGTTGGCCGCCCCCGAAAGCATCGCCGCGCGAGCCGAAGATCGAGCTGAAGAAGTCCGAAAAATCCCCCGCGTCCTGGCCGCCACCGCCAAACCCGCCACGGCTCTGCCAGCCCGGTGGGCCCTGGAACGGCTGGCCATGTTGGCCGTACTTGCGCAGCTCGTCGTATTCGGCGCGCTTATCCGCGCTTTTAAGCGCTTCATAGGCTTCGGACGCGTCTTTGAATTTGGCTTCGGCGTCTTTTTCCTTGCTCACATCCGGGTGATATTTACGTGCGAGCTTGCGATAGGCGGCCTTGATTTCCTTGTCATCGGCGCTCGGCTCGACACCCAATATCTTGTAGTAGTCTTTGAAATCCATCGGCGGTTCACCATCCTTAATCGAGATCGCACAGCCCGGGGCACAACGTGCGCTGCTTTGCACCTGTTGAGAGTTGTGGCCTGGGGGTGCGTCAAAGTGTTATCGGCACTGGCCGTATGCACCAGATGTGGGGGCAAACCGCTCAGTTTCAAGCACGATTTAACGGATGGTCGGCCTACGCATCCGCTCCCGACTGGCATACACTGCGCGGCCGTTTTTCAACCGGAACCCGATAGACATGAAAAACCCATCCCCAGCCCGTGCCTGCGGCATCGACTTCGGCACGTCCAACTCCACCGTCGGCTGGATCCGCCCCGGCGAGGAGACGCTTATCGCGCTGGAGGACGACAAGATCACCTTGCCGTCGGTGGTGTTCTTCAACTTCGAGGAGCGCCGCCCGGTCTATGGTCGCCTGGCCCTGCACGAATACCTGGAAAACTACGAAGGCCGGCTGATGCGCTCGCTCAAGAGCCTGCTGGGCTCCAAGCTGATCAAGCACGACACCAGCGTATTGGGCACGGCGATGCCGTTTACCGACCTGCTGGCGCTGTTCATCGGCCAGCTCAAGAGCCGCGCCGAAGCCACCGCCGGCCGCGAGTTCGAAGAAGTGGTACTGGGCCGCCCGGTGTTCTTCGTCGATGACGACCCGATGGCCGACCAGGAAGCTGAAAACACCCTGGTCGACGTGGCGCGCAAGATCGGCTTCAAGGACATCTCGTTCCAGTACGAGCCGATTGCAGCGGCGTTCGACTACGAGTCCACCATCGAAAAAGAAGAGCTGGTGCTGATCGTCGACATCGGCGGCGGTACCTCCGACTTCTCCCTGGTGCGCCTGTCGCCGGACCGTCGCCACAACGACAACCGCCAGAGCGACATCCTCGCCACCGGCGGCGTGCACATCGGCGGTACCGACTTCGACAAACAGCTCTCGCTGGCCGGCATGATGCCGCTGTTCGGCTACGGCAGCCGCATGAAAAGCGGCGCCTACATGCCCACCAGCCACCACATGAACCTGGCGACCTGGCACACCATCAACTCGGTGTACTCACAGAAATCCCAACTGGCCCTGGGCAGCATGCGCTATGACATCGAAGACACCGGCGGCATCGACCGCCTGTTCAAGCTGATCGAACAGCGCGCCGGCCACTGGCTGGCCATGGAAGTGGAAGAAACCAAGATCCAGCTGACCCACGAAGACAGCCGCCACGTGCTGCTCGACCGGGTTGAACCGGGCCTGAGCGTGGACCTGAGCCGAACGCTGTTCGAATCGGCCATCGATGGCCTGCTGGAGCGCGTGCGCAACAGCGTCACCCAACTGCTGAACGACGCCTCGGTGGACGTGGCGCAGGTGGACACGGTGTTCTTTACCGGCGGTTCCAGCGGCATTCCGGCGTTGCGCCACAGCATCTCGGCAATGCTGCCGAATGCGCGGCATGTGGAAGGGAATATCTTCGGCAGCATCGGCAGCGGGTTGGCGATTGAGGCGAGCAAGCGGTACGGCAGTTGAGTCTTAGCTGAAACGGCGGCGCGCCCTTCGGGGGCAAGCCCCCTCCCACAGGTGGAACGCATTCCAAATGTGGGAGGGGGCTTACCCCCGATCAGGCCGGCCCAAGCGACAAAAAGCTTAAACCATCCCGCCGAGCTTCAGCTCACTCTTCAAATACGCGTAGTAAATCGGCCCCGCCACCACGCCCGGCAAGCCGAACGCGGCTTCGAACACCAGCATCGCCAGGAGCAATTCCCACGATTTGGCACTGATCTGCCCGCCGACGATGCGCGCGTTGAGGAAGTACTCGACCTTGTGGATCACGATCAGATACCCCAATGCCGCCACCGCCACCCAGATCGACAGCGACAGCGCGACGATGGTGATCAGGGTGTTGGACATCAGGTTGCCGATCACCGGCAGCAGGCCCAGCAGGAAGGTCAGCACGATCAAGGTCTTGGTCAGTGGCAGGTGGATGCCACACAGCGGCAGCACCACGGCGAGGAAGATCGCGGTAAACGCGGTGTTGAGCGCGGCGATCTTGATCTGAGCGAAAACGATGTTGCGAAACGCCTGGACCAGCAGGTGCAGGCGGTCGAACAGCGCGGCGGCCAGGGGCTTGCGTTTGGTCAGGTCGGGCACGCGCTGCAGAGCGATGATCGCACCAAGCACCATGCCGATCAGCAGGGTCACGAACATATGGGCGGCGTCTTTGCCGACCAGTTGCAGTTCGCTCAGGTGCTTGCTTAACCAGTCGCCGATGGCCACGCGGAATTCGGCGGCGCTGGCGGGCAGATAGGCGTCGAGGAACGGCGGCAGCTGGCCGCGCGCGCGGTCGACCACGCCCATGAATTTGTCGAGGGAAGCCCCGGGGTTTTCCGCCTCGTGGAGCAGAAAGCTGATGGCGCCGGCGAAGATCAGGGCCAATACGCTGACAATCAACGTGCCGAGCAAGGCCACCGCCAGCCAACGCGCACGCCGACCTTCGATCAGCCGCTGCAGTTGCGGGGTCAGCATGTTGACCAGTTCATACACCAACAGGCCGGCCAGCAGGCTAGGCAGCAACTTTAGCGGCAGGACCAGCAGCAACCCGCCGAAAATGATGATGTAGCTGGCCAGTAAGATCACGTGACGCTGAGAAAACGTTGGCATACAGCCTCAAAACGAACGGCGTTAAAGGATGGGCAGTCTGCCAGCCTTGAGGGAATCAAGCGAGAGGTCAGGGTGCTAATGCGATCAAGTGTGGGAGCTGGCTTGCCTGCGATGCGGGCGCACCGGTGTATCAGTCAAACCGAGTTGATGCATTCGCAGGCAAGCCAGCTCCCACACTCGATCTTCAGTGCCCGTGAGCGCGTGGTTAACCTTTGAGGCAGCTACTCATAAAGGTTTTACGCGCATCGCCGGTCAGGGCCTTGGTCTTGGCGTCGGCATTGCAATCTTTCATTTTCTGCTGCTGCGGCGTCAGGGGCTTGGCGTCGTTGGCTGCCGGGGCCGACAGGCAGGTCTTCATAAACGCCTTGCGCTCGTCACCCTTGAGGGTTTTGGTGGTGGCCTCGGCGTTGCAGGTGGTCATCTTATTTTGCTGTGCGGTGGCAGCAAAACCCTGGGAACACAGCAGCAGGCCCATCATCAACAGCGGAATACGCAGCATCTTCATGGAGTTTTCTCCCTGTTACCGTGCCGGGCGGCACGGCCTGTCGAAGAGTGTAGTCAAAGCCTGTTACATCTTCATCGGCCGCGAATATTTGTCCGCCGGTACTGCTCCGGCGTGCAGCCGGCATGGCGCTGGAACATCGCAATGAAGGCCGAGGCGGTGCTGTAGCCCAGGTCAAAGGCCACGTGCTGCACGCTGCGATCACTGTCCAGCGCCTCAATGGCCGCGAGGTAACGCAGGCGCTGACGCCATTCGCCAAAGCTCATGCCCAGCTCGCGCACGAATTGCCGCGCCAGGGTGCGTTCGCTTACATGTATCTGCTCGGCCCAGTGCGCCAGGGGGCGGTTGTCGCCGGGGTCGGCCTGCATGCCTTCAAGCACGCCGAGCAACCCCGGATGGCGGGCATACGGCAGGAAGCAATCATGGATCGGTGCCTGCTTGAGCTGGTCCACCACCACCTCGGCCAGGCGCCGGTCGGCATCGCTTTGCGGGTGATTCACGTCGCGCAGGGCGAAATCCCGCAGGATGGCCTTGAGGATGTCGCTGATCGCCAGGGTGCACGGCTGCTTCGGCAGTTGCTCGCACAGTTCCGGGGCCAGGCCCACCGAGTGGTACACAATCGCATGGGCATTGTAGGAACTGTGTTCGGTATGCGGCGGCACCCATACCGCGTATTGCGGCGGCGACATGAAACGGTTGCCGGCCACCTCCATGCGCATCACGCCGCTGGCCGAATAGTCGAGGGAACCCCAGAAATGCTGGTGCGGGGTGCACTCGGTGTCCGGGGCGAAGTCGGAATAGCGGAAGTACACCGGGCTCGGCAGGCGCGGGAAATCGGCGAGGCGTACGGTATGTCGGGCCATGTTGTCTGGATACAGAGGCTGTTTGTCTGGGTCGCAGTATAGGCTTCGATCCAGACAAGGGATAATCCTGCCTCATCAACACACCGGGTTGCTTTCGATGCAATACGCGTATCCCCTGCTGGCCATCTTCATTTGGGCCGGCAACACCGTGGTCAACAAATTGGCCGTGGGTTCGATTTTCCCCGCCGAAATCGGCTTCTATCGCTGGCTGCTGGCGGCATTGCTGTTTACGCCGTTCATGCTCAAGCCGGTGATTGCGAACTGGTCGATCATCCGCCCGAACCTGGGCAAGGTGTTTATCCTCGGCGTGCTGGGCATGGCCGTGTATCAAAGCCTGGCGTATTACGCCGCCACGCTGACCAGCGCGACCAATATGGGCATCATCCTGTCGCTGATGCCGTTGATGGCGTTGACCGCCGCGATCATCAGCCTCGGCCAGCGCCTGACGTTCGGCGCGCTGACCGGTGCCGTGCTGTCGTTCGCCGGCGTGGTCGTGGTGGTGTCTGCCGGCAGCCTCGGCGCGTTGCTGCAACACGGGGTCAACCTGGGCGACGGCATGATGCTGGTCGCCACCCTGGCCTACGCGGTCTACAGCACCCTGCTGAAAAAATGGCAACTGCGCCTGCCGCCACTGGTGCTCCTGTATCTGCAGGTGCTGGTGGCGGTGGTGGTGCTGTGTCCGCTGTTTCTGTTCTCGGCGAAAACCGGCCTCGGCTGGGCGAATATTCCGCTGGTGCTGTACGCATGTTTGTTGGCGTCGATGCTCGCGCCACTGGCGTGGATGCATTCGGTGAAAACCCTGGGGCCGAGCCGTACCACACTGTTTTTCAACCTGCTGCCGTTGATTACCGCGCTGATTGCCGCCGTGGTGCTGAAGGAAGAGTTGGCGCGGTATCACCTGGTCGGTGGCTTGCTGACCTTGGGCGGGGTGATTTTGTCGGAGCGCTGGACCACGCCGGTTCGTCGTCGGGTCTCTGAAACATCCAGTCAAATCCGATAAAACTTTTTGCCTGCGCCAGGACTCACAACTTGGAGCGATCACGCCGGTAGAGCGTGGCGTAAAACCGGATTAGCACCAGGAGATTGAGATGACTGAAGCAAACTTGACTGACGTTGCGACCCTGCGCAGCCGCGCCCGCCAGAACGTCGAAAACGGTGCAGTGACCGAGGGCTACGACGCCGACCGCGAAGAAATCATTCGCCTGCTCAACGCCTCGCTGGCCACTGAACTGGTCTGCGTACTGCGCTACAAGCGCCACTATTTCATGGCCAGCGGCGTAAAGGCCCAGATCGCCGCCGAGGAATTCCTCGAGCACGCGACCCAGGAAGCCGAACACGCCGACAAACTCGCCGAGCGCATTGTGCAATTGGGCGGCGAGCCGGAATTCAACCCCGACCTGCTGTCGAAGAACTCCCACGCGCAGTACGTGGCCGGTAATTCGCTGAAGGAAATGGTCTACGAAGACCTGGTCGCTGAGCGTATCGCCGTCGACAGCTACCGCGAGATCATCCAGTACATCGGCGACAAAGATCCAACCACGCGCCGCCTGTTCGAAGAGATCCTCGCTCAGGAAGAAGAGCACGCGGACGACATGGCTGACATTCTCGAAAGCCTGTAACCCAGCAACAACGCACTACCCATGTGGGAGGGGGCTTGCCCCCGATG
>NZ_JBAWDE010000376.1:0-11543 GCF_049590575.1 Pseudomonas sp.
TTCGCGAGCAAGCCCGCTCCCACATTGGGTGGATGTATAGCTTTGATAACTGCGACATCCTTGGCTACAAAACCCACACGCTTTTCACCGCTCAATCCGTATAATGCGGACCTTTCAGGGTTGTAAGAAATGCGGCATACACTTGTAGCCTTATTGCCCGAGCTTCCGCACAGGCCTGCTGAGCCGGGCCATCCACACAGGTGCCATCCATGGATTTCAACCCGCTTGACCTTATCCTGCATCTCGACGTCTACCTCGACCTGCTGGTAACCAATTACGGTCCGTGGATCTACGCCATTCTGTTTCTGGTGATCTTTTGCGAGACCGGCCTGGTGGTCATGCCGTTCCTGCCGGGTGATTCATTGCTGTTTATCGCCGGCGCAGTCGCGGCAGGCGGCGGCATGGACCCGGTCTTGCTGGGCGGCCTGTTGATGTTGGCGGCGATCCTCGGTGACAGCACCAACTACGTGATCGGGCGAACCGTCGGCGAACGCTTGTTCAATAACCCGAACTCGAAAATCTTCCGCCGCGACTATCTGCAAAAAACCCACGACTTCTACGACAAGCACGGCGGCAAAACCGTGACCCTGGCGCGCTTCCTGCCGATCCTGCGCACCTTTGCGCCGTTCGTCGCCGGGATTGCCAAAATGCCTTACCCGCGATTCTTCGGTTTCAGCGTGCTGGGCACTATCCTCTGGGTCGGCGGCCTGGTGACCCTGGGCTACTTCTTCGGCAACGTGCCATTTATCAAGAAAAACCTGTCGCTGCTGGTGGTGTTCATCATCCTGCTGTCACTGGTGCCGATGATCATTGGCGTGTTCCGCAGCCGCTTTGGCCGCTCATCCTCAGAAGCCAAGTCGAACTGACCCGCGATGTGGTCCCTCAGCGCCTGGCGTCGCCGGCGCCTGCTGGCCAAGCACCCGATTGCCGACGACACCTGGCAACGGGTGCGCCACCACTTGACCTTTCTCGACGGCATCAGTGCCGACCAGGACCTGTGGCTGCGCGAAGCCTGCGTGGTGTTCCTCGCCGAAAAACACCTCACCGCCCTGCCCGGCGTCGAGCTGCATCAGGAACAGCGCTTGCTGCTCGCCGCCCAGGCCCAACTGCCGTTGATGAACCTCGGCGACCTCGACTGGTATCAGGGCTTCCACGAAATCGTGCTGTACCCCGACGACTTCGTCAGCCCCCAGCGCCACCGCGACAGCAGCGGCATCGAACACGAGTGGGACGGCGAGCACAGCGGCGAAGCCTGGCAGCAAGGCCCGGTGATTCTCGCCTGGCCTGGCGTGCTCGCCAGCGGCCAGTGGGAAGGCTATAACCTGGTGATCCACGAACTCGCGCACAAGCTCGACATGCTCAACGGCGACGCCAACGGCCTGCCGCCGCTGCACCACGACATGCGTGTGCAAGAATGGGCCAGCGTGATGCAAAGCGCATTTGACGACCTCAATCGCCAGCTCGACGCCAACCCGGACGCTGAAACCCGGATCGACCCCTACGCCGCCGAAAACCCGGCTGAATTCTTTGCCGTCACCAGCGAATATTTTTTCAGTGCCCCGGATTTGCTGGTCGAAAGTTATCCACAGGTATACGCCCAACTCAGCAGCTTCTACCGCCAGGATCCCCTGGCCCGCCTGAACCAACTGCAAGCGCATGACCCGCGTTATCAGCCGCAGGGCGAATAACCGTACGACGTCTGGCGCATGGCATCGGCGACGGAATATGCCTATAATCGCCGCCACTTTTAGGCCAATCCGGCCAAGTTTCTTGGCCAACTAACGGGGGCAACGCCCAATGAGCTACAGCAAGATTCCGGCTGGCAAAGACCTGCCGAACGACATCTACGTCGCCATCGAGATTCCGGCCAACCACGCGCCGATCAAATACGAAATCGACAAAGACAGCGACTGCCTGTTCGTTGACCGTTTCATGGCCACCCCGATGTTCTACCCGGCCAACTACGGTTTCATCCCTAACACCCTGGCCGACGACGGTGACCCCCTCGACGTACTGGTTGTAACCCCTTACCCGGTGACCCCAGGTTCGGTTATCCGCGCTCGTCCAGTCGGCATCCTGAACATGACTGACGACGGCGGCGGCGATGCCAAAGTTATCGCTGTGCCGCACGACAAGTTGTCGCAACTGTACGTGGACGTGAAGGAATACACCGACCTGCCGCCACTGCTGCTGGAACAGATCAAGCACTTCTTCGAGAACTACAAAGACCTCGAAAAAGGCAAATGGGTGAAGATCGACGGTTGGGGCAACGCCGACGCCGCCCGCGCCGAGATCATGAAGTCGGTAGCGGCCTACAAAGGCTGATACCCGCTCCACATTGCCCAGGCAATCAAGAAAGCTCCGATCACTCGGGGCTTTTTTTGTGGGAAAAATTAAACGCAAAGTTCAACTTCTTACAGTTAAGGTTTAACCGAGTTTGATATCTGAAAGATCAGGCTACAACTAAGCAAATACCTACAGGCGCACGTCAACGCATGGTTTATTTGATCTGTTTTCCCCGCCAGTAAACTCGCGTTTATGAATACATCAGGTGATCGTTTAAAAGCGTTACTGCGGGAAGTGCATCTTTCCGCCTCCGACTTCGCCAAGAACCGTGGTGTCACGCCGCAACACGTGAACAACTGGTTCAAGCGCGGTGTACCCATGGGCCGACTCAACGAGATCGCAGAACTGCTGTGCATCTCCAGCCGATGGCTACGCACCGGCGAAGGCCCCAAACACCCACCGGCCAACTTCCTGCTGGAAGGCCCGGACACTCGCAAAGGACTGTCTGCCCGTGAAGAAACCGGCAAATACCTCACAGGCCCCGCCGCCCACGCGCAACAACTCGACGTGGAAATCCCGCTCCACGCTTCATTCACCGCCATCGAGTGCATCCGCGTCGCCCTGCACACACTCGAAGCCCTCAACGTAAAACCCGACCGCGCCCTGGGCGCCTTCATGGTCGACAACAGCATGATCGACATCATCCAACAAGGCTCCACCCTCGCCATCGACAGAGGCCGCACCCAAATCATCGACGGCGAGATCTACGCCGTCGAACACGACGGCATGCTGCGCATCAAATACCTCTACAACCGCCCTGGCGGTGGTTTGCGCATGCGCAGCCACAACGCCAGCGAACACCCCGACGAATACCTGACCCACGACCAGCGCTTCGAACAGAACTTCCAGATCCTCGGCTGGGTATTCTGGTGGTCCACCCTGAACAACCGCAGGCATGTGCCGCTCGACGAACACCTGCTGGGCTGGGAAGGCTCTAAACCGGAACCGGAGGTGGGCATTTGAAATGAATGTGGGTATCATGCGCCGCACCTTTGGCAGGGGGGTGGCACCAAGCTATCAACCTTGCCCGGCGATGCGGAGGAGTTCCCGCTGATGCCCCTACTATTCAGCCAGACGGTAAGTTGGCTGAGCGATTTGAAGGCTGGTGAGGTTTGTCAAAAATAAGCTGAAGCAGTCCCCGAGAAGCCGGCCACTAGCCGGCTTTTTAATGCCTGGAAAAAAAACCATCTCTCCACACCCCTCTTCCTCCCCAACACTACTCGCCAATTGTCCTAATTCAGTTGACAGTAAGACACATCCAACCCGATTTATCCCCCGCCGCCCACCCATTAATCTGTGCCCATGTTGAACGCAACGCCCAACCCACTTAAACAAAAAAGGATTCAACCATGAGCACTCCAACCTACAACCGCTTGAACAAAGACGACGCCATTGTGCTGCTGGTCGACCACCAGACCGGCCTGATCTCCCTGGTGCAGGACTTCTCGCCCAACGAGTTCAAGAACAACGTGCTGGCCCTGGCCGACCTGGCCAAGTTCTTCAACTTGCCGACCATCCTCACCACCAGTTTTGAGCAAGGCCCGAACGGCCCGCTGGTGCCGGAACTGAAAGAGATGTTCCCGGACGCGCCGTACATCGCTCGCCCTGGCCAGATCAATGCTTGGGACAACGAGGATTTCGTCAAGGCGATCAAGGCCACTGGCCGTAAGCAGATCATCATTGCCGGTGTGGTCACGGACGTGTGCGTAGCGTTCCCGACGTTGTCGGCGCTGGCGGAAGGGTTTGATGTGTTTGTGGTCACCGATGCTTCAGGCACCTTCAACACGACCGTGCAGCAGGCGGCGTGGAGCCGGATGACGCAAGCCGGTGCGCAGTTGATGAACTGGTTTTCGGTGGCGTGTGAGTTGCAGGGCGACTGGCGCAACGATATCGAAGGCCTGGGCAACCTGCTGTCCCAGCGCATTCCTAACTACCGCAACTTGATGAATGGTTACTCGGCGCTGACGGCGCGCAAGGACTGAACATAGCGACGCATACCGAACGCCTGCCCTGAAAAGCAGGCTTTCGGCGCTTCAGCCGACAGGCAGGTTGGCGTCGATTCGGCCAAGGGCACGCAGATAGAGATTCATAGTGGTGCCGGCGCCCGGGGCGGTTTGGACTTTGACCGTGCCGCCTGCACGCTGGGCGAATTCGAGCACCTGGGACAACCCAAGGCCTGTGCCTTTGCCCGCGCATTTGGTGGTAAAGAACGGCTCGAAAACCTTGGCAGCCAACATCTCGGGCATGCCGGGACCGTTGTCGGTGACGCTCAGCAGCAGGTAATTACCAGCAGCCAATGCTTCGTCCTGATCAACGCTGACCTGCCGCGAGCTGATGTGCACCCGGCCGTTGCCGCCCAGGGCATCGCGGGCGTTGACCAGCAGGTTGATGACCGCGGCGCTTAACTGAGCCTCTTCGCATAACACCCCGGTGCGCGCAGCCGACAGATCGAATGACAGCTCGATACCGTCCGAGACGGTCCGTTGCAGCACGTCACGCATGCTTTCAAGGCGTTCGTTAACGTCGATGCACATCAAGTTCGGGCTGTCGTGACGAACGCTGGTCAGCAGGTGGTTGACCAGCAGCCGGCCTTGATCCACGGCTTGCAGGCCCGCATCGCTGAACCGCTCGACATCCTCTGGCCGGCGCGCTCGCAGCCGCACCATCTGCAAGCTGGCACTCATGGCCTGCAGCAGGTTGTTGAAGTCGTGGGCGATACTGGCGGCCACCATGCCCAGGGACGATACGCGCTTGGCGTGGTGCATGAATTGTTCAGCCTGACGCCCCAGCGCCTGGGCTTGAGCGAGCTCGTTTTCCAGGCTGCGGGCGCGCAGTTCGCGCTGTTCACTGAGCAAGCGCAATTGCAGCAACGAGGCGGTCTGGCGGGCCAGTGCCAGCAAGGAATTGTGTTGCCCCACCGTCAGTGTGCGGGCCCGGGTGTCGATGACGCAGACCGTGCCCAACGCAAAACCACGATCATCGAGAATCGGCGCGCCCGCATAAAAGCGGATGTACGGCGGCCCCAGCACCAGCGCGCTGTGCTCGAAACGCGCGTCCAGGCTGGCGTCCTCGACCACCAGCACCTCATCCGGAGCCAGAATGGCGTGCGCGCAAAAAGCCAGGTCGCGATGGGTCTCGCGCACGTCCAGGCCGATGCAGGCTTTGAACCATTGGCGTTCCTTGTCCACCAGCGACACCAATGCAATCGGCACGTCGCACAGGCTGGTTGCAAGCAACACGATGTCATCGAAACCAGGTTCAGGTGGGCTGTCCAATACGCCCAGATGTTCCAGGGACCGGAGGCGCTCCTGCTCATTGGCGGGTAGCGGGGCAGGAAGATGAGGCATCTGCATACGTCGCGATCAGGTCCAGGGAAAAGAATGATGCTTGGGGAAGAACGGTGCAGCAAGGTAAATGAAGAAAACCTTATACCCGTGCGTCCGTTAGGCAACATCCGGGGATGGATTGTGGTTTTTCTGACGTTTCGGATTTGATCGGTGTGTATGAGGCAGTGGGTTAGAAGCACTAGGCCATTAATCGTTCCCAGCCTGGAGGGTTGACGCTTTCTTTTGCATGCAAGCGTCACCGGCCAACTCACGCTCGATCTGTTCAATGCTGGGCAAGCTGGTTTGCAACTCCGCCGGCAACGACTCGACCAGTTGATACTCAGCCACCCCGATGGGGCGGACGTTATCGCGCAGTGCGTACTCGGCGACGATCTTATTCTTGCTCTTGCACAACAGCAGGCCGATGGTGGGGCCGTCCTGCGGGAGCCTGAATTGTGCATCCACGGCCGCAAGGTAGAAACCCAATTGACCGAGGTGTTCAGGCTTGAACCGGCCGGCCTTGAGCTCGATGACTACATAGCAGCGCAACTTCAGGTGATAGAACAGTAAATCGACAAAAAACTCGTCACCGCCTACATCCAGGCGCATCTGGCGGCCGACAAAGGCAAAACCCGCCCCCAGCTCCAGCAAAAAATCGGTGACATGCTTGATCAACGCGCTCTCGATGTCGCGTTCATGGGCATCTGCGCCCAGGCTGAGAAAATCAAAGCGGTAAGGGTCTTTCAGAGACTCGCGCGCCAGATCGGACTGCGGTTTGGGCAGATGGCTCTCGAAATTACTCACCGCGTTACCGCTGCGCTCCAGCAGGCGAGCCTCAATCTGGATGACCAGGACATTGCGCGACCAGTTGTGCTTGATCGCCTGGGCGGCGTACCAGCGGCGGGTTTCGGGGCCTGGGAGTTTGTCCAACAGCGCCAGTTGGTGATACCAAGGCAATTGTGCAAGCACCTCTTGCACAAACTCCGAGTCCGGCCACGCCTCGGCAAAAGCGCGCATGTATTTGAGATTACGCGGAGAAAAGCCCTTCATTTCAGGGAAAGCAGCACGCAGATCCTGCGCAAGACGCTCAATAACCTTGGCGCCCCACCCCTGCTTGGCCTGGCGGGCCAGGATATCGGCGCCGATCTGCCAGTAAAGCAACACCAACTCCCGGTTTACCGCCAGCGTGGCGCGCTGTTGAGCACTATGAATGCGGCTTTTGAGGTCGACCAGCCAATCGCTGTAACCCTCAGGGGCCATGGCTAGGCCACTCGATGTGTCGTTCATGCCTGTTCCCCCTGAATTAATCGCCGGAAGCGGCAGACTAGTCACGGGGTTTGGCGCTCACAAGCAGCCAAAATCGCTTCAGGAAGGGGCCTGCTTAGCATTCGGAACTGTCCTGCTGGCTATTGAAAATCACGTACCCGACATCACACCTTGACCCTCCCCTATACGGCAACCCTTACCCTGAAAGTCATCATTTTCAGGACTCTTTCCATGACTCAACGCACCCTGGTTATTCTCGGCCACCCCTCCCGCACCAGCTTCTGCGGGGCCCTCGCAGACACCTATCTCCACTCTGCGAAAAACGCAGGCCACGAGGTGCGCGTCCTGAGCTTGGGCGAAATGGCTTTCGACCCCGTCCTTCACCACGGCTACACCCGGATCCAGGCACTGGAACCCGACGTGCTCCATGCTCAATCCGATATGCTCTGGGCGACTCATCTGGTATTCGTGTTTCCGGTCTGGTGGGGTGGCATCCCGGCGCTGATGAAGGGGTTTATCGATCGCACTTTCCTGCCCGGCTTTGCCTTCAAATACCGCGTGGGCAAGCTGTTCCCGGACAAACTGCTGCACGGCCGAACCGCGCACTTGCTGGTGACCCTGGACACGCCGGCGTGGTATTACCGTTGGATAAACCGCATGCCGGCCATTCATCAAATGCGCATCACGACGCTGGTGTTTTGCGGCATCAAACCAACCAAAACGCTGATGTTCGGGCCGGTGCTGGGTTCTAAACCGACACAGCGAGAAAAATGGCTGACACAGACCGCTGCACTCTTGGGAAAAAGGAATTTTCATGTACATCGGCAAAGCCGCGCAGTTGTCGGGCACGACCATCAAGGCGATTCGGCACTATGAGGCAATTGGCCTTATGCCGACACCGCAACGCGAGGGCCAGTACCGGGTGTATTCGCAGCAAAGTGTTGAGCTGCTGATGTTCATCAAATGCGCGCAGCAGTTGGGATTCAAGCTCAAGGAGTTGCAGGAAATCCTTGGAAGCCACCGACTTGAGGGCTTGCCGTGGGATCGGGCGGACCAAGCCATCGCCAAAAAGAAACAGGAATTGGCCGTGAAAATAGCTGAACTGCAAAAGATGCACGGGAACTTGCTGGCATTTGAGGCACAGTGGATGGAGGCGCAAGGCCAGTGCTCCTCAGCAACAAAGGTAGGGTGACTCCCATTGCAGAGAGAAGCGGCCAAGGGGCTCATTTAATCAGCCGAATAAGCGCGTTATTGGGCTCACATGCCCAGCGACCCGCCCGGCTCATTTGCCCAGAATCCGCATGTCTGCTAGTGTCCCGCCGGTTTACCGTCTACCGGAATAGCCGCCATGGCCCGCAAAAAAGTTGCACTCGATTTCGAACAATCCCTCGCCGACCTGCAAACCCTGGTCGAGCGTCTGGAGAACGGCGAGTTGTCGCTGGAAGACTCGTTGACGGCGTTTGAGCAAGGCATCGGCCTGACCCGCGACTGCCAGAGCGCCTTGGCGCAGGCGGAGCAAAAAGTGCAGGTGCTGCTGGAACGCGACGGGGAGTTGGCCGAAGAACCTTTCGATGCGGAACAGCCCGAATGATCGACGCGTATCAGGCCAGTAGCCAAGCCCGGGTAAATGCGGCGCTCGAGCCCTTGTTTGTTGCGCCAAGCCCGCAAATGCAGCGCCTCTATGAAGCCATGCGCTACAGCGTGATGAATGGCGGCAAGCGCGTGCGCCCGTTGCTCGCGTATGCAGCCTGTGAAGCGTTGGGCGCACCGGCCGAGCAGGCCAACGGCGCGGCCTGTGCGGTAGAACTGATCCACGCCTACTCCCTGGTGCATGATGATTTGCCGGCGATGGACGACGACGATTTGCGTCGCGGCCAGCCGACCACCCATAAAGCCTTTGATGAAGCCTATGCGATCCTGGCCGGTGACGGTCTGCAGAGCCTGGCGTTCAGTGCATTGCTGGACCCGCGCTTGAACAGCGTGAACGCCGAGATCAACCTGCGCATGGTCACGGCGCTGGCATTGGCTGCGGGCCCGGCCGGTATGGTTGGCGGGCAAGCCATCGATATGGGCTCGGTCGGCCTCAACCTGGACCAGCAAGCCCTTGAGCACATGCACCGCCACAAGACCGGTGCGCTGATCGAGGCGGCTGTGCACCTCGGCGCTTTGGCCAGCGGGCATGCCGAGCCCGCACAATTGGCGGCCCTGCAGACGTATTCCCGCGCAGTTGGCCTGGCGTTCCAGGTGCAGGACGACATTCTCGACGTGGAAAGTGACACGGCGACCCTGGGCAAACGCCAAGGCGCTGATATCGCACGCGACAAACCGACGTATCCGGCCTTGCTGGGGCTTGAAGCTGCCAAGGCCTATGCCCTTGAACTGCGTGACCAGGCGCTGGCCGCCCTGCGACCTTTCGACGCGGCAGCCGAGCCGCTGCGTGACTTGGCGCGGTATATCGTCGAACGTCGCCACTGATATCCGCGGCCTTTGCGGCCGCATATCGGCCAAGTTCGGCGCTCTGCGTGGGCAGTTTGCACTGCTTGAGGTAAACTGCCGCCTCTTCTATACCTATAACGATTCGCCTGATGCCCACGACGTTTCAAGAGATTCCCCGCAAGCGCCCGTCCACGCCCCTGCTCGACCGTGCTGTCACGCCGGACGGCCTGCGTCGGTTGGGTGAAGCCGAGCTGGAAACCCTGGCCGATGAGTTGCGCCTGGAATTGCTCTACACGGTCGGCCAGACCGGTGGGCATTTTGGTGCCGGCCTGGGCGTCATCGAGCTGACCATCGCCCTGCATTACGTTTTCGA
Source organism: Pseudomonas sp. (assembly GCF_049590575.1). GTDB lineage: Bacteria > Pseudomonadota > Gammaproteobacteria > Pseudomonadales > Pseudomonadaceae > Aquipseudomonas. Next base: position 9,748 of record NZ_JBAWDE010000376.1, read on the forward strand.
CACCCCGGACGACCGGCTGGTGTGGGACGTGGGCCATCAGGCGTATCCGCATAAAATCCTCACCGGCCGTCGCGAGCGCATGGCCAGCCTGCGCCAGAAGGACGGTATCGCCGCCTTCCCACGCCGCGCCGAGAGCGAATACGACACCTTTGGCGTCGGCCACTCCAGCACCTCCATCAGTGCAGCGCTGGGCATGGCGATTGCCGCCCGCCTGCAAGGCAGCGATCGCAAGGCGATTGCGGTGATCGGGGATGGTGCGCTGACCGCCGGCATGGCCTTCGAAGCACTGAACCATGCGCCGGAAGTGAACGCCAACATGTTGGTGATCCTCAACGACAACGACATGTCGATCTCGCGCAATGTCGGAGGCCTGTCGAATTACCTGGCAAAAATCCTTTCCAGCCGCACTTACGCGAGCATGCGTGAAGGCAGCAAAAAGGTGCTCTCGCGTCTGCCCGGCGCGTGGGAAATTGCCCGGCGTACCGAAGAATATGCCAAGGGCATGCTGGTGCCCGGCACCCTGTTCGAAGAACTGGGCTGGAATTACATCGGCCCGATCGACGGCCATGACCTGCCGACGCTGATCGCCACGCTGCGCAATATGCGTGACCTCAAGGGCCCGCAGTTCCTGCACATCGTCACCAAGAAAGGCAAAGGCTTCGCCCCGGCGGAAGTCGACCCGATTGGTTACCACGCAATTACCAAGCTCGAACCCATCGACGCCCCCGCTGCTGCGCCGAAAAAAGCCAGTGGGCCGAAGTACTCCGGTGTGTTCGGCGAATGGCTGTGCGACATGGCCGCCGCCGACTCGCGCCTGGTGGGCATTACCCCGGCGATGAAGGAAGGCTCCGATCTGGTCGAGTTCAGTGAGCGTTTCCCGCTGCGCTACTTCGACGTGGCGATTGCCGAGCAGCACGCCGTGACCTTCGCTGCCGGCATGGCCTGCGAAGGCGCCAAGCCGGTGGTGGCGATCTACTCGACCTTTCTGCAGCGCGGTTATGACCAGTTGGTGCATGACGTGGCGGTACAGAACCTCGACGTGCTGTTCGCCATCGACCGCGCCGGCCTGGTGGGCGAAGACGGCCCGACCCACGCCGGCAGCTTCGACCTGTCCTACCTGCGTTGCATCCCCGGCATGCTGGTAATGACACCGAGCGACGAAAACGAACTGCGCAAAATGCTCAGCACCGGCCACCTGTACAACGGCCCGGCTGCCGTGCGCTACCCGCGTGGCAACGGCCCGAATGCAGTGATCGAAAAAGACCTGGAACCGATTGAAATCGGCAAGGGCATTATTCGCCGCCAGGGCAGCAAGCTCGCGTTCCTGGTATTTGGTGTGCAATTGGCTGAAGCCTTGAAAGTCGCCGACAAGATTGACGCCACCGTGGTCGACATGCGTTTCGTCAAACCCCTGGATGAAGCGCTGGTACGCGACATCGCCGCCGGCCACGAGCTGTTGGTGACCGTCGAAGAAAACGCCATCATGGGCGGCGCCGGTGCCGCGGTCAGCGAGTTCCTGGCGCGGGAGAATATCCTCAAGTCGGTGCTGCACCTGGGCTTGCCGGATGTGTACGTCGAACACGCCAAGCCGGCGCAGATGCTGGCCGAGTGCGGGCTGGATGAAGCCGGTATCGAGGCGTCGGTGCGCGAGCGCATGGCACTGCTGAACCTGTAACCCGATTCCCCGGTAAAACAGGGACTAAAATGTGGGAGCGGGCTTGCTCGCGAACGCGGTGGATCAGCAGCATTGACTGTGACTGACACACCGCCTTCGCGAGCAAGCCCGCTCCCACATT
>NZ_JBAWDE010000377.1:0-25557 GCF_049590575.1 Pseudomonas sp.
CATCGGGGGCAAGCCCCCTCCCACATGAGAACCGCGCAGCATTCCGTTGACTTAAGTGCTTTCGCACACCGGCAGCTGGCGTTATCCTCTATTTCACTTAAACAGCCAAAGGGCGGCTAAAAGCAACCTTGAACGCACCCATAGTAGAACCCCATCGTTTCCTCCTCGAGCCATTTGAGGCTCGCCGCTTCGCCAACCTGTGCGGACAGTTCGACGAGCACCTGCGCCTGATCGAACAACGCCTGAGCATCGAGATCCGCAACCGCGGCAATCAATTCGAGCTTATTGGTGAACCTCAACACACCACGTCTGCAGAAAACCTGCTGCGCCGCCTCTACCGCGAAACCAAGGGCAGTGAGCTGTCGCCGGAAACGGTGCACCTGTACCTGCAGGAATCGGCCGTGGAAGACCTGGCGAATAACCCGGTAGCCGAAGCCAGCGTGGCCCTGCGTACCAAAAAAGGCATGATTCGCCCACGCGGCTTGAATCAGCAGAAGTACGTCAAGGAAATCCTCGGCAACGACATCAACTTCGGCATCGGCCCGGCCGGCACGGGCAAGACCTACCTGGCGGTGGCCTGTGCGGTCGACGCCCTGGAACGCGAGCAAGTGCGTCGCATCCTGCTGGTACGCCCGGCAGTCGAGGCGGGCGAAAAGCTCGGCTTCCTGCCCGGCGACCTGGCGCAGAAAATCGACCCGTACCTGCGCCCGCTCTACGACGCGCTGTACGAAATGCTCGGCTTTGAATACGTGGCCAAGCTGATCGAGCGCCAAGTGATCGAGATCGCCCCGCTCGCCTATATGCGTGGCCGCACGCTAAATAACAGCTTCATCATCCTCGACGAAAGCCAGAACACCACCGTCGAGCAGATGAAAATGTTCCTGACCCGCATCGGTTTCGGCTCCACCGCCGTGATCACCGGCGACGTGACCCAGGTCGACCTGCCAAAAGGCACCAAGTCCGGCCTGGCGCAGGTGATCGAGGTGCTCAAGGACGTGCCGGGCATCAGCTTTACGCACTTCATGCCCAAGGACGTGGTTCGCCACCCGCTGGTGCAGCGCATCGTTGAAGCCTACGAGCGTTTCGAGCATAAAGACGACGCACCGGCCAAGGACGTGCGCCGCGATGCTTGAGCTTGACCTGCAACTGGCCACCGAAGCGCCCGCCCCCAGCGAAGCCCAATTCCACGCATGGTGCGCACTGGCCCTGCGCCAGCGCAGCGCCGACTCGGAACTGACCATTCGCCTGGTGGACGAGCCCGAAGGCCGCGAACTGAACCACACCTGGCGCCAAAAGGACTACGCGACCAATGTGCTGTCCTTTCCCGCCGACGTACCCGACGAGTTGCTGGATATCCCTTTGCTGGGTGACCTGGTGATCTGCGTCGAGGTGGTCGAGCGTGAGGCGAAGGAGCAAGGCAAGGAACTTGAGGCCCACTGGGCCCATCTAGTCATCCACGGCTGCTTGCATCTCTTGGGTTACGACCATATAGACGATGACGAAGCCGAGGAAATGGAAACACTGGAACAAACGTTGCTTGCTGAATTGGGTCATCCAGACCCGTATGCGGACGACGAAGCTTAAAAACACTCAACTGTAACAACAAAGGATTCAGAGTAATCGCTATGAGCGAAGACCGATCGAGCAACGGGCAAAAGTCATGGCTGGGTAAACTGACCCAGGCTTTTGCCCACGAGCCGAAAAACCGCCAGGAGCTGCTGGAGCTGCTGCGCGAGGCCCACCAGAACAAGTTGCTGGACAGCGAAGCGCTGGCCATCGTCGAAGGCGCCATCCAGGTGGCTGACCTGCAGGTTCGGGACATCATGGTCCCGCGCTCGCAGATGATCAGCATCAAGGCGACCCAGACCCCACGGGAATTCCTCCCGGCCGTGATCGACTCGGCGCACTCGCGCTACCCGGTGATCGGTGAAAGCCATGACGACGTCATGGGCGTCCTGCTGGCCAAGGACCTGCTGCCGCTGATCCTCAAGGAAAACGGCGACAGCTTCAACATCAAGGACCTGCTGCGTCCTGCCACGTTCGTGCCTGAATCCAAGCGCCTGAATGTGTTGCTGCGCGAGTTTCGCGCCAACCACAATCACATGGCCATCGTCATTGACGAGTACGGCGGCGTGGCCGGCCTGGTGACCATCGAAGACGTGCTGGAACAGATCGTCGGCGACATCGAAGACGAGCACGACGTCGAAGAAGACAGCTACATCAAGCCGCTGCCCAGCGGTGATTTCCTGGTCAAGGCGCTGACGCCGATCGAGAACTTCAACGAGTTCTTCGACAGCGAATTCTCCGACGATGAGTTCGACACCGTCGGCGGCCTGGTGATGAGTGCGTTTGGCCACCTGCCCAAGCGTAACGAAACTACCGAGATCGGCGCCTATCGCTTCCGCATCCTGAATGCCGATAGCCGCCGTATTCACCTGATTCGCCTGACACCTATTGCCCGTTAAGGACTGACATGCGCCGTCTCACCGCTCCCGGCTGGCCCGGTAATCTGCTGGCCGTGGTGGCCGGCGCCATCACCACCCTGGCGCTGGCGCCCTTCGATCTGTGGCCGTTTGCGCTACTGGCCGTCGGATTGTTCTATATCGGCCTGCGGGACCTGAGCCCGCGCCAGGCCTTGGGCCGTGGCTGGTGTTTCGGTTTCGGCCTGTTTGGCGCCGGTACCAGCTGGATCTACTACAGCATCCACCACTTCGGCGGCGCTTCGGTGCTGCTGGCGGGTTTCTTGATGCTGCTGTTTACCGCCGCGATTGCCTGGTTCTTCGCCCTGCCCGCCTGGCTGTGGGCGCGCTGGTTACGCCGCAACGAAGCACCGCTGGCGGACGCGCTGACGTTTGCCGCGCTGTGGGTCGGCCAGGAAGCCTTCCGTGGCTGGTTCCTTACTGGTTTCCCGTGGTTGTACTCCGGTTACAGCCAACTCGACGGCCCACTCACTGGCCTGGCGCCCGTGGGCGGCATGTGGCTGATTTCGTTTGCCCTGGCGCTGACCGCCGCCCTGCTGTGCAACGTGCCGCGCCTGCTGGCCACTCGGCGCAATGCCTTTATCGGTGCCGGCCTGGCGCTGCTGGTGGCGCCGTGGGCAATCGGCCTGGCGCTCAAGCATCACGCCTGGACCACGCCTTCCGGCGCGCCACTGAGCGTGGCCGCGATCCAGGGCAACGTCGAACAAAGCATGAAGTGGGACCCCGAGCAGCTCAATGCGCAGCTCGCGCTGTACCGCGACATGAGCTTCAGCTCCAAGCCGGTCGACCTGCTGGTATGGCCGGAAACCGCGGTGCCGGTGCTCAAGGAGTCCGTCGAGGGCTACCTTGGGATGATGGGCAAGTTTGCCGCCGACCGGCACACTGCGTTAATCACCGGCGTACCGATCCGCCAGGAAGTGCATCACCAGAAGCGCTTTTTCAACGGCATCACGGTGGTCGGCGAAGGCGACGGCACCTACCTCAAGCAGAAACTGGTGCCGTTTGGCGAATACGTGCCGCTGCAGGACATGCTGCGCGGGCTGATTGCGTTCTTTGACCTGCCGATGTCGGACTTCGCCCGTGGCCCCGCCGACCAGGCGATGCTGCAGGCCAAGGGCTATCAGATTGCGCCATTCATTTGCTATGAAGTGGTGTACCCGGAATTCGCTGCCGGCCTGTCGGCCCAGAGTGACTTGCTGCTGACCATCAGCAACGACACCTGGTTTGGTCGCTCCATCGGCCCCTTGCAGCACCTGCAAATGGCGCAGATGCGTGCGCTGGAGGCGGGTCGCTGGATGATTCGCGCGACCAACAACGGGGTGACGGGGCTGATCAATCCATACGGGCAGATTACCGTGCAGATCCCGCAGTTCGAGCGCGGGATTCTGTACGGTGAAGTGGTGCCGATGCATAACCTGACGCCTTACCTGCAATGGCGTTCGTGGCCGTTGATTATTGTGTGTCTGGTTCTCTTCGGCTGGGCGTTGCTGGCTGGCCGGATGGCCAAAACCGTTTAACAGCCAAACACTGAAACAAATGTGGGAGGGGGCAAGTCCCCTCCCACATTTTTGAACTGTAGTGTCATTGATAGAACAGCCGATACCCCACCTGCCCCACCGCTTCATTGATCAACTGCCCGCTCTGCCACACCGACTTGAACTCCGGCATCCAGCCGCCCAGCGGCCGGGCGTTGTCCACGCCCAGAAACCCCACCGGCGCCGGCACCACGGTGAAGCCGGCCTTCTCGAAGCTCCACACCGAACGCGGCATGTGCCAGGCCTGGGTTACGACCACCACGCGCTTGATGCCTTCAGGCAACAAGATCTCGGCACTCATCTGCGCGTTTTCCCACGTCGTACGGCTGCGCTCTTCCTTCCAGCGCACGGCCACACCGAAATCATCCTGCATCGACACAGCCATCAATTGCGCCTCGCTGGGCGGCGTGCCGTAATGCAACCCGCCGGTGGTCAACACCGGCAGCCCGGAAGCCTTGGCCAATCGCGCAGCATAGCGCTGGCGCTCCAGGCCGATACCGGTTGGCTGATCAGCGCCCCACGCCGGGTCTCCACGCTCGCGCCCCGAGCCCAGCACCACAATCGCGTCGGCGCGCTGGGCCAGGGTCGACCAGTCTTCACGGGCCAACGGCGGTTCGGTTTCAAGGGCCCGCGCGCCCCACTCCACCATCACCGGCAGGCTGATCAGCCACATGCCGCCCAGCCCCAGGGCAAAGCAGCCACCCGCCAAGCGTGGGCGGCTGCGACGAAACCACCAGGCAAGCGCCAGCAACAGCAAAAGAATGCCGGGCGGCAGGAGCAGTTGTTTGATGAAATAACGAATAGGCATCGGGCATCTCCATAGATGCCCGAAGCCTAAGGTGTAACGGGGTTTAGCAACAATCTTTGCGGTTAACTTTTACGTGACATAGAGCGACGGTGCAGTTCAGGGGGGAATGAACTACTTGTAGCGGGCAGACCGGAGTTTTTCCGGGCCACGACCAGCCGACAAATCCTTGAGCCACACCACCTTGGCTGTATGCGCAGGCTCTTTGGCTGGCGGGGTTGCCACCCAAGGAGGCGCAGTGCGCCCATTGCGTTCCAGGTAAGCCTTGATCAGTTCCAGCTCCGCGCGGCTCAGACCGCGCAGTTCCAACTCGACAGGCCGTTCATCACGCAATCGGCCCGCTGTTCTCGCTGCATCCAATGCACGACCCAATCGGTCGATCAGTCCCTCGTAGATATCCGGTTTCGTTGCGATTCGCTGCGATTCAAGCATCCCCTCACCTCATTGAAGATATGACTCATTCCCCAATAAACAGCGTAGTCCCCATGGCTGCACCTGCCTGGTGCCGCGACAGACGGCCTCGCCCGCGCAATCAGGGTTTCCCTCGATAGAGTGGGGTCATGTATGCTACGGCGCTTCCTGTAACTCCACTTCCCGCAGGGTTTGGGCACGGACGCGCCGCTTTTTGGTGTCGATCAACCTGAACGTTGCACCGAAGAGGATTAGGCCACCCCTATTCAGTTCAAAAGTAGCCATGCACGAACAATATCAGCCCCGTGAAATAGAAAATGCCGCCCAGTCGTTCTGGGACGAGCAAAAGTCCTTTGAAGTCAGTGAACAGCCGGGCAAGGAGACTTTCTATTGCCTGTCGATGTTCCCTTACCCCAGCGGCAAGCTACACATGGGGCACGTGCGTAACTACACCATCGGCGACGTGATTTCCCGCTACCAGCGCATGCAAGGCAAAAACGTCCTGCAACCCATGGGTTGGGACGCCTTCGGCATGCCGGCGGAAAACGCCGCGATGAAAAACAACGTGGCACCCGCCAAGTGGACCTACGAAAACATCGCCTACATGAAGACCCAGCTGCGCAGCCTGGGCCTGGCGGTGGACTGGTCCCGCGAAGTGACCACCTGCAAGCCGGACTACTACCGCTGGGAACAATGGCTGTTCACTCGCCTGTTCGAAAAAGGCGTGATCTACAAAAAGAGCGGCACCGTGAACTGGGACCCGGTCGACCAGACCGTCCTGGCCAACGAACAGGTGATCGACGGTCGCGGCTGGCGTTCCGGCGCGCTGATCGAAAAACGCGAAATCCCGATGTACTACTTCAAGATCACCGCCTACGCGGATGAGCTTTTGTCGAGCCTCGACGACCTGCCGGGCTGGCCTGAACAGGTCAAGACCATGCAGCGCAACTGGATCGGCAAGTCCAAGGGCATGGAAGTGCAGTTCCCGTACAACGTCGACTCGATCGGCGAAGCGGGCGCACTCAAGGTCTTCACGACCCGCCCGGATACCCTGATGGGCGCAACTTACGTTGCCGTGGCCGCCGAACACCCGCTGGCCACCCAGGCCGCACAGAACAACCCTGAGCTGCAGGCGTTCATCGCCGAATGCAAAGGCGGCAGCGTGGCCGAAGCCGACGTCGCCACCCAGGAGAAAAAAGGCCTGCCGACCGGCCTGTTCGTCGAACATCCACTGACCGGTGAAAAGCTGCCGGTATGGGTCGCCAATTACGTGCTGATGCACTACGGCGATGGCGCAGTCATGGCTGTGCCGGCGCACGACGAGCGTGATTTCGAATTCGCCACAAAATACAACTTGCCGATCAAGTCCGTGGTGCGCACCAGCTCGGGTGACACCAACCCTGCCCCGTGGCAGGACGCCTACGGCGAGCACGGCGAACTGATCAACTCCGGCGAATTCGACGGCCTGGACTTCGCCGGCGCCTTTGACGCCATCGAAGTTGCCCTGATCAAGAAAAACCTCGGCGCCTCGCGCACCCAGTTCCGCCTGCGCGATTGGGGGATCAGCCGCCAGCGCTATTGGGGCTGCCCAATCCCGATCATCCACTGCACAAGCTGTGGCGACGTGCCCGTACCGGAAGACCAACTGCCGGTCGTGCTGCCGGAAGACGTGGTGCCGGACGGCGCCGGCTCGCCGCTGGCGCGCATGCCCGAGTTCTACGAATGCAGCTGCCCGAAATGCGGCCAGCCTGCCAAGCGTGAAACCGACACCATGGACACCTTCGTCGAGTCCTCGTGGTACTACGCCCGCTACGCCTCGCCGCACTATGAAGGCGGCCTGGTGGAAAAATCCGCAGCCGACCACTGGTTGCCGGTGGATCAGTACATCGGTGGCATCGAACACGCGATTCTTCACCTGCTCTACGCGCGTTTCTTCCACAAGCTGATGCGCGACGAAGGCCTGGTGAGCTCCGATGAGCCGTTCAAGAACCTGCTGACCCAAGGCATGGTGATCGCCGACACTTATTATCGTCGCGAAGCCAATGGCGCCTACACCTGGTTCAACCCGGCGGACGTCGAGCTCGAGCGCGACAGCAAAGCCAAGGTGATCAGCGCCAAGCTGAAATCCGACGGCCTGCCGGTGGAAATCGGCGGCACCGAGAAGATGGCCAAGTCGAAGAACAACGGCGTCGACCCTCAGTCGATGATCGACCAGTTCGGCGCCGACACCTGCCGCCTGTTCATGATGTTCGCCTCGCCGCCCGACATGAGCGCCGAATGGTCCGACTCCGGCGTCGAAGGTTCGCACCGCTTCCTCAAGCGCGTCTGGCGCCTGGCGCACGCGCATGTCAGCCAGGGCCTGCCGGGCAAACTCGACGTGGCAGCCTTGAGCGACGAGCAGAAAATCATTCGCCGCAGCACCCACCTGGCCATCAAGCAAGCCAGCCAGGACGTGGGCCAGAACCACAAATTCAACACCGCCATCGCCCAGGTGATGACGCTGATGAACGTGCTCGAAAAAGCACCGCAAGCCACCGAACAGGATCGCGCGCTGGTACACGAGGGCCTGGAAACAGTCACCTTACTGCTGGCCCCGATCACGCCGCACATCAGCCACGAACTGTGGAGCCGCCTGGGCCACAGCGACGCGGTAATCGATGCGCGCTGGCCGGTACAGGATGACGGCGCCCTGGTTCAGGACACGCTGCAACTGGTGATCCAGGTTAACGGTAAACTGCGTGGCCAGATCGACATGCCTGCCACCGCAAGCCGCGAAGACGTGGAAGCGGCCGCACGCGTCAACGAAAACGTGCTGCGCTTTACCGAAGGCCTGACGATCCGCAAAGTGATCGTGGTGCCTGGCAAACTGGTCAATATCGTCGCTAGCTAATCGGATCGGGCGCAGGGTTGAGCCCTGCGCCGAACAAAGCCTTCAGGGCCTCGATAAGGCCCACATGGTTTCAAGGGGAGCAACAAAATGATCAAACGCAATCTGCTGGTTATGGGCCTTGCCGTGCTGTTGAGCGCTTGCGGCTTCCAGCTGCGCGGCACCGGCACCTATGACATGGCGATCAAAGAGCTGGACGTCAGCGCCCGCGACGCCTACAGCGAAACCGTGACCCAGCTGCGCCAGGTCCTGGAAAACAGCGGCGTTCACGTTTATACCGGCGCCACCTACAAGCTGTTCCTGGCCGACGAAAAACAATCCCAGCGTAACCTGAGCTACGCCAGCGCCGGCCGTGCCTCCGATATCGAGGTAAGCAACACGCTTTCCTTTGAAATCCAGGGCCGCGATCACCTGCCACTGATGAGCGACACCATTCAGGTACAGAAAATCGTCAGCCACGACGGCAACAACCTGGTGGGGTCTGACTCCGAAATCATCCAGGTACAAAAGGAAATGCGTCGCGAGCTGGTGCAGCGCATGGTTCTGCGCCTGCAGATGCTGACGCCGGAACAACTTGCGACCTTGCAGCAACGGGCTGACGACAAGGCCAAGGCCGATGCCGACGCACTGAAAGCGGCAAAAGAGTACGAAGACAACACGCCGAAACAATCGCCTGTTGAAGTACCTGTCGAGTAAGCCATACGGGGCGCCTCAGGCGCCCCGTTCGCCCTGCCTATGAAACTCGCCCCCGCCCAACTCGCCAAACACCTGCAAGGTGGCCTCGCGCCTATCTACATTGTCAGCGGTGATGACCCGCTGCTGTGCCAGGAAGCCGCCGATGCCATCCGCAGCGCTGCACGCCAGCAAGGCTTCGATGAACGCCAGGTATTCAGCGCCGACGCCAGTTTCGACTGGGGCACGCTGCTGCAAGCCGGTGCGAGCATGTCGCTGTTTGCCGAAAAACGCCTGCTGGAACTGCGCCTGCCTTCGGGCAAGCCCGGCGACAAAGGCGCGGCCGCCTTGATGGAATACTGCTCGCGCCCGGCTGAAGACACGGTATTGCTGATCAGCCTGCCCAAGCTCGACGGCAGTGCGCAGAAAACCAAATGGGGCAAGGCCCTGGTGGAAGGGGCGCAAACTCAGTTCATCCAGATCTGGCCGGTGGACAGCAACCAGCTGCCGCAGTGGATTCGCCAGCGCCTGTCCCAGGCCGGGCTGGCGGCTACCCAGGATGCGGTGGAGCTGATCGCCGCCAGGGTCGAAGGCAACTTGCTTGCCGCCGCCCAGGAAATCGAAAAGCTCAAGCTGATGGCCGAAGACGGGCAGATTACCGTCGAGACCGTGCAGGGCGCAGTGGCCGACAGTGCACGCTTTGACGTGTTCGGGCTGGTGGATGCGATCCTCAACGGCGAACCGGCGCACGCCTTGCGCATGCTCGAAGGTCTGCGCGGCGAAGGCGTTGAGCCGCCGGTGATTCTCTGGGCCCTGGCCCGGGAGCTGCGGGTGTTGGCGAATATCGCCTTGCAATACAGCCAGGGCATCCCGCTGGATAAATGTTTCAGCCAGGCCAGGCCCCCGGTGTGGGACAAGCGCAAACCGCTGATGAGCAAAGCCCTGCAACGGCACTCGGCGCAACGCTGGGCGCAGCTTTTGCTGGAAGCACAACGCATTGACGCGCAAATCAAGGGCCAGGCAGCCGGTTCGCCGTGGATGAGCCTGAGTCGTTTGTCACTTCTGATGTCCGGTCAGCGCTTGAGCTTGCCTGCGGAATAATCCTACCTCTCGACGGGCTTTACAGCGGTGCAACTTCGGCAGATTATTTGCGCCGTTGCCCCCACCCCACGAGAGTACAGATCATGAGCAAAAAGCCATCCAAGCATGGCCCCAACAAGGCCAAATCCATCATCGCCCAGCCACTGTTCCGCAGCCGCCAGGAACGCGCCGGCAAGGGCAAAGGCAGCTACCGCCGCGAAGCCTTCCAGTCTAATAGCTGGGAGGCTTCTTACTTTCTGGCTGCCTGAAGGCAAGCGCCCCTCTGGCATGATAAGGTCTGCACCTGATTTGTAATCCCTGGACCTGTGCATGCCCTCTAGTCTTTCCCGTCGTTGGCACCTTCGCCAATTGATCGCTGCCTCCAGCCTCATTCTGCTAGTCGCCTGCGCGGAAAAACCCACCGCCGCCGACGCGCAACCCCTGCCGACGCTCCAGACCGCCCCGGTGGCAGCGCCCGCTGTCGTGGCCCCGCTGGCCGTGGACAACCTCGACATCCAACCGACCCAGACTTTTGCCGAATGGCAGGCTGCCTTCCGCGCGCAAGCCCTGCAGGCCGGCATCACCGCGGCAGTGTTCGACAATGCGTTCGCGAATATCACCCCCGACATGGCCGTGATCCGCGCCGACCGCAGCCAGCCGGAGTTCTCCCGGCCGGTGTGGGAGTACCTCGACGGCGCGCTGTCGCCGGTGCGCGTGCGCAATGGCCAGGCGTTGCTGATCAAGTACGCCGACATCCTGCAAAGCATCGAGCAACGTTATGGCGTCGACCGCCAGGCGCTGGTCTCGGTGTGGGGCATGGAGAGCAACTTCGGCCAGTTCCAGGGCAACAACTCGGTGATCCGCTCCCTGGCGACCCTGGCCTATGAAGGTCGTCGCCCGGCCTTTGCCCAGGCGCAACTGCTGGCGGCGTTGCAGATCATCCAGCATGGCGATATCGCCGCCGACCAGATGAAAGGCTCCTGGGCCGGGGCGATGGGCCAGACCCAGTTCATCCCGACCACCTACAACACCCACGCCGTGGACTTCGATGGCGACGGTCGCCGCGATATCTGGAACAGCCCGGCTGACGCCCTCGCCTCCACCGCGCACTACCTGCAAAGCTCCGGCTGGCAGAAAGGCCAGCCGTGGGGTTTCGAAGTGAAGCAATTGCCGGCGAACTTCGATTACGCCCTGGCGGATGGTGGCACCCGCAAGAGCGTTGCCGAATGGCTGAAGCTGGGTATCCAGTTGCCGCCGGGCGCGAGCATGCCGCCGAACGTCGACCAACTGTCCGCCGCCCTGCTACTGCCGGCCGGCTACCGTGGCCCGGCGTTCCTGGTGCTGGACAACTTCCGCGCGATCCTCAAGTACAACAACTCGTCGTCCTATGCATTGGCGGTGGGCCTGCTGTCGGAGCGGTTCGCCGGAGGCGGCGTGATTCGTGGCGATTGGCCAAAGGACGAGCTGCCGCTGAGTCGCTCCCAGCGCATTGATTTGCAGACGGCGCTGAGCGCCAATGGCTATGACGCGGGCAACCCGGACGGGATCATCGGCGCCAATACGCGCAAGGCGATTCGTGCGGCGCAGCAAGCGCTGGGCTGGCCGGCGGATGGGTATCCGACGGTGAAGCTGTTGGAATCGCTGCAGAACCGCTAGATGTGCTTTTGGCGGCTATTGCTATCGGGGGCAAGCCCCCTCCCACACTTGGCACGCATTCCAAACTGTGGGAGGGGGCTTGCCCCCGATGGCGCCGTGACAGACGACGACAATTTCAGGCTTTGAACACCACATCCTGCTCCAGCACCAACCGCTGCTCCCCCGCATCCAGCCGCACCAATGCGCCCATCGGCAGCGTGAGGTTCGGGTCGCAATGCCCGCTGCGCCAACCGGACAACACCGGAATGGCAAACGGTTCGAAGGTCTGCTTCAGCAGGCGCTCCAGCGCAACACGGTCGACACCCGCCACGTCCCCCACCAGCACACCGGCAATCTGCGCAAGCTTGCCCGCCAGGCGCAGATGCGTCAGCAGGCGGTCGATGCGGTAGATCGGCTCGTTGACGTCTTCGATAAACAGGATGATGCCGTCGGCATCGATTTCGTAGTCAGTGCCCATCACCGCCGCGATCATCGACAAGTTGCCACCCAGCAAGCGCCCACAGGCAATACCAGGCTCGATCGTGGTCAACGGGTAGGCGACCGGGTGCGCCAACACGCTGCCGCCCCCCATTTGGCCGCGCAGCATGCTGAACAGCGATGACTCGGTGGGTTGCTGTTTGCCGCCCAACAGGTCGGCGTTCAGCATCGGCCCGTGAAAGGTCACGAAACCGGCATGACGGCTGATTGCCAGGTGTAGAGCGGTGATGTCGCTGTAACCCACGAATGGCTTGGGGTTGGCGCGCAACAGGTCGAAGTCCAGCTGGTCGAGCAGGCGTGGCGTACCGTAGCCGCCGCGCAGGCAGAAGATCGCATCGATTTCAGGGTCGGCAAAGGCGGCGTGCAGATCATGCAGGCGTACCTTGTCACTGCCGGCCAGGTAACCGTCGCGCTCGTACACACCGCCGAAAATCCGCAGCTCGTAGCCACGCGCGCGCATCCATTGCCCGGCTTTTTCCACGTCCAGTGCAGCAGGGCCGGCGGGGGCGATCAGGCCGATGGTGCCCTCGGCTCGCAAAGCAGGTACGGCGACGCTCATGCACAATTCTCCCTGATTAACGCACAACGAAATGTGGGAGGGGGCAAGCCCCCTCCCACATTGGATCTGCAGTGTTGCACAGATCTTAGGAAACCAGGCTTGCCTTGACCAGCTTGGCCTGTTCGTCGGCGTGGTACGAGGAACGTACCAACGGGCCCGAAGCGACGTTCTTGAAGCCCATCTTGTAGCCTTCCTCGGCGAACCAGGCGAAGGTGTCCGGGTGCACGAAGCGCTGCACCGGCAAGTGGCTGCGCGACGGCTGCAGGTACTGGCCCAGGGTCAGCATGTCGATGTCGTGTTCGCGCATGCGCTTCATGACCTCGATCACTTCTTCGTCGGTCTCGCCCAGACCCAGCATCAGGCCGGACTTGGTCGGGATGTGCGGCATCATCTGCTTGAATTTCTGCAGCAGGGTCAGCGACCACTGGTAGTCCGAACCCGGACGCGCGGCCTTGTACAGGCGAGGCACGGTTTCCAGGTTGTGGTTGAACACATCCGGCGGCTCGGCGGCGGTGATTTCCAGCGCCACGTCCATACGGCCACGGTAGTCCGGCACCAGGGTTTCGAGCATCACGTTCGGCGACAGCTTGCGAATCTCACGGATGCAATCAGCAAAGTGCTGGGCACCGCCGTCACGCAGGTCATCGCGGTCAACCGAGGTGATGACCACGTATTTGAGTTTCAGGTCGGCGATGGCGATGGCCAGGCTTTCCGGCTCGTTGACGTCCAGTGGCTTCGGCCGGCCGTGGCCAACGTCACAGAACGGGCAACGACGGGTGCAGATGTCACCCATGATCATGAAGGTGGCGGTGCCGCCGGAGAAACATTCGCCCAGGTTCGGGCAGGAGGCTTCTTCGCACACACTGTGCAGCTTGTGTTTGCGCAGCAGGGCCTTGATACGGTCGACTTCCGGCGAAACCGGAATGCGCACGCGAATCCAGTCGGGCTTTTTCGGCAGTTCGGTGGTCGGGATGATCTTGACCGGGATGCGTGCAACCTTCTCGGCGCCACGCAGCTTGACGCCGGCTTCCACCTTGGCACGCGGGGCCGGGGCCGGACGCTCGGTGATGTCCAGCGTCGGGATCATGGTTTGCACTGCATCAGTAGTCATAATCAGTCGATTCCGCCCGTGAGGGTCGTCTGCTCAGCATAGTCGAGGTGTTTGACGAGCTGCGCACGCAGCCGGGCACTTACCTCGGCAAATTTAATCGGTGTGGCGTGGTGGCTCAGTTGGGTCATCGCCAGCCCTGCGTAACCGCACGGGTTGATCCGTCGGAACGGCGCCAGGTCCATGTCCACATTCAGGGCCAGGCCATGAAAGGAACAACCGTGGCGAATGCGTAAACCAAGGGACGCGATTTTCGCGCCGTCCACATACACACCGGGTGCATCGGGCTTGGCCGCGGCGGTCACGCCGTAACTGGCCAACAGCTCGATCAGGCAAGCCTCCATGCGGCTCACCAGGTCGCGTACGCCAAAGCCAAGCTTGCGTACGTCCAGCAGCAGATAAGCCACCAGCTGGCCGGGCCCATGGTAAGTCACTTGGCCACCTCGGTCGACCTGCACCACCGGAATATCCCCCGGCAGCAACAGATGTTCAGCCTTGCCGGCCTGGCCCTGGGTGAAGACAGGCGGGTGTTCCACCAGCCAGATTTCATCCGGGGCCGAGGTGCCGCGCTCGTTGGTGAAGCGCTGCATGGCATGCCAGACGGGCTCATAGGCCATCTGGCCGAGCTCGCGGAAGCCCAGGACCTGTGACATCACAACACCATGTGCACGAAGCCGGTGGCCCGCAGTTCACTGTTGATATCGTAGAGCTGGTCTTGACCGGTCGCAACGATGTGCAACTGGATCGTGGTGTACTTACCGTTGGAGCTCAAACGCTCATCCACCCGGTTGTCATTGATCGTCGCGTGTTTACGCACGATCTCGAGAATCTTGTCCTTGTTGCCAACACCGGTATCGCTGATCACCTTGACGGGATAGTCCACGTTTGGGAATTCGATCTTTGGCGCCTTTACTTCTACTTCTTTATCGGTCATGGCAGAACAGCCTCGTAAGCGGTAAGCCGCGGCGACGGCAAAGCCCCGTGTCGGATCAACACGGGGCTTTGCAGGTGCACACTATCAGTTGAACAAGCTGTAGAAGAATAGACGGATGCTATCCCACACGCGGCGGAAGATACCACCTTCGTCGACAGCGTCCAGCGCGATCAGGTCGGCGCTGTGCACCACCTTGTCGTCCAGCTTGACTTCGACTTTACCGATCACGTCACCCTTGGCGATAGGTGCAACCAATTGCGGGTTCATGGTCATGCTGGCGGCGAGCTTTTTCAGCTGGCCTTTAGGCATGGTCAGGGTCAGGTCGTCAGCCAGGCCAGCCTTGACTTGCGAGGTAGCGCCTTTCCAGACCGGCGCGGTCGCCAGCTCAGCACCCTTCTGGTAGAAGGTCTGGGTTTCAAAGAAGCGGAAACCGTAGGTCAGCAGTTTTTGCGTCTCGGCCGCACGGGCCTGCTCGCTGTTGGTGCCGAAAACCACGGCGATCAAGCGCTGCCCATCACGTACGGCGGACGACACCATGCAGTAGCCGGCTTCGTCGGTGTGACCGGTCTTCAGGCCATCGACGGTCTTGTCGCGCCACAGCAACAGGTTGCGGTTAGGCTGCTTGATGTTGTTCCAGAAGAACTCCTTCTGGGAGTAGATCGCGTAGTGCACCGGGTCAACGCGGATAATCGCGCGGGCCAGGATCGCCATGTCGTGAGCCGACGAGTAGTGCTCAGGGTTCGGCAGACCGGTCGGGTTCATGAAGTGGCTGTTGGTCATGCCCAGGTCGGCCACGGTTTTGTTCATCATGTCGGCGAACGCGTCTTCGCTGCCGGCGATGTGCTCGGCCAGGGCGACGCTGGCGTCGTTACCGGACTGGATGATGATGCCATGCAGCAGGTCGCTCACAGTGACCTGCGAACCCACCTTGATGAACATCCGCGAACCGCCGGTACGCCAGGCGTTTTCGCTGACGGTGACCGGGTCGTTCTCGCCGATCTGGCCGCGACGGATTTCCAGGGTCGCGATGTAGGCGGTCATCAGCTTGGTCAGGCTGGCCGGTGGCAGGCGCTGGTCACCGTTGCTCTCGACCAGCACGTTGCCACTGGCGGCATCCATGAGGACCCAGGACTTGGCGGCCAGTTGCGGGGAAGCCGGCACCATTTCAACGGCCCAGGCGGCCGGGGTGATGATCAGCGAAAGAAGCAGGCACGTGCGTTTGGCTAAGGTGGTGATGTTCATCCGTCTCTCGAAATTGCTTATGGAAACTTGCCCTCGCGGGCAAAACTTATTCAGACAGCCCGCTACCAGACTGTCACGTGTTCGGTTGCCCGCTCACCCCTTGCCCCTGGGTTTTTATTGTTCAACGAGCCAACAACCAGGGTTCAAGCCCGCGCACGGGCATGAACCTTCAATACTTTATTATTCGGCCGTGACCACACTGGGTTGCCCCAGGTTGGCCATGCGCACGCTGTTCTGCACTTGCGCGACTTCGCTCGGCGAGCCGATCGGGCCCATGCGTACGCGATGCAACGTCTGCTGGTTACGCACGATCGAGCTGATAAAGACCGGCGCGCTGACCATGCTGCTGAGCTTGGACCTTAACAGTTCTGCCGCATCCGGGTTGGCGAAAGCGCCCACCTGCAGGTACTGCCCGCCCGCCATCGAACTGCCCGGTGCTGCCTGCGGCACGGCCACGGTGTCCGGCGCGTGTTGTGCAGGGGGCGGCGTCCACTGCTCGACCTTGCCGGCCGACGCGGTGATTTGCGGCTGTGGCGTCTGCGGCTCGTTGAGCATCAATGGCGCCGGCTTGCCGCGCTGGGCCCAATATTGCGCCGGGTCGATACCTTCGACCTTGACCCGCGCGGTGCCGGTTTCGGCATAGCCGAGTTTCTTCGCGGCGGCGTAGGACAAGTCGATGATCCGGTCCGAATAGAACGGGCCACGGTCGTTGACCCGCAGGATCACGGTACGGTTGTTGTCCAGGTTGGTCACGCGTACATAGCTGGGCAGCGGCAAGGTCTTGTGGGCCGCGCTCATGCCATACAGGTCATACACTTCGCCGTTGGCGGTGTTCTGGCCGTGGAATTTGGTCCCATACCACGACGCCGTGCCCGACTGCACATAGGTCTTGGAGTCCTGCAGCGGGAAGTAGCTCTTGCCCAGCACGGTGTACGGGTTGGCCTTGTACGGCCCGGTGTGCAGGGTTGGCGTGGCATCCGGGATCTTCGATACGTCGACATCCCACCACGGCGCGCCATCTTTGTGCGCGCGGTTGATGTCCAGGCCCGGCTGTGCGCGGACGATGCCACCGCCCTTCTGCGCCGGGGCGCGACTGGTGGTAGAGGAACAACTGACGACCAACAAGGACAACGCGGCGAACGCCACCAGCTTGAGCGGTTTATTGAACGGCGATGCCCGCATTACTTGTTGCCCCGTGCTTGGACCAGCATGTCTGACAGCTGATGCACGGCCATGGCGTACATCACACTGCGGTTATAACGCGTGATTGCGTAGAAATTCTTCAGGCCCATCCAGTATTCAGGGCCATTTTCGCCTTCCAGGCGGAACGCCGTCACCGGCATATCATCGCGTGGCGCATTCTGACTCGACCAGCCCAGCGCCCGCAACTCCCCGACCGTCTTGGCCGGCTCGATGCCCTGGGTCAGGCCTTCGTCGGCGCGCTCCCCACTGACGTCGGCGCGGATCACCACCGGCTCGCCGGCGACCCAGCCATGGCGCTTGAAGTAGCTGGCGACGCTGCCGATGGCGTCGTCGGGGTTGCTCCAGATATTGATGTGGCCGTCGCCGTCGAAGTCCACCGCATAGGCGCGGAAGCTGCTCGGCATAAACTGCGGCAAGCCCATCGCACCGGCGTAGGAACCCTTGAGGGTCAGCGGGTCGACCTGCTCTTCGCGGGCCAGCAGCAGGAATTCGCGCAGCTCCTTGCGGAAGAAGTCGGCACGCGGCGGGTAGTCGAAGCCCAGGGTCGACAAGGCGTCGATCACCCGGTAGCTGCCGGTATTACGCCCGTAGAAGGTTTCAATGCCGATGATCGCGACGATCACCTGGGCCGGCACGCCGTATTCCTGCTCGGCGCGGGCCAACACGGCTTCGTGCTGGCGCCAGAAGTCCACGCCGCGCGCCACGCGGGCGTCGGTGAGGAACATCGGGCGGTATTCCTTCCACTGCTTCACGCGCTCGGCGGGACGCGAGATCGCGTCGAGGATCGCCTGCTTTTTCTGGGCTTCGCGGAACACGCCCATCAGCTGTTCACCGGCAAAACCGTAGTCGCGGGTCATTTCACCGACAAATTCGGCGACCTGGGGTGAGCCATCGTAGTCACCGGCCTGCGCCTCTTGCGTTGCGCCCAGCAGCCCAATCAGGCCCATCCAGGACGCGTGCCGAGTCGCCCAGCCGCGCATTACTTGCATTGACATCTTCACCTTATTCAAACTTGTGCGATCCATTTGCGATGCGTATGAATCGACATCAAAACCCCAAACGCTGACAGCAATGTCACCAGCGAAGTTCCGCCGTAGCTAATGAACGGCAACGGCACCCCAACCACCGGCAACAGGCCACTGACCATACCGATGTTGACGAAAACGTAAACAAAAAAAGTCATGGTCAAGCTGCCGGCGAGCAATTTGCCGAACAGCGTCTGCGCCTGCGCAGTGATCACCAGGCCGCGGCCAATCAGCAGCAAATAAATCAGCAACAGCGCGCAAATGCCCACCAGGCCGAACTCTTCGCCCATCACCGCAATAATGAAGTCGGTATGGCTCTCGGGCAAAAAGTCCAGGTGCGACTGGGTACCCAGTAACCAGCCCTTACCAAATACTCCACCGGAACCGATGGCGGCCTTGGACTGGATGATGTTCCAGCCGGTGCCCAACGGGTCACTTTCCGGGTCGAGGAAGGTCAGGATCCGCTGCTTCTGGTAGTCGTGCATAAAGAAGAACCACATGGCCACGGCCACGGGGATGGCGGCGGCCAGCACGCTGAGGATCCAGCGCCAGCGCAGCCCGCCCATGAACAGCACGAAGGCACCGCCGGCGAGGATCAGCAGCGAAGTGCCGAGGTCCGGCTGACGCACAATCAGGATGAACGGCACGCCAATCAATATCAGGCTGATGCCCACGTGCTTGAGCTGCGGCGGCAAGGTGCGCTTGGACATATACCAGGCGATGGTCGCCGGCATCAGGATCTTCATGAATTCCGACGGCTGGAAGCGAATCACCCCCGGAATGTTGATCCAGCGGGTCGCGCCCATGGCGTTGTGGCCCATCACATCCACCACCACCAGCAGCAACACCCCGGCGACATAACCCAGGGGCACCCAGCGCGCCATGAAGCGTGGTTCCAGCTGGGCGATGACCACCATCGACAACAGGCCCAGGCCAAACGAGGACGCCTGCTTGATCAGCAAGTCCCAGTTTTTGCCGCTGGCCGAATACAGCACGAACAGGCTGCCGGCCGCGAGGGTCAGCAACAGGATCAGCAACGGGCCATCAATGTGCATGCGCTGTAACAACGTCGCGCGGCGACGCATCACATCCTCACTGGAGAGGATGCGGTCAAAATTACTCTTCACTGGCCGTAACCTCGGTGCTTAAGGGGGGGCCGCCATATTCGGGCTTGAGCCTGCCGTCGTCGGCCAACAGCCAGGCGTCCATCACTTGGCGCACCACAGGCGCTGCGACACCGGAGCCGGACTCGCCGTTTTCGACCATCACCGCCACCACGATTTTCGGGTCGTCGGCCGGCGCAAAACCGACAAACAAGGCGTGGTCACGGTGCCGCTCCTGAACCTTGGAGCGGTCGTATTTCTCGCCCTGCTTGATCGCGACGACCTGCGCGGTACCACTCTTGCCGGCAATCCGGTATTGCGCGCCAAGCGCCGCCTTGCGCGCCGTGCCGCGCGCGCCGTGCATCACCTGCTGCATGCCGTGGTTGACCTTGGTCCAGTCGGATGAATCGCGCAGCACAATGTCCGCGATCGGGTTTTCATCCACCGGTTTCTCGCCCTCGATGGTCTTGGCCAGGTGCGGGCGGTTCCAGATGCCCTTGTTGGCCACCAGCGCCGTGGCCTGGGCCAACTGGAGTGGCGTGGCCTGCATATAGCCCTGGCCGATCCCGAGAATCAGAGTTTCGCCCGGGAACCATGCCTGGCGGCGGGTCGCGCGCTTCCACTCCCGCGACGGCATCAGGCCGGGGGATTCTTCGAACATGTCCAGGGAGACTTTCTGACCCAGGCCGAACTTGCCCATGTAAGCGGACAAGCGGTCGATACCGAGCTTGTGGGCCAGGTCGTAAAAATAGGTGTCGTTGGAGCGCATGATCGCGGTGTCCAAATCGACATAGCCGTCACCGGTGCGGTTCCAGTTCCGGTATTTGTGATCGTAGTTGGGCAGCATGTAGTAGCCCGGGTCGAACACGCGGCTGGAGGCCGTGACCACGCCCGAATCCAGGCCGGCAATCGCAACCGCCGGCTTGATGGTCGAACCGGGCGGGTACAGGCCGCGCAGCACACGGTTGAACAGTGGCCGGTCGATCGAGTCACGCAACTCGGCGTAAGCCTTAAAGCTGATGCCGGTCACAAACAGGTTGGGGTCGAAGCTCGGCTGACTGACCATCGCCAGCACTTCGCCGGTTTTCGGGTCCAGCGCCACCACGGCACCGCGCCGTCCACCCAGGGCCATCTCGGCCGCTTCCTGCAGCTTGATGTCCAGGCTCAGCACGATGTCCTTGCCCGGTACCGGATCGGTGCGCTTGAGCACCCGCAGCACGCGGCCGCGGGCGTTGGTCTCGACCTCTTCGTAACCCACCTGGCCGTGCAGCTCGGGCTCGTAGAAACGTTCGATCCCGGTTTTGCCGATATGGTGCGTGCCGCTGTAATTCACCGGATCGAGGCTTTTCAGCTCTTTCTCGTTGATCCGCCCCATGTAGCCGACCGAGTGCGCAAAATGCGGCCCTTGCGGGTAATGCCGCACCAACTGCGCCACCACTTCCACACCCGGCAGGCGGAACTGGTTCACCGCGATGCGGGCGATCTGCTCTTCGGTCAGTTCAAACAGGATCGGCACCGGCTCGAAAGGCCGGCGCCCCTGCTTCATGCGCTTTTCGAAGATCACCCGATCTTCCGGGGTCAGCTGCAGCACCTCGACGATTACATCGAGGATCTGCTGCCAGTCGCCGGAACGCTCGCGGGTCATGCTCAGGCTGAAACTGGGACGGTTATCCGCGATCACCACGCCATTGCGGTCGAAAATCAGCCCACGGGTCGGCGGAATCGGCTGCACATGCACCCGGTTGTTTTCCGACAGCGTGGAGTGATAGTCGTACTGGATCACCTGCAGGAAATACAGGCGCGCAATCAATACCCCGATCAAGCCCACCACCAGAAACGCACCAAATACCACGCGAGCGCGTACCAGACGTGCGTCTTTCTCGTGGTCCTTGATGCGGATCGGCTGGGTCATCGGGAGGGGCGCAGATTATTTGTGGTAAGGGTGCCCGGACAGAACTGTCCAGGCGCGATACAGCTGTTCACCGATCAGAATCCTTACCAACGGGTGCGGCAGCGTCAGCGCCGACAGCGACCAGCGCTGGTCCGCCCGCGCACAGACTTCCGGCGCCAGCCCCTCGGGGCCACCGACCATGAAGTTGACGGTGCGCGAGTCCAGGCGCCAGCGGTCCAGTTCCACCGCCAACTGCTCGGTGCTCCAGGGTTTGCCGTGCACTTCGAGGGTGACGATGCGCTCGTTGGGGCCGACCTTGGCCAGCATGGCTTCGCCTTCCTGACGGATAAAGCGCGCCACGTCGGCATTCTTGCCCCGGGTGTTGAGCGGTATTTCTACCAGTTCCAGCGACAGCTCCGCGGGCAGACGCTTGGCATACTCGTGCCAACCTTCTTCCACCCACTTGGGCATGCGTGAACCGACAGCAATCAGACGCAGGCGCACAGCCGTTCCTTATTCCTGGTCTTTGTTGAGCTTGTCGAAGTGCGCGTGGCCCACTTCCGGGCTGTGGTGCTTGCCATCAGCCGCACGGCTCTGCTCGGCGCCTTTCCACAGACGCTCCAGGTCGTAGAACTGACGGGCGTTGCTGGTCATCATGTGAACGATCACGTCGTCCATGTCCAGCAGTACCCAGTCGCTGTCGCCCTTGCCTTCTTCACCCAGTGGCTTCACGCCCTGGGCTTTGACGGCTTCGCGGACCTTGTCGAGCATCGCGCCAATCTGGCGGTTGGAGGTACCGGTGGCGATGATCATGAAGTCGGTGATGCTCTGCTTGTCGCGTACGTCCAGGACCTGGATGTCCTGAGCCTTCACGTCTTCCAGGGCAGCTACCGCGACTTTTACCAGCTCTTCGCCAGCCAGCTCAGGGCCAACGTGGGCTTCAACCGGCAGCGGGGCGCTTTTGAAAGTACCTTTGCGCTTAACTTTGCTTACGTCTTTGTTCGTCATAAAAAACTCGTTTTGCTCATATGTTCGGGCGCTCGCTGCACGACTGTTCGTACGTTCAAGCGCGCCTTTTCAGTTCGACGCACGGTAAAGCCCGTGCGCATCGATGTAGGCCAGGACCGCGTCAGGCACCAGGAAACGTACCGACTTCCCGCTGGCCAGCAGTTGACGGATCTGGGTGGCGGACACCGCAAGCGGGGTCTGCCAGACGAATGCAATATTCCCGTTCGGCCCGGTCAGGGCCAAGGGGTCACTTACCGACCGCGCGGCCAGCAGGTTGCGCAAGGCATCCGGCGGTTCGCTGTCGGCATCCGGGCGTTGCAAAACCAGGATGTGGCAATGCTGGAGGAGTTCCTCCCAGCGATGCCAAGAGGGCAGGCCGCAAAATGCGTCCCAGCCCAAAAGCAGAAACAACTGGTCATCCGCGGCCAACTCGGCGCGCATCAGTTCCAGGGTGTCGACAGTGTAGGACGGTTTATCGCGCTTGAGCTCGCGATCGTCCACCACCAGCGGCGGTATGCCTTCAACGGCAAGGCGCACCATTTCCAGGCGCTGCTGCGGTGACACCTGCGGCGTATCGCGGTGCGGCGGCCGGAAATTCGGGGTCAGGCGCAGCTCGTCCAGCGCGAGGGCATCCGCGACTTCCAGGGCACTGCGCAAATGGCCGATATGCACGGGGTCGAAGGTGCCACCGAGCAGCCCGATGCGTTTAGCCATCAAGTGCGCACATGACCGTCACCGAACACCACGTACTTCTCGCTGGTCAGGCCTTCCAGGCCAACCGGGCCGCGTGCATGGAGCTTGTCGGTGGAGATACCGATCTCCGCCCCCAGGCCATACTCGAAGCCGTCGGCAAAACGCGTCGAGGCGTTGATCATCACCGAAGCGGAATCCACTTCGTTGAGGAAGCGCCGGGCATCGCTGAAATGCTCGGAAACAATGGCGTCGGTGTGCTTGGAGCCGTAGGTGTTGATGTGTTCGATGGCCTCGTCCAGGTCGTCGACAATCTTGATCGACAGAATCGGCGCGGTGTATTCGGTGTACCAGTCCAGCTCAGTCGCTTCGAGCACGTCCGCGCCGAGCAGCGCACGGGTGCGCTCGCAACCGCGCAGCTCCACGCCCTTGTCACGGTAGATGGCAGCCAGCGGCGGCAGTACGCGATCGGCAATGCCTGCGTGCACCAGCAGGGTTTCCATGGTGTTGCACGGGGCGTAGCGATGGGTCTTGGCGTTGTCGGCAATGCGGATCGCCTTGTCGATATCGGCGGCGACGTCGATGAACACGTGGCACACGCCGTCCAGGTGCTTGATCACTGGCACCTTGGCATCGCGGCTGACGCGTTCGATCAGGCTCTTGCCGCCGCGCGGCACGATCACGTCGACGAATTCCGGCATGGTGATCAGCGCGCCAACGGCAGCGCGGTCGGTGGTTTCGACCACTTGCACCACTTCGGCGGGCAACTCGGCCACAGCCAGGCCCTGCTGGATGCAGGCAGCAATCGCGCGGTTGGAATTGATCGCCTCGGAACCGCCACGCAGAATCGTGGCATTGCCCGACTTGAGGCACAGGCTCGCGGCGTCGATGGTCACGTTCGGACGCGACTCATAAATGATGCCGATCACGCCCAGCGGTACGCGCATCTTCCCCACCTGGATGCCGGACGGCAGGTAACGCATGTCGCGGATTTCACCGATGGGGTCAGGCAGCTTGGCCACCTGACGCAGGCCTTCGATCATGTCGTCGATACGTGCCGGGGTCAGCGCCAGGCGGTCCAGCAGGGCTGGCTCCAGGCCATTGGCGCGACCGTTGGCCAGGTCCAGATCGTTGGCGGCGGTCAGCTCGGAGCGCGAGGCATCCAGAGCGTCGGCCGCCGCCAGCAGGGCACGGTTCTTCTGCGCCGTGCTCGCACGGGCGATCAACCGCGAGGCCTGCCGGGCAGCGCGACCCAGGCGGGTCATGTAGTCAAGAACGGACTCAGTCATAGTCAGGGAGTCTTGGCAAAGAGGAAAGCGGCAGATTATAGCTGTGACGCCGCCCGACTGACAGCGGTGAGGGGCGGATGGTCGAAATGAACTGCAAAAACTTGGGGTTCAGCCGTAATTAAGGTGGGAGTTGTTATTATTCCGTCACATTTAGCCGTATTTACCCTGACCACCATGCCAAGCTCATCAGACCAACTCCCCGCCAGCGCCCTGCCCGACAGCTTCTTCGACCGTGATGCACAAGTGCTCGCGCGCGAATTGCTCGGAAAAGTCATACGCCATCGCGTAGGAAATCTCTGGCTTTCGGCACGAATTATTGAAACCGAAGCCTATTACGTGGCCGAAAAAGGCAGCCACGCCTCACTCGGCTACACAGAAAAGCGTAAGGCTTTGTTTCTGGATGGCGGACACATCTACATGTACTACGCACGCGGCGGTGATTCGTTGAACTTCAGCGCCCAGGGCCCGGGCAACGCCGTGCTGATCAAATCCGCCTATCCGTGGGTCGACGAAGTGTCCGGCCCGGCCAGCCTGGCGCAGATGCTGCTGAACAACCCAAACCCCAACGGCAGCCCGCGCCCGTCGCAGAAACTCTGCGCCGGCCAGACCCTGCTGTGCAAAGCCCTGGGCCTGAAAGTGCCGGTGTGGGACGCGAAACGTTTTGACCAGGAATTGCTCTACGTAGAAGACGTAGGCCAAAGCCCGACACAGATCATCCAGACCACCCGCCTGGGCATCCCCAGCGGTCGCGATGAACACCTGATGTACCGCTTCGTCGATGCTGGCTATGCGCCTTATTGCACGCGGAACCCGCTGCGCCGAGGCCAGGTCGAAGGCCGCGATTATTTTTTGATTTGACTGAACATTAAGACTGGCAGCGCAGCAGATCCAATGTGTGTGTGAGCTTGCTCGCGAAGGCGGTGTGTCAGCTACAAGCTCGTTCACTGATACACCGCTTTCGCGAGCAAGCCCGCTCCCACCGCTGATCTTCGCTGACTCAGAATTCGTATTACATACACGGAGTGACGTTTTATGGGCCAATGGCTCGATAGCATTACCGGCTGGCTGACCCTGAACCCGCAATGGGTGGCGGTGGCGGTGTTTATCGTCGCCTGCGTGGAGTGCCTGGCCATCGCCGGGCTGATCGTGCCGGGCACGGTATTGCTGTTTGCCATTGCGGCGCTGGCCGGCAGCGGTGCGCTGTCGCTGAGTGAAACGCTGTTGCTGGGCTTTCTTGGCGGCCTGCTGGGTGATGCGGTTTCCTACTACCTGGGGCGACATTTCCATCAAAACATTCGGCGCCTTCCGGGCCTGCGGCATCACCCGGAATGGATGAACAGCGCAGAAACCTACTTCCATAAATACGGCATCGCCAGTCTGCTCGTAGGACGTTTCATCGGGCCATTGCGCCCGATGCTGCCGATGGTGGCGGGCATGTGCGACATGCCCTTCCCGCGCTTTGCCGCCGTGAGCGTGTTGGCCGCAGCCGGCTGGTCGGTGGC
>NZ_JBAWDE010000378.1:0-18063 GCF_049590575.1 Pseudomonas sp.
GCAGGCGATCCTGGCGATCGCGGATCAGGTCGGTGACCCCAGGCGTGTTCTGCAGGGTTGCGCCTTGGGCCATCCCGGCCGTGCTCAGGCAAAAAAAAGCGGACAGCAGGCTGAGCCTGGTCCGACGTACCAAACGCCACATTTCAACATCCCTATAATGGCCTTGTGATATTACTCGGCGGCGATAGTAGGGTGGCGTTTTGATGACGTCAATAAAATGTACAAGTTAGAGACGTCTTCATGCGTGTCACGCTATGCGCTTTGATCACCCCGGAGAAATCCAGGGCAAAAAAAAAGCCTGCATCGCTGCAGGCTTTTCTCTATCTGGCTCCACGACCTGGACTCGAACCAGGGACCCAATGATTAACAGTCATTTGCTCTACCAACTGAGCTATCGCGGAATGCGCCGTATGTTACTGATTGAAAAGGACAAGTCAAGCTTTGCGTGGCATTTCGGCGGATTCAAGCGGACGGCCGGTTGAAAGCGGCTGTTCCCTGGCAAGGTCCAGCCAGGCTCGCGCGGCTGGTGGCAGGTGGGCATTCGCGCGCCAGGCCAGGGCGATGTGCCAGTCGGTATGGGGTTCATCCAGCGGGATCAGGGCGATGTCGGCATGCTGATGCATGTGCGCCAGCATCCGTGGCAAGAAGGCGACACCCAGGCCGGCGGCGACCAGGTCGACGATGAAGTCGATCTGCCCGCTGCGCGCGGTCACCCGGGGCGTTACGCCTTTGCGTTCGCACGCGGCGAGGATCTTGGCGTTGAGGGCGAAGCCGGCTTCGAACAGTATGAACGGTGAATCGACCAGGTCGGTGAAGTCGATGCATTTGCGCCCGGCCAGCGGATGGCGGGTGGGCAGCACGGCCATCAACGGTTCATTGCGCACGGGTTGGTAGTCGAAGTCTTCATCTACCGGCAGCAACAGGGCCGCCAGGTCGACCTCCCCTGCTTCCAGGCATTCACGCAGTTTTTTGCTGCCGTATTCGGTGAGTTCGATGTCGATGTCCGGGTAGCGGCTGCGGTAGGTGGCGAACAGGGTGGCGAACAGCACACCGCAGCCCACCGGCGGCAGGCCGATGCGCAGCTGGCCGCGCTTGAGCCCGCGCAAGTCGTTGATCTCGCTCACCAGGTCGGTGTGCTCGGCGAGCAGCACCAGCGCCCGGCGGTAGGCGATTTCGCCAGCAGCGGTGAGTTCGTTGCGGTGGCCAAGACGGTTGAGCAGCGGCGTGCCGAGTTCGTCCTCCAGGGTCTTGACCGCCTTGCTCACGCTGGACTGGGTCAGAGCCACCACCTCGGCGGCCTGGGAGAAGCCACCCTGGCGTACCACTTCGACAAAAGCACGCAGTGTTCTGAGGTTCATGGTATTCCCTTAGCGACTGGCCACTAGCGATAAAAGTTGTTTTTATCATGCCAGACATTGGCTTATCGTGGGCCCACTTTGCCCTGTGGAGTCATGTTGCATGATCATCTCGTCCGCCTCCGACTACCGCGCAGCCGCCAAGCGCAAGCTGCCGCGCTTTTTGTTTGACTACATCGACGGCGGCGCCTACGCCGAACACACGATGCGCGCGAACAGTTCGGACCTGGCCGAGATCAGCCTGCGCCAGCGCATCCTGCGCAATGTCGACAACCTGAGTTTGAAAACCAGCGTGTTTGGGCAGGAGCTGGCAATGCCGGTGATCCTCAGCCCGGTCGGCCTGACCGGCATGTACGCACGGCGCGGCGAGGTGCAGGCGGCGAAGGCGGCGGCCACCAAAGGCATCCCCTTTTGCCTGTCGACGGTGTCGGTGTGTTCGATTGAAGAAGTGGCGTCGCAGAGCGCGCAATCCATCTGGTTTCAACTCTACGTGCTCAAGGACCGTGGTTTTATGCGCAATGCGCTGGAGCGAGCCCAGGCCGCCGGGGTCACCACATTGGTGTTCACCGTGGACATGCCGACCCCGGGCGCGCGCTACCGCGATGCGCACTCAGGCATGTCCGGCCCGTTCGCCGCACAGCGGCGCATGCTGCAAGCCGTGACCAAGCCGCAATGGGCGTTTGATGTAGGGCTGATGGGCCGCCCGCACGATTTGGGGAATATCTCCAAATACCTGGGCAAACCCACGCATCTGGAGGATTACATCGGCTGGCTGGCCAACAACTTCGACCCGTCGATCAGTTGGAAAGACCTGGAGTGGATCCGCGAGTTCTGGAAAGGCCCGATGATCATCAAGGGCATCCTCGACCCACAGGACGCCAAGGACGCCGTGAGTTTCGGCGCCGACGGCATCGTGGTCTCCAACCATGGCGGCCGCCAGCTCGACGGTGTGCTGTCTACCGCCAAGGCTTTGCCGGCGATTGCCGAAGCCGTGGGCGATGACCTGACGGTGCTGGTGGACTCGGGCATCCGGTCCGGGCTGGACGTGGTGCGCATGCTCGCCCTCGGCGCCAAGGCTTGCCTGCTGGGCCGCGCGAGCGCTTACGCATTGGCCGCAGATGGCCAGCACGGGGTGGAAAACCTGTTGGATATCTTCGCCAAGGAAATGCGCGTGGCCATGACGCTGACCGGTGTCACGTCAATCGACCAGATTGACCCTACCACTCTGGTGCAACCAGCCAAATAACTGACGTCACTGTTCGACGAGTGTTTTTAAGTTAAAAAACAGTCGTTGATTTACAAGGAGTTATTTTTATTTAAACAAAATGGCATGAATCTCGCTCTAACCCTTCCCAAGCAGGTTGAGCGATGACAAGACGTGCGGCAGTGCCCAGGGGTTATAACCCTCTGGAAAGCGGTTTAAACTGTTACCAATGTTTTACGGAACTGAAGGAACAGTTAGACGCTTGGCATTCGCCACTCTCATCGAGCCTGTAAGACAGCTAAGTGCTTAGAGGCCGTACGCTTATGAAAACACCAACCCAGACCAACGCAATTGACTTCGACAGTGCCAAATTGCAACGACTGGGCTTTGGTCAGCCAACGCTCCTCCCGCGCCGTCCCACGACCGTTACCCAACTCCGCCAGCAACTGGGCATGCAACTGCAGACCAGCCTGGAACCGGAGCGCATCCTCGCGGTGTTCTTCCGTGAGATCCAGCGCCTGGTGCCGCTGGACGCTTTGCAATACCGCCATGACGCCAGCGATTTGCGCCTGGAGTTCGGCCACCGCGGCCACCATTCGGTGAGCTACAGCCTGAGCCATGAAGGCGAGCACCTCGGCGAGCTGATCTTTCGCCGCAACCAGCGCCTGGTGGAAGAGGAACTCGGCCAGCTTGAATCATTGCTGTCGACTCTGCTCTACCCAATGCGCAACGCCCTGCTCTACCGTGCCGCCACACGCAGCGCGCTGCGCGACCCGTTGACCGAGACCGGCAACCGCATTGCCATGGACCAGACGCTGCAACGCGAAATCGATATGGCGCGCCGGCACCTGCACCCTTTATCGCTGTTGATGCTCGACATCGACCATTTCAAAGTCATCAACGATACCCACGGCCATGCTGCGGGCGATAGCGTCCTGCGCGCGGTCGCCGCAGCGATCAAGAGCCAGTTGCGGAACGTGGACATGGTGTTTCGGTTTGGCGGGGAAGAGTTTCTGATCCTGCTCTCCAACACCGGTCGCGATGCGGCTGCGATGGTCGGTGAGCGTCTGCGCCAGGCGGCGCAAGCCAAGGACTATTGGGCGGACGGCACACGGATCGACTTGACGGTAAGCCTGGGCTGCTCGACCTTATTGGCCGCCGAGTCTGCCGATAGCCTGCTGCGCCGGGCCGACAATGCCTTGTACGTGGCCAAGCGCGAAGGCCGCAACCGCTTGGCAATGGCGGGGTAAACACCCCGCCATCACGGTTCCATCAGGCTTCGCTGGCAATGCGGGCCTGGCGCTCGCGCGCAACCACTGGCGCCTTTTCTTTCTCGAGGCGCATGCAGCTTTCCAGGAACAGGTACATGTAGTCGTAGCTCTTGCACACGGCCTGGCGCAGCTCTGCCTGCAGAGCCTTGCTCGGGTTCATCCCGGCCAGGGTGCAGATGATTTCCAGGGCTTCCCAAGGGTGTGCGTCATCGTACTGGGCATGCATTTTCAGCCACTTCATCGCGCGCTTGCGGTCTTCCTCCGGGAAAGCTGCCGCGTAGACACCGGTGGAACACACCACCGCAGACCACTCCCCGGTCGCGCCTTCGATGGCGTAGTTGGTCGCGGCGATAGCCACGATCAGCGAGTCGGCGGAGCTTGTGTGCCAGCACCAATGGCTCAATGCGTGCAGCTCTGGCGGAACGTTCTGTGCCTGCAACTCTTCCAGGCTGACGCCGTGGGCACGCGCCCAGTGCACCCAATAGTCGGCGTGGTTGAGTTCCACGCGAATATTGCGCATCAGCCAACGCCGCGCCATATCCTCCCCAGGATGGCGGGCAAACTTGGTCTTGGTGAGGTTCTGTGCCATGTACAAGGCAAACTGTTCCACCACGGGCCAGCCACCGATCAGGTAGTGGCGCATGGTCTTGGCGCTGAGCGTGTTGTCACGCATGCGCTGGTACAGTTCGTGTTCGACAACACGCCGCTTGCTCTCGCTACAGTCCTGGATGAGTTGCTGCGCCCAGGCGGGGTAACTCGAGGCTTCCATAAGCGGGCCGGTTCTGTTGAATGTGTCGATCACTGTCGGGCTCCTTTTCAAGTGTGATTTACAGACCAGCAAATGTTTCAGCGGAATGTGCCGGGCGCCTTGAACAACAGAGGCTGCGGCCGCACAGGTCGACACTGCAAGCTATCAAAGGTAAACAATTGCGGGCGTTCAATCAGGTAGCCCTGAGCGTAGTCCACACCGATCTCGAGTAACGCCTGTTCGATCTGCGGTGTTTCGACAAACTCTGCAATTGTGCGCTTACCCATGACGTGGCCGATGTGATTGATCACTTCAACCATCGCGCGGTTAATCGGGTCGTCCAGCATATCCTTTACGAAACTTCCATCGATCTTCAGGAAGTCTACAGGTAAATGTTTGAGATAAGCGAATGAGGACATTCCGGCACAAAAGTCATCCAGGGAGAAATGACAACCTAACGCTTTGAGTTCATCAATAAAGCGGATCGCACTGCCCAAATTTGCAATGGCGCTGGTTTCAGTAATTTCAAAACAGATCATTTTCGGCGGGATACTGTAAGTGTGAAATTTCTCACGCAAGAATCCGAGAAAGTCTTCATCACCAATAGTGATGCCTGACAGATTGATCGCACACATGGCCATGGGCCGGCCTGGGCGCTCGTGCATGCAACGGGCGATCAGTTTGAATACGTTCTCGACCACCCAGCGGTCGAGCGAGGTCATCAAGCCGTAACGTTCAGCGGCCGGGATAAAGCTGTCCGGCAGGATAATGCGGCCAGCCTCATCATGCAGGCGCAGCAGGATTTCGATATGCCCGTCGCCGCCTTCGGTCTGCCCCAGGGGTGAAATTTCCTGGGCATACAGGCAAAACCGGTTCTCTTCCAAGGCCATGTGCAGGCGCTGCACCCAGGCCATTTCACCAAAGCGCAGGGACAGTTCCGAGTCATCGGAGTGGTACACCTGCACGCGGTTGCGGCCTTTTTCCTTGGCCATGTAGCACGCCATGTCGGCGGCACGCAGCGAAGTTTCCAGGGTGGTCGGGGTGTGCGAGATATGCACCAGCCCGATACTGACCGTGGTCATGAATGGCCGGCCTTTCCATACAAAGTGCAGGCTTTGCACGGTATGGCGCAGGCTCTCGGCGATCTTTTCTGCCACGGGTGCCGGACAGTTCTCCAGCAAAATACCGAACTCATCACCGCCCAGCCGGGCCAGGGTGTCACCTTCACGCAGGTCCGATTGCAGCAGCGCGCAGATGTGCCGCAGCAACTCGTCGCCTGCAGCATGCCCGCAGGTGTCGTTGACCAGCTTGAACTGGTCCAGATCGAGAAACATCAACGCATGTCGCCCGCTCGGCGCGCCACCGGCCGGGTGCAACACCTGCTCCAGGCGGAACTCGAATTCGCGACGGTTGCCCAGGCCGGTCAAGGCGTCATGGGTCGCCTGCCACGACAGGTTGGCAATGTATTGACGCTCCTGGGTCATGTCGTGCAGCACCAGCACGGCACCGGTGACCTTGCCGGCACTGCGGATCGGCGCGCCCACCAGGGTCACCGACACCGTGCTGCCATCCAGGCGCTGGATGGTTTTCGAATGCTCGCTGCCGCCGCTGAGCTGGCCTTTGACGATGTGTTCGATCAAGGTAAAACCGTCGGGCTGGGCATTGTCATCCAGCAGGTTGAACAAGGCCGCCAGGGGCAAACCCTGAGCCTGGGCCGACTTCCAATGGGTCAGCGCCTCGGCTGCCGGGTTCATGTAGGTGATGGCGCCGTCGACATCGGTGGTGATCACTCCGTCGCCAATCGATTCCAGGGTGATCTGCGCACGCTCCCTCTCCTCCTGCAGGGCATGGGCGAACGCATGGCGTTGGGTCAGCAGCTTGTGGGTCCGCAACAATGCCAGCACGATCAGGCCCAGGGCGGTCGCCAGGTTGGTGATCAACAGCAGCCGCAGGATCATCCGCGAGCCTTCGCCCAGGGCATCGCTGAAGGCCTTGGCGGCGGGGGTCACGCCGTCGTTGATGGCGATGATGTGGGCTTTCCATTGCTGCACATCGTTGGCATTCACCTGGTCACGGCTGATCGCTTCATGCATCTCCCTGGCCAGGCTATCCAATTGGACCAGGTAACCATCGCCGACGGTCCACAGCTCGATGGCTTTCTCCAGGTAGCTGAAATGCCGGAAATTGAGGTAAAGCCAGATCAGGCTGGAGACGTCATCCGGGTGGTTGCCGCCCTTGAGGATGCCCAGGCGCGCAGCGCTGAGATCGGGCGTGGAGCGGTCCAGGGCAATACGCAGCTCATGCCCGCCCTGGGGCACGGCAATCGCTTGCTGGTATTTGAGGTAAGTGGTTTCGTCACGATTATCGGCGTAGAGCGTCAGGTAATAGATCGCGTCCTTCTGGCCCTTGGACCACAGGCTTTCACCAGCCACATAGCCGCGCACGGCTGAAAGTACGTAAAGACTGACGCAGCCCAATAACGCCTGTAACAACACGACGGCGATAAAGGGCCACACAATGCCCAATAACCGCGGGGTTCCGAGAGTCCGCTTCTGCTTCATGAAGTCCCTTGCACATGCACTGCCTGATACGCACGCGAAAATACGCTTCCGATAGCTAAGCCTAGGCTAAATCAGCGCACTTGCTGCAAGTGTCCATATAGCTTGGCGTACAGGCCGCCATCGGCAATCAACTGCTGATGATCACCATCCTCTGCAATGTGACCGCCGTCGAACACTAATACTCGATCTGCCTGCTTAACCGCCGACAGACGGTGGGCGATGATCAGGGTAGTACGGCCGCTGAGGAACCGCGCCAACGCCTGGTGCAGGTTGTATTCAGTGGCGGCGTCCAGGGCAGAGGTGGCCTCGTCGAGGATGACCACCTTAGGCTCGGCCAGCACCATGCGCGCAATTGCCAGGCGCTGGCGCTGCCCACCGGAAAACCGCACGCCGGACCGCCCCACCACACTGTCCAACCCCAGTGGCAGCGCCTTGACGGTCGCATCCAGCTGGGCGATTTCCAGGGCCTGCCAGCAGGCCTGGTCGCTGCGCTCACGGCCCATGGTCAGGTTGGCGCGCACGGTGTCGTTGAACAGCGCCGGGTGTTGCAGCACCACCGCGACGTTTTCGCGAATAGTCGCAAGGCCGATCGCCTGTTGGGTCGCGCCACCAAACCGGATGCTGCCGGCCAGCGGCGTATACAACCCGAGCAACAGTTGCACCAGGGTACTTTTGCCGCCGCCACTGGCGCCGACAATCGCGACTTTCTCACCAGGGGCGATGGTCAGGTTCAACTGGTCGAGCACCAGGTCCTCGCCGTAGCCGAAATTCAGCCCGCGCACTTCGATGCCTACGGTTTCTTGCCCGGTAAACGGGTCTTCGCCGCCGGCATATTGCGGCTCGTCGGCCCGTGCCAGCAGCTCGTTGATCCGTGTCACCGCCCCGCCCGCCGCGTAGTAGGCGTATTGCAGGTTCAGCAGTTGCTCCACCGGGCCGATCATGAACCACAGGTAGCTGAACACCGCGAGCATCTGGCCGATCGACAGGTCGGAAAACAGCACGGTGAGCATCGCCGCCGCACGGAAGATGTCGATACCGAACTGGAACAGCAGTCCACTGGCCCGGCTGGACGCGTCGGTTTTCCATTGCGAGTGGATGGCGTAGTCGCGCACTTCCCGGGCCCGCTGGCCAAGGCGTCCGAGAAAGAAGCCCTGGCGGTTGCCGGCGCGCACTTCCTGGATAGCATCGAGGGTTTCAGTCAGCGCCTGGGTGAAGCGCGACGTGCTGTCGTTTTCCAGTTTCTTCAGGTGTTTGACGCGTTTGCCCAGTTGCACCGTGGCGTAGATCACCAGCGGGTTGAACAGCAGGATCAGCAACGCCAACTGCCAATGCATCCACACCAGGATCGCCGACGTGCCGACCAGCGTGAGCATCGCCACCAGGAAGCGGCTGAGGGTTTCGCCGACGAATTTGTCCAGCGTATCCAGGTCGGTGACCAGGTGCGTGGTGACCGTGCCGCTGCCCAGGCTTTCATACTCGCCCAGTGAGATACGCTTGAGGCGCTCGATCAGGCGCACGCGGATGCGATACACAATGTCCTTGGCCAGCCGCGCAAACAGCCGCGCCTGCACCACGTTGAACACCAGCGCGCCGCAGCGCAGCAACAGGGTCACCAGCAGCATCAGGCCGATATACCCGGCAGCCTTCTGCCAGCCCAGGGGCAGTGCGTGGTTCATGACTTTGAGCGCGGCATCGCCATGGCCCAGCAGCACCTCGTCCACCAGCAACGGCAACAGCAGGGGGATGGGCACACTGCACAGGGTCGCCAGCACGGCGACACTGTTGGCGATCCACAGGGATTTTTTGTGACGCAGGGCCAGGCGGCGGATCTCCGCCCAGGTCAGTCGGTCGGCGCGCTTGGCAGGCTCAAGGTCGGGCTGGTCATACACAGGTGGCTCGCTCCAACCAGCGGGCCAGCAACGGCGACAACTCTGACAGCGGCTGGTAGCCATTGGTCAGCAACGCCAACTGACCATTGCGTTCCGCCAGCAGGGTCGGGAAACCGGCGATGCCCAGGTCCTGCACCCAGGTGAAATCGGCGGCGGTGGCGGCGTGCTGCTCGGCGCGGTCGAACGCGCCGGCAAACTCGATGCGCGGTATGCCCGCCTCTTCGGCCAACTCCACCAGCACACCGGCCAGGGTCACGTCACGGCCCTCGATATAAAACGCACGCTGGATCAACCCCAGCAATTTCCAGGCGCAATCCGGCGCCAGGCTGCGCGCGGTGACGATGGCGCGGCACGCCGGCTCGGTGTCATACACAAAGCCGTCGGGCAACGCACCCTCACGCTTGAACGGCTGGCCGGTGGCCTCGGTAACTGCCTGCCAGTGCTCAAGGATGTAGCGCCGGGTGGTCGGTTCCAACGCTGCGCCGCTGCCGGTGCGCAAGCCGCCCACCACCAGGTGCAGCTCCACGCCGGCCGCGTGGGCCTGCTCCACCAATGCCTCGGCCACCGGGGCAAACCCCCAGCACCAGGAACACATCGGGTCCATTACATAGAGCAGGCGCGCGGACATGGCTCAAGCCTCGGAAGGTGATTGCTTATAGTTGAAGCCAATCGGGTGCGGCATGTTGCGGGCCTTGGCCAGCTCAATCTGCTTTTGCCGGTCAATCGCGCTGCGACGGGTCTTCTCCGGCAGCTTATCCCAGCAATGCGGGCAACTGATGCCAGCCACGTAGTGCTCGGATGCACGGTCTTCTACGCTGACCGGTGTGCGGCAGGCGTGACATTGATCGTAGTCGCCTTCGGTCAAGTCGTGGCGCACGGTTACGCGATTGTCGAATACAAAGCAGTCGCCCTGCCACTTGGTCTCTTCCTGCGGCACCTCTTCGAGGTACTTCAAGATGCCGCCCTTGAGGTGGTAGACCTCGTCGAAGCCCTCGCTGAGCATGTAGCTCGAGGCTTTTTCGCAGCGAATGCCGCCGGTGCAGAACATGGCGACTTTCTTGTGCTTGGCCGGGTCGAAGTTGGCTTTGATGTAGTCTGGAAATTCGCGAAAACTGGTGGTTTTCGGGTCGATTGCGCCTTCAAAGGTGCCGATCGACACTTCGTAGTCGTTACGCGTGTCGATCAGCAGCACTTGCGGGTCGCTGATCAGCGCGTTCCAGTCCTGCGGGTCGACATAGGTGCCGACTTTTTTGTTCGGGTCGACGCCTTCGACGCCCAGGGTCACGATCTCTTTCTTCAGCTTGACCTTGGTGCGATAGAAGGGCTGCTCGTCGCAATAGGATTCTTTGTGGTCGATGTCGACCATGCGCGGGTCGTTCTTGAGCCAGGCCATCAGGCCATCAATGCCTTCGCGGCTGCCGGAAACGGTGCCGTTGATGCCTTCTTCGGCGATCAGCAAGGTGCCTTTGATGCCGTTGTCGACCATCGCCTGCAGCAGTGGTTCACGCAGGGCGACGTAATCTTCGAGGGTGACGAACTTATACAGTGCCGCCACGACAATCGGTTGAGTCATGGGTGTTCTCTCCAGGTGGCTACCCTCGTAAGGGGTGAACCGGATGCAAAAAAAACGCGCCGGCTAAGCGGCGCGTTGCGGATTCTATCAGGGATAACCCATCAATGTCCGCCGGCGCAGGTCGGCGAGGCCGGGGCTGCGTCGATTTTCGCCCATTCTTCGGGCGTGTAGGTATGCAGCGCCAGCGCATGAAATTCGCTCATCAGGTCACCCAGGGTGGCGTAGACCTTCTGATGACGCTTGACGCGGTTAAGCCCCTCGAACTGCTGGCTGACCAGCACGGCCTTGAAGTGGGTCTGCAACCCACGGCTGTGCATGTGGCTTTCGTCCAGCACGCTCAAATGGTCCGGGACCAGGGCGCCAAGCGCCGTTTCGATACGCTGTTGCATGGTCATTCCTGCTTACTTCTTCTTGGCCGGGGCGGCGGCTTTCGGCGTCAGCTCGTTGGTCATGTCTTCCAACAGCTTGTTCACCACCGGCACGGCGCTTTCCAGCTTGGCCTGGGTCATCTGGGCCGATTGCTGGGTCAGTTGCGGCATTTTTTCCAGGACTTTCTTGCCCAGTGGCGACTGGTAGAACGCAACCAGGTCCTTGAGCTCGGATTCGCTGAAGTTGGTGGTGTAGAGCTTGACCATGTCCGGTTTCAGCTTCGGCCAGCCAATGGCCTGGTCCAGGGCGGCGTTGGCCTTGGCCTGGTAGCTGTCGAGTACCGACTGCTTGGCGGCAGGCGCCTTGGTCTGTTCGAAACGCTGGGCGAACATTTGCTGCACTTGCATGTACACCGGAGTACCCAGCTTGTCGGCATGGGCCAGGGTAAGGAACGCTTCGGCACTGGCGTTGTGGCTGGCGGTATCGGCAAAAACCTGGCCGCTGGCGCAAACCAGAGCAACCGCGGTACAGATGGCACGAAGACGGGTCATCGAGTTTCCTTTCTAGCTGGCGAGGTAATACCCCAAGGGCGACCATTCTGCGCCTAAAAAACGCCAGGGCTCAACCCCACGCCTTGTAGGGCTTGGCTTTTTGGGACTTCTACCCGATGAAAAGTCTTTTAGGGAACCCCATGGGCCCATCAGGGCCTAAACTGCGCAAACGAACCTGAAGGAGAGTGCCCGATGAGCCGTATCGAAACCGACAGCCTGGGAGAAGTCGCCGTCCCGGATGACGCGTACTGGGGCGCACAGACCCAACGTTCGTTGGTCAACTTCGCCATCGGCGAGCAGCGCATGCCCCTGGCGGTGTTGCACGCCCTGGCCCTGATCAAGAAAGCCGCTGCACGGGTCAACGACCGCAACGGCGACCTGCCCGCCGACATCGCCCGCCTGATCGAACAGGCCGCCGACGAGGTGCTCGCCGGCCAGCATGACGACCAATTCCCGCTGGTGGTCTGGCAGACCGGCAGCGGCACGCAAAGCAACATGAACGCCAATGAAGTGATCGCCGGCCGCGCCAACGAGCTGTCCGGCCAGCCGCGCGGCGGCAAGAGCCCGGTGCACCCCAACGATCACGTGAATCGCTCGCAAAGCTCCAATGACTGCTTCCCCACGGCGATGAGCATCGCCGCCGTGCAGGCCGTGAACCAGCAGCTGCTGCCGGCGATTGCCACGCTTTGCGGGGGGCTGGCGGAGTTGGCCGCGCGGCATATGAAACTGGTGAAGACTGGCCGCACTCACATGATGGATGCAACGCCGATCACCTTTGGCCAGGAAGTCTCAGCGTTTATTGCCCAGCTGGATTACGCCGAACGTGCCATCCGCAGCGCCCTGCCTGCCGTGTGCGAGCTGGCCCAGGGCGGCACCGCCGTCGGCACCGGGCTCAATTCGCCGCATGGTTTTGGCGAGGCGATTGCCTCCGAGCTGGCGGCGCTGTCGGGCCTGCCGTTTGTCACCGCCCCCAACAAGTTCGCCGCGCTCTCGGGCCATGAGCCGCTGGTGACGCTGCATGGCGCGCTGAAAACCCTGGCCGTGGCCCTGATGAAAATCGCCAACGACCTGCGTCTGCTGGGCTCCGGCCCACGCGCCGGGCTGGCCGAAGTCAAGCTGCCGGCCAACGAGCCCGGCAGCTCGATCATGCCGGGCAAGGTCAACCCGACCCAGTGCGAGGCGCTGTCGATGCTGGCCTGCCAGGTATTGGGCAACGACGTGACCATCGGCATTGCCGCCAGCCAAGGGCATTTGCAGTTGAACGTCTACAAGCCGGTGATTATCCACAACCTGCTGGAGTCGATCCGCCTGTTGGCCGATGGCTGCAACAACTTCCAGGAGCACTGCATTGCCGGCCTCGAACCCGACGCCGAGCAAATGGCCGAGCACCTGGAGCGCGGGTTGATGCTGGTGACGGCGCTCAACCCGCATATCGGCTACGACAAATCGGCGCAGATCGCCAAGAAGGCCTACGCCGAAGGCCTGACGCTACGCCAGGCCGCGCTGGACCTGGGCTTTCTCACCGACGCCGAGTTCGACCAGTGGGTGCGCCCGGAAAACATGCTCGAAGCCGGGCATTAAGACGCCATGCGTAATCGCCGGGCCTTGAGCCCGGCGAGCAACGATGGTGCCAACGCGACGGCTGCCGAGCCCATCACCACCACCAACGCGCCGAAATACCCCAGGGCGTTGATCGCTTCGGCCTGCACGTAATCCGGCCACAGCCACGCGGCCAGCGCCACCGCCACAAACGTCACCAAGGGCGTGAGAGCCAGGGTCGCACTCACCCGCGAGGCTTCCCAATGCGCCAAGGCTTCGGCAAATGCGCCATAGGCCACCAGCGTATTCATGCAGCACGCCAGCAGCAGCCAGCCTTGCAGCGGGCTCAGTTGCAGGGCTTCGAGCGGGTGCGCCCACGGCGTGAGCAGCACCGCGCAGGAGAGGTAGATCACCATCATCACTTGCAGCGAATTCCACACCGTCAGCAATTGCTTCTGGCCCAAGGCGTAGAACACCCAGATCGACGTGGCGAGCAGGATGGTCAGCACCCCGGCGGTGTAGGTGCCGACGGACGTGAGCAACTCCTCAAGGCGCTGGTTGAAGAACAGGCCGAAGCCCACCACCAACACCACTAACCCGAGCACCTGCCCACGGCTGAAACGCTCCTTGAACACGAACACGCTGGCGATCATCAAAAAGATCGGGCCCATTTGCACCACCAGCTGTGCGGTGCCGGGGCTGAGCATCTTCAAGCCCACCAGGTACAGCACGTAGTTGCCCACCAGGCCGCACACCGCCATCGCCACCAGCCAGCCGCCTCTGGGGCCCAGCACTTTACGGCTGGGCAGGCGCTTGGTCGCCGCCAGGTACAGGAACAGGCAACCGCCGGCCACCGTCAGGCGAAACCAGGTGACGGTGACCGGGTCCATCACTTGCAGAACCTGTTTGAGTTTGATCGGCAGAATGCCCCAAAGGAACGCGGTCAGCAGGGTCAAGCCAAAGCCGTAGACCCAGCGACCGGAAGAGATGTGCATGAGTGCCCCTGAATACCTGAGGAAGTGGAGCCGGCATTCTAGGGGCAAGCGAACGATCCGGGATACGCCGCAGTTCGAAATGTCGGAGCGGGCTTGCTCGCGAATGCGCAGTGTCAGCCAGCAAGTGCATAACTGATTGAGCGCTTTCGCGAGCAAGCCCGCTTCCACATTTGATCCGCTTCCCCCAGTGATAACTAGCGGACGGCTTCGAAGAGCCCCGTCGCCCCCATACCGCCGCCCACGCACATGGTGACGATGCCATAGCGCAGATTGCGCCGCTGCAACTCACGCACCAGATGCCCGACCTGCCGTGAGCCGGTCATGCCGAAGGGGTGGCCGATGGAGATCGAGCCGCCGTTGACGTTGTACTTGGCGTTGTCGATGTCCAGGCGATTGCGCGCGTACAGGCACTGCGACGCGAACGCCTCGTTGAGCTCCCACAGGTCGATATCCGCCACCTGCAGGCCGCGCGCCTTGAGCAGCTTGGGTACCGAGAACACCGGGCCGATGCCCATCTCGTCCGGTTCGCAACCGGCTACGGCGAACCCGCGGAAAAACGCCTTGGGCTTGAGCCCCAGCTCCAGGGCTTTTTCCAGGCTCATCACCAGGGTCATCGAGGCACCGTCGGACAGCTGCGACGAGTTGCCCGCCGTCACCGAGCCGTCCTCGGCGAATACCGGCTTCAACCCGGCGAGGCTGGCCAAGGTGGTGTCGGGGCGGTTGCAGTCATCGCGGTCGACCACACCCTCGAGGATCTGCACCGCGCCGCTGGTCTTGTCCTCGACCTTGTACTTGACGGCCATCGGCACGATTTCATCGTCAAACACGCCATCGGCCTGGGCTTGCGCCGTGCGCTGCTGGCTTTGCAGGGCGTAGAGGTCCTGTTCTTCACGGCTGACGTTATAGCGGCGGGCGACGATTTCAGCGGTCTGGCCCATGGGGAAGTAGATGCCGGGCACCTGCTCTTTTAGCAGCGGATTGATCAGGTTATCGGTGTTAACGCTCTTCATGGTCAGGCTGATCGACTCGACGCCACCGGCGACAATGATGTCGCTGCAACCCGAGGCGATCTGGTTGGCCGCAATCGCAATCGCCTGCAGGCCCGACGAGCAGAAACGGTTGAGGGTCATGCCGGCGGTGCCGGTGCCCAGTTGCGACAGCACCGCCACATTGCGCCCGATGTTGTAGCCCTGGGCGCCTTCGTTGGAGCCGGCACCGACGATGCAGTCTTCGACGCTAGCCGGGTCGATACCGTTACGGGTCAGCAGCGCGTTGACGCAATGGGCCGCCATGTCGTCCGGGCGGGTCTGGTTGAACTTGCCGCGAAAAGATTTGGCCAAGCCGGTTCGCACACTGTCGACGATCACTACTTCACGCATGGGCTACCTCGATCTTGTGGTTGTTGGGAGATGGATCGAGCATAGATCCAGCTGATTCCAACCGCGACGATCATTCACCCGGCGTATGCAAAAGCATGAGCGCCCTGGGTCCCGTAGCCTGCACGGTCATTGTGGTGAGCAGGCTTGCCACAGGAAACCTGCTCACTAAGGAAGACTCATCCCAAAGGCCCTATTTCTTTTTCTTCTTGTCGTGCTTGTCGGTTTTCTCGAACGCTTCTTCCAGCGCGCGGTTGATGGTGCGCAGCACCTTGACCCGCGCCCAGCGTTTGTCATTGGCTTCCACCAGGGTCCAGGGCGAGACTTCGGTGCTGGTGCGGTCGACCATGTCGCCCACGGCGGCGCGGTAGTCGTCCCACTTTTCGCGGTTGCGCCAGTCGTCTTCGGTGATCTTGAAGCGCTTGAAAGGGATTTCCTCACGCGCCTGAAAACGCTCCAGCTGGGTCTGTTTGTCGATGGCCAGCCAGAACTTGACCACGATCACGCCGGCGTCGCGCAGTTGCTCTTCGAAGTCGTTGATCTCGCCGTAGGCGCGCATCCAGTCGGCGGTTGTACAGAACCCTTCGATGCGCTCCACCAGCACGCGGCCGTACCAGGAGCGGTCGAACACCGTGAACATCCCGCGCGCCGGGATTTTCTGCCAGAACCGCCACAGGTAAGGCTGGGCGCGCTCATCCTCGGTGGGCGCGGCAATCGGCACGATGTGGTACTGACGCGGGTCGAGCGCCGCTGCCACGC
Source organism: Pseudomonas sp. (assembly GCF_049590575.1). GTDB lineage: Bacteria > Pseudomonadota > Gammaproteobacteria > Pseudomonadales > Pseudomonadaceae > Aquipseudomonas. The sequence goes on from NZ_JBAWDE010000378.1 coordinate 16,191, forward strand.
GCCGGATCGCCCCGCCCTTGCCGGCCGCATCATTGCCTTCAAACACAGTGACCAGCGCGTGCTTGCGCATGCGTTTGTCGCGCATCAGGCCAGAGAAGCGTGCCTGTTCGGTAATCAGTTGTTCTTCGTAATCGTCCTTGTCCAGGCGCAGGGTCATGTCGAGGCTGTTGAGCAGGCTCATCTGGTCGACGGAAGACGGCAAGGGTGCCGGGTTCATGCCACTGGGCTTGCCCTTGGGCAGCTTCAGTGCATTTTGCAGGCCTTCGAGCAGGATCTTGCCCACAGTGAGACCGCGGTAATGCGCATCCACGCCTTCGATCACATGCCACGGTGCGTAGTCACGGCTGGTACGGCGCAGGATGCGCTCGCCAAAATGCACAAACTTGTCGTAAGTCTTTGACTGCTGCCAGTCCAGCGGGCTGATGCGCCAGCTGTGTAACGGGTCGTCGGCCAGCGCCTTGAGCCGCGCCTTCATTTGCTTCTTGGACAAGTGGAACCAGAACTTGAAGATCAGCGCGCCTTCGTCGCACAGCATCTTCTCCAGGCGCTCGGCACCGGCGATGGCCTGGTCGAGGCGTGCGTCCTTGATCTCGCCATGCACCCGGCCCTGCAGCATCTGGCTGTACCAGTTGCCGAAAAAGACCCCCATGCGGCCTTTGGCCGGCAGCTGGCGCCAGTAGCGCCAGGCCGGTGGACGCGCCAGTTCTTCGTCGGTCTGCTGGTCAAAGGTGCGCACCTCGATCAGCCGCGGGTCCATCCATTCATTAAGCAACTTGACGGTTTCACCCTTGCCCGCGCCTTCGATGCCGTTGATCAGGATGATCACCGGAAAGCGCTTCTGCTGTTGCAGCTCGTACTGCACCTCCAGCAAGGCTTCGCGCAGGGCCGGGACTTCGGCGTCGTAGGTGTCTTTGTCGATGGCGTGACCGATTTCGGCAGATTCGAACATGGGCGGCTCCGTTCCAGAATTCAGCAAGACTAGCGGATTGGGCAACGCCGCGTGGTAGGAAATTCCCTTGCGACTTGCCATGGATCAATGCACAGCGGGTTGATCGGCTAGAATGGCCGCCTTGCCTTTACCGAGCCGCCCATGAACCCCGTAACCCACGCCCAACTCGACTGGGATGACCAAGGCCGCCCGCACTCGCGGGTGTTCGATGACGTGTACTTTTCCGACCAGTCGGGCCTTGAAGAAACCCGCTACGTGTTCCTCCAGCAGAACCGTTTGCAGGAGCGGTTTGCCGCGCTGGCGGATGGCGCGCGACTGGTGATCGGCGAAACCGGCTTTGGCACCGGCCTGAATTTCCTATGTGCCTGGCAACTGTTCGAACAACACGCCGCGCCGGGCGCACGCCTGCATTTTGTGAGCGTGGAAAAGTACCCGCTGAGCCACGCCGACCTGCAACGCGCCCTCGCCCTCTGGCCGGAACTCAGCCCCCTTGCCGATCAGTTGCTGGCGCAATACATCGCCATTCACCAAGGCTTCCAGCGCCTGGTACTGGCTCAAGGCCGTGTGACCCTGACCCTGCTGATCGGCGACGCGCTGGAGCAATTGCCGCAACTGGACGCGCAAATTGATGCGTGGTTTCTCGACGGCTTTGCCCCGGCGAAAAACCCCGACATGTGGACCGCCGAGCTGTTCGCCGAACTGGCGCGGCTGGCGGCGCCCGGCTCGACCATCAGCACCTTCACCAGCACCGGCTGGGTACGCCGGCTGATCAATGCGGCCGGGTTCAAGATGAAGCGCACGCCGGGTATCGGCCACAAGTGGGAGATCCTGCGCGGTGAGTTCCTCGGCTGGCCGGCCGAAACACCGGCACCTGCCGTGATCAAACCCTGGTTTGCCCGCCCTGCCCCGCCGGCCGGCGAGCGC
>NZ_JBAWDE010000379.1:0-21359 GCF_049590575.1 Pseudomonas sp.
CCCCCAGCGGCCGCGCCAGGCTGCGCAGGCGAAGGCTCAGGGCGCTGTCGACAGGCAGGCGGGCTTCGTCGATGCCCTGGCCATCGCCCTGCACATCCTGCAAACCGAACGGCAGGGTCGGCGCATCGATATCCGCCAGCATCTCGCGGAAAAACCGCTCATGTTCCTGCTCGCCGACACCGTGGAGCACCTGCGCGATGTAACTGCGAAACGCCACCGGCGCGCCGGCCTGGGCCTGCTCGCCCGCCAGGTACAGCTGGATTTCATGGCGCACCACATCGAGGGCGGTGTGGTCGAGGATGGTGTGATGGAACAGCAGCATCGCCACCACGCGACTGTTGGCCGGGTCATCGGCAAACACCAGGCGCAGCAGCGGCGCCTGGCCCAGGTCCATGCGGTACGTGCGCGCGTCGTAGCCGGCCAGCAAGCGGCCGAGGGCGTCGCCACCGCTGAAGTGCGCCTCTTCACAGGCCAGCGTCGCCTTGCGCCACACTACCTGCACGGGCGCGTCGAGGCTTTCCCAGGCCATCGACGTGCGCAGGATATCGTGGCGATCGATCACCCATTGCAACGCCTCGGCAAACGCCTCGAGGCGCCCACGGCTGTCGAACACAAACTGCGCGTGCAGCACGTAGGGGTCGCCCTGCTCGGCCGAGAGATGGTGATAAAGCATGCCCTCCTGCAGCGGCGCCAGGGGGTAGATGTCCTGCACATTCGCCGCACCACCGGGGATGCTCGCGACGATGCGGTCGATGGCCGTCTGCTCAAGGCTGACCAGCGGCAGCATGGCCGGCGTGATGCGGTAGGCCGGGCTCAACCAGTCACCGCCATGTTCGGCGACCAGCGCCAGCAGCCGGGACTTGTGGGCGATCAGTTGATCCCACACCGCATCATCCAATGCCTCGTCGTCCCCCAGGACAATCAAGTCGCCCTCTTCACGTTGCAGACGGATCGCATGGGTGGAAATCGCTGCCAATAATTCGCTGAACTGCATGGGGGTAACCTGCCTGATAAGTCACGGTGAAGAAGAAAGTCCGTTTTCAGCTGCCGTTTGGATCGGATGCGCTGCGCGCCCTGTGCAGAATTGCGGGCGCAGCCGGAGGCCTGGAGGGGCTTCCGGCAGGGTTGGGAAATTAAGGGATTTGACGCGAGGGAGGTGACATGGGAAGCGGGGACAAGCGTGGGGGAGCGCGCAACCTAGCTCGGTTTGACCTTCAAATGCCGCGCATACCAGGGCCGTTTCGGCACGCGTTTGAACAAGCCCTGCAATGCGTCATCCTCAGCCCCAAAGGTGATGCGCAACGCGAGCTTCATGGTCTCCGGGTCCATCTCCATCGACTTGCCCATCTGCAACCCCGGCGTGGTGCTGCAACCGTGGGTGTCCGGCCCCAGCCACGGGTCACCGACCTCGACCCAGCGCCCCGGCGCAAACCACGCGACGCCGTTGACTTCCAGGCGGCTGACCTCACCGGGATTGAACCGTTCGTGGGCGCGATACCAGTCTTCGATACGGTCGTCGATCCAACCGTGAAAGTGCCAGAACACCGGGTTTACATGGGATGAGAACGGGTCACCGAGAAAGTCGTTTTCCGCCGCATACCAGCGCGGGGCAAAGTCCGCCGGGTCGCGCGCCAGGGGCACAGGTGCGCCGTTGGACGGGTCGCGGGGCACCGAGGCCCAGCGCATGTGCAGCCAGTCATGCAGGCCCAGTTCCATCTCGGAACCCAGCTGACCCAGGCTCAACCGGGCCAGGTAACGCGGGTCGCGGTACTGCGACTCCCAGACCTGGAAGTTGCTGTGGTAGGTCTCGGCGGCCTTGATGTCGCTGACCCACTGGGTGTACTCGCTGTCGTCCTGCGCAGTCCAGGTGGGCGGCAGCGCAAAGCCGTCGTGGTTGTCGAAATAACGCAAAAAGCCCAGACGGTCACGCTCCAGCGCCGGTTGCGGTTCTGGAAATTGCGGCCAGGAGGGCAAGTCCTGCATCGAGCGCGCGGTGCCGAGCATATGCCGGTGCATAAAGAAGAAATCGATGCCCGAGCCGTTGCGGTCCTTGAGTTTGCCGCGCGCGTCACGCTCCTTGCCGCGTGGGCCGGGCTGCCAGCCAATGCCGCGCAGGGCGTCGCGCTTGTCTTCGGAGAGCTTGTGCCACTGGTCACGGGTGGCGTGCCACAGTTGGTGAAACAGGCGGTGCTCGGGGGCGATCAGCCAGGCCAGCAGCGTCGGGTTGAGGCCGATGCGTTGGCGTGCTTCGGGAAACCAGTGTTTGTGCGCGATAAAGCGGTTGTCGCGCTCGGTCAACGCCAATGGCCGGTCCAGGTCGAGGATCTGCCCGCTGAGGGTGCTGCTGCCGGCGTTGGCGAAGGTGGCCCAGACTTCGTCGAGGGTCATCTTGAATTCATAGGCAGGTATGCCGTCGGCAGCATCGCGGTCGATCAGCCGCCAGTAGAGCAAGGCGCCCTCTCCCGTGAGCAGGTCACCGAGCACGCGGTAGCGCGGTTCGGCGTCGCTGCGCAGGTTGTCGGCGGTGTCCAGGTAGCCGCGCAGGCCACGCCCCCACGGGGCGATGTCCAGCAACAGCTCCAGACCTTGCAGCGGCAGGCCCTTGAGGCCGGCGTCGCGGCCTTCCAGGCGCAGGCTCCAGACCCCGCGCAGGGTGTTCGCCAACTGCTGGCCGGCCGTGTCGGCCAGGTCCACCGTGGCTTCGCCGGGGGTGATCGGGAATTCTTCTTCGCGCGTCAGCTCGCGATGGGCATAAAAGGCCGCTGGCACTGCGGCACCGGTAAGCGCCAGGCCTGCGATGAACCCACGTCGAGAGATGGTCATTTTCTACCTTAGGAAACGGCTTTATCAGAGCTAGAACGTTTGCAGCCCGCGGAAATTTACCGCGCCGCCTGCGCCGCCTAAATTTCCCCGACGATCACTCGTTCTTCCCTGATAGCGAAGGCCTCAACTGACTGAGATGGCAATGACAAAACCACGTTCGAAAAAGGCGCTGTATATCGGCCTGCCGCTGGCACTGGCCATCGGCGTCGGGGCCGGCTTCCTGGTCTGGGATCACTGGTTCAAGGGCAATGCCGGTTACCCGCTGGCGGTGATCAAGCAGGCCAATGAAATGCAGGACCGCCTGCTGTCGTTCGACAGCCACATCACCCTGCCGGTGGATTTCGGCACGGCCGGCAACGAGGTCGACAAGGACGGCAGCGGCCAGTTCGACCTGGTCAAGGCCAGCCGTGGGCGCCTGTCCGGCGCGGCCCTGACGATTTTCGGCTGGCCGGAAATCTGGAACGGCCCCAACGCACCGCACAAGCCCACCGAGGGTTTTGTCGAAGCTGCCCGGCATGAACAGGAAGCGCGCTACAAGATCATCAGCGCGATGGTGCGCGACTACCCCAACCAGGTCGCCATTGCCTACACTCCGGACGACTTCCGGCGCCTGCATGGCGAGGGCAAGTTCGCGATTTTCATCAGCATGCTCAACGCCTACCCGCTGGGCAACGACCTGAACCAGCTGGACCTGTGGGCCGCGCGCGGCATGCGCATGTTCGGTTTCAGCTATGTGGGCAATAACGCCTGGGCCGACTCGTCGCGCCCACTGCCGTTTTTCAATGACTCGGTGGACGCCCTCGACGGCCTGTCGGACATCGGCAAACAAGCGGTGCACCGCCTTAACGACTTGGGGGTGATCATCGATGTGTCGCAGATGTCGACCAAGGCCCTGGAGCAAGTCGCGCAGCTGAGTCGTACGCCAATGGTCGCGTCGCACTCGGCGCCGCGTGCGGCCGTGGATATCCCGCGCAACCTCAGCGACAAGGAATTGCAACTGATCAAGAACAGCGGCGGCGTGGTGCAGATCGTGGGCTTCTCCGCCTACCTGCGCCCGCTCAGCCAACCGACCCAGGACAAGCTCAACACCCTGCGCGCGCGCTTCGACCTGCCGCCCCTGCCCAACCTGGCCATGGCCTTGATGCCGGGCGACGCGATCATTGCCGCCTGGCCGGAACAAAAATTCGGCGAGTACGCCAGCGCGCTGTACGCCATCCTTGATGAAGAGCCCAAGGCCACACTCAAGGATCTGGGCGATGCGATCGACTACACCGTACGCAAGATCGGCATCGACCATGTCGGCCTGGCTTCGGACTTCAACGACGGCGGCGGCGTCAAAGGCTGGAACAACGTCGGTGAAATCCGCAACGTCACCGCCGAGCTGATCCAGCGCGGTTATTCCGAAGCCGATATCGCCAAGCTGTGGGGAGGCAACTTCCTGCGCGTGTGGGACCAGACCCAAAAAGCCGCCAAGCCATTGGCCAACCGCTAATCACCTAGAAGCATGTCCATGACCGACCGCCGTACGTTCCTCAAGCAGGCCGGGGTTTTCGCCGCGAGCCTGCCACTGGGCGCCGCCCTGCTCCCGCAGGCAATGGCCGCCAACACCGCGCAAGACCCATGGACGGGGTTCAAGCAGCTGTTCAACCAGGACCCGGATTACCTGCACTTTTCCAATTTCCTGGTGGCCTCGCACCCAAGGCCGGTACGCGAGGCGATTGAGCGCTATCGCGCGCAGATCGACCGCAACCCCGGGCTGGCCATGGACTGGGACCTGCAGGAAACCTGGAAACGTGAAGGCCAGGTGCGCGAATGGGCCGGCCGCTACCTGAAGGCCACGCCTGCGCAGATCGCCCTGACCGGCAGCACGTCCGAAGGCTTGGCGATGATCTATGGCGGGATCAAGCTGCGCCCGGACCAGGAAATCCTCACCACCGTCCACGAACATTACGCGACCCAGAACGTGCTGGATTTTCGCGTGCTCAAGCAAGGCACCCAGGTGCGTCGGATCAAGCTGTTCGACAGCCCCAGCCGGGTCTCCGCCGACGAGGTACTGGGCAATATCCAGCGCGCCATCCGCCCCAACACCCGCGTGCTGGGCATGACCTGGGTGCAGTCCGGCAGCGGCGTGAAGCTGCCCATCGGCGAGATCGGCAAGCTGGTGCAGGAACACAACCGCAACCGCGACGAAGCCGAGCGCATCCTGTATGTGGTGGATGGCGTGCACGGTTTCGGCGTGGAAAACCTCGATTTCCCGGACATGCATTGCGACTTCTTTATCGCCGGCACCCACAAGTGGATGTTCGGCCCGCGCGGCACCGGGCTGGTGTGTGCCCGCGACGCCGAGAACAAATATGTGACGCCGATGGTGCCGACCTTTTCCGAGGACAAGGACTTCGCCACCACCATGACCCCTGGCGGCTACCACGCTTTCGAGCATCGCTGGGCGGCGGACGAGGCGTTCAAGCTGCACTTGCAACTGGGCAAGGCGCAGGTGCAGGCGCGCATTCACGCGCTGAATACCGAGCTTAAAGAGCAGTTGCTGGCGCACCCGCAGATCGAGCTGGTCACCCCGCGCAGCCCTGAGCTGTCGGCAGGCTTCACGTTCTTCCGGGTCAAGGGCCAGCAAAGCGATGCGGTGGCGGCCTACATGATGAAGAACCGCGTGGTGATCGATGCCGTCGACCGTGATGTCGGCCCGGTGATCCGCACCTCCCCCGGCCTGCTGAATAACGCCGATGAGATCCAGCGCTTCATGCGCGTGCTCAGCCAGCAGGTGTGACGGCCCATTTTTCCTTTGAACGAGATGCCCACATGAATCCATCCCGACTCAAGCCCCTGACAGCCCTGGCCCTGACCGCGCTGTGCGCGGCTTTGCTGCCCGAGTTCGCCCAGGCCGCCGCGCCGCAACCCGGCAAGGTATTCAAGGACTGCAAGGACTGCCCGGAAATGGTGGTGCTGCCTGCCGGCACCTTCACCATGGGCACGCCGGAAGACGAAGTCGGCCGCGAGCCGGACGAAGGCCCGATGCACGCGGTGACCTTCGCCAAACCCTTCGCCATGAGCCGCTTCCACATCACCGCCGGCGAATGGGACAGCTATATCCGCCAGACCGGCGTGAAGATCGCCAATGGCGACACCCGCCCCGGCCGCGAATGCATCGCCAGCAAGCCGCGCTACCCCCAGGGCCCGCGCCAGCCGGCGGTGTGCATGGACATGGATGACATCAAGCATTATGTGGCCTGGTTGTCGAAGAAGACCGGCCAGCAGTACCACATGGTCAGCGAAGCCCAGCGTGAATACGCGGCGCGCGCGGGCTCCACCGGGCCATTCCCGTTTCCGTTCGATGAGGGCAAGGGCTACAGCATCGCCGAGCATGCCAACACCTACGGCCCGGCGGATGGCTACAGCTATTCCTCGCCGGTGGGCAGCTACCCGCCGAATGCATTCGGCATGTACGACATGCACGGCAACGTGTACGAGCGGGTGGCCGACTGCGAGCACCCCAACTACATCGGCGCGCCGACCGACGGCAGCGCATGGACGGAGCCGAACTGCGAGGGCTACCAGATCCGTGGCAATGACTGGGGCGAGGCGCCGGTATTTTCGCGCTCGGGTAACCGCAATAACATCTACCCGCAGACGCGGGGTGACTGGATCGGGTTCAGGGTCGTACGCGATCTCTAAGGCTGGAGGGCTTTAAAGTGGGAGGGGGGCAAGCCCCCTCCCACATGTGAACCTCATCTATCAGCAGGACTGAGCTCAGCCCTGCCTGGCCAACAACGCCAACCCCTCATGCAGCGCCGGGAACAGGCTGTTGTTGAAGTTGTTCCAGCGCAGCTCAAGGATGGTGTCGTCCGGTGAAATCTCGGTCTTGAGCACGTCGTGGAACACTTCACCGGAGTCGATCCCGTTGTCCACGTAATGGAAGGAGGCACCGGTCAGGTACAGCGGCTCCGACGGCTGGGTGGCCTTGGTCGCCCAGTCGACCACGGTTTGCCCTCGCGCACCGTACAGCGCATTCCAGGTGGCGTAGGCGCCCCGGCGCTCGTAAGGCGATTCGATGCGGGTGATGCCGGGGTGGATGTTCATGATCCGGCGGGCAAACGGCGCGCCTGGGCGCACCAGCTCATCGAGGATCACCAGCAAGCCATCGAGCACCACGATGTCGGCCTTCAGCTCCACCAGCGTGTCATGCAGGCGACGCTCGAAATCCTGCTTGCCGGCGATGTGTTCGGCGCTGCCGCGTGGCAGGCGACGGTAGGTCGACGGCACGCTCAGCAGCAAGTCATTGACCAGGTTGCCCTGCACCCGCAAGTCGGCCGGGTACAGCCACTGGCGGCCCGGCTGGTAGGCAAAGCCGTAGTCGGCCACCAGCGCCTGGTCCCGTGGGTTCTGCTCGTCATCGTCATACACCACACCCACCAGGTTATAGGCCTGGCCCAGCGGCGTGTCGTTGAGCGACCCCACCAGAAATTCCAGCACCGACTTCATGTAGCGCTCGTGGTCCTTGTAGGCCACCGGCTGGCCGGCCTTGTCGGCGGCGGCATTGCGCAGGGACCACACGTACACCAGATTCTTTTTCGTCATTGTTTCGCTCTCGCTGGATAGATCAGGCACGCGCCAATACGCGTGCGCCTACCCAACAAGAACGAACCAGACGCCGGGCAATTTATCTACCAGCCACGCCGCCGCCCATACCGTCGGACACGCCGCGCTAAATAGTCGCGCCCATCCTTCGTTTGTCATGGGTAAGGGTCTGTGTGCCCAGCCCCCTCTTATTCACTTTCCGGGAAATATTTATGACCGACCCCAAGCGCGGCGCCTTCAAAGGTCTGCTCGCATTGCTCAGGCCCTTTCGCACCATCATGACGGTCTCCGTGGCCCTGGGCATGGCGGGTGGCCTGGCCATCACCTTGCTGCTGGCGACCATCAATAAAGCCCTGCACTCTTCCACCGGAATGACCCAAGGTGTGATCCTGACGTTTGCAGCCTTGTGCGTGCTGGCGCTGGTCAGCTCGATCGTGTCGGATATCGGCACCAACTACGTGGGCCAGCGCATCATTGCGGCGCTGCGCAAGGAGCTCGGCGAGAAGGTGCTGTCCGCGCCCATCGAGCAGATCGAGCGTTACCGCACCCATAAGCTGATCCCGGTACTGACCCACGACGTCGACACCATCAGTGATTTCTCGTTTTCCTTCACGCCGCTGGCGATTGCCTCCACGGTCACGCTGGGTTGCCTGGGGTACCTGGCGTACCTGTCGGTGCCGATGTTCTTGATGATGATCGCGGCGATTGTGATCGGTACGTCCGTGCAGTACGTGGCGCGCTCTGCAGGTATCAAGGGATTCGAAGCGGCCCGTGACCAGGAAGACGAGCTGCAACGCTACTACAGCGCAATTGCCTCCGGCGCCAAGGAGCTGCGCATGCACCGCCCGCGTCGCTACCGCATGAACACCCATCGCATCCAGGCCACCGCTGACCGTATCAGCGATATCCAGGTGCGCTCGGTGAACATCTTCATCGTCGCCAAGACCTTCGGCTCCATGTTGTTTTTCGTGGTCATCGGCCTGGCGCTGGCCTTCCAGGCCTATAACCCCAACCCCGACCCGGCGGTGATTACCGGTTTTGTGCTGGTGCTGCTGTATATGAAGGGGCCCCTTGAGCATGTGGTGACTGCGCTTCCCATCGTCAGCCGCGCACAGATCGCGTTCTCGCGTATTGCAGAACTGTCCGAACGCTTTTCGTCCCCCGAACCGCATTTGCTGCTCGAAGACAGCGAAGCCGTAAAACCCGTGGTACACAGCCTCGAACTGCGCGGCGTGAGCTACAGCCCACCGCCCGTTGAAGGCAGCGAGCCGTTCCACCTGGGCCCGATCAACCTGAGCATCAAGCAAGGCGATATCGTGTTTATCGTGGGCGAGAACGGCTGCGGCAAAACCACATTGATCAAGCTGCTGCTGGGGCTGTATCAACCGCAGTCCGGTGAGATCCACCTCAATGGCGAGGCGGTCAGCGCCCCTACCCGTGATGATTACCGCCAATTGTTCACCACGGTGTTTGCCGACTATTACCTGTTTGACGACCTGGTCCAGGGCGGCGGGCAGCAATCGATGGACAGTGCAGCCCAGTACCTGGAACGCCTGGAAATCGCACACAAGGTCACGATCAAGGACGGCGCATTCAGTACCACCGACCTGTCCACCGGGCAGCGCAAACGCCTTGCGCTGGTCAATGCCTGGCTGGAAGGACGCCCGGTATTGGTGTTCGACGAATGGGCCGCCGACCAGGACCCGGCTTTCCGCCGAGTGTTCTACACAGAGCTGCTGCCGGACCTCAAGCGCCTGGGCAAAACCATCATTGTCATCAGCCACGACGACCGCTATTTCGACATCGCTGATCAATTGGTACGCCTGCGCGCAGGCAAGGTGGTGCACGAAATGGAGCCTGCCTGAATTTTCTTTTCCGGTTTCCCTGGGTAGGAACGTCTTACTAGTGTTAATGAGAAACGCTCTCAAAAATCCTACAAGCTGCCTACCTGAAACCTACAAGAGAAAGCACCCATGTCAGTACGACTCGGTCTCGGCCCCCTGAGCAAAGCGCTCATCATGCGACGGGCCCTGAACTTCAACCTGAAGCCTTGTGCGCTGGCCCTGGCGGTATCGCTACCCATGGCCGGTCACGTACAGGCCGAGGCGCTCGAGATCGACATTCCTGCCCAGCCGCTGGGGACGGCGCTGCAGGAATTTGGCCGCCAGACCGATCTGCAGGTGCTGTACAGCCCGAAGGATGTGGAAGGTAAAAGCAGCCGTGCAGTGAAGGGCAAACTGGAACCGACCCAGGCCATCACTGCCCTGCTCAGCGGCAGCGGCATCAACTACAACCTGCAAGGCACTACCGTCACCATCACCGCAGGCGGTTCCGGCGCGCTGGAGCTGGGCGCCACGTCGGTGACCGCCAACCAGTTGGGCACGGTCACCGAAGGCACGGGTTCCTACACGCCGGGCACTATCGCCACCGCTACGCGGATGGTGCTGAGCCCGCGTGAAACGCCGCAGTCGATCAGTGTTATCACGCGCCAACACATGGATGATTTTGCGCTCACGTCCATCGACGACGTGATGCGTCATGCGCCAGGCATCACTGTGTCGCGATTGGACAGCGAGCGTACCGAATACTTTGCCCGTGGGTTTTCGATCGAAAACTTCCAGTACGACGGCATCCCCACCCTGCGCAATGCGGCGTATTCGTCGGGCCAGACCCTGAGTGACATGGCAATCTACGACCGCGTCGAAGTGCTCAAAGGGGCGAATGGATTGCTGGCAGGCGCCGGCGCCCCAGGGGCAACGCTCAACCTGATCCGTAAAAAACCAACCCGAGACTTCCAGGGCAGTGTCGAGCTGGGTGCCGGCAGCTGGGATAACTACCGCTCCCAGATCGACGTCAGTGGCCCACTTACGGAAAGTGGCAACATCCGCGGGCGTGCCGTCGCCGCGTACCAGGACAAGCAATCGTTCCTGGACCACTATGAACGCAAGACCAACGTGTATTTCGGCACCCTCGAAGCCGACCTCAGCGAAGACACTTTGCTGACCGTCGGGTTTGATTACCAGAACAGCGACCCCTCCGGCGCGGGCTGGGCGGGCAGCCGACCGTTGTTCGACCGCAGCGGCAACCGCATCGATGTAAAGCGCTCGTACAACAGCGCCGCCAAGTGGAGTAGCTGGCAGCAGTTCACCCAAAGTGCATTCGCCACCCTGGAACACCAGCTGGACAACGGCTGGGTGGTCAAGGGCCAATACACCCACCAATTCAGCGGTTATGACGCGCAAATGGGCTCGATCCAGTCGGGGCCATTCCCCGCCACCGGCCTGTCGACGCTCTACGCGAACAAATTCACCGGCGATACTCGCGCGGATTCAGGCGATATCTACGCCAGCGGCCCGTTCACCCTGGGCGGCCGGGAACACGAGCTGGTGGTGGGCGCCTCTGCGTCGAACTCCCACTGGGAAGGCAAGAACTACGCGAACCCGATTCACGCCAATGGTCGTATTGTCGATTTCTGGAACTTCGACGGCGACTTTCCAAAGCCGGACTGGGGCGCAGTCACCCAAACCTTTGATGAAACAACCCGACAAACCGCAGGCTACGCGAGTGCGCGCTTCAACCTCACAGATGACTTGAACGTCATTCTCGGCAGCCGCGTTGCCAACTATTGGCTGACAGGCACCAGCGACAGTACGGAAACCGGCAAGCTGATTCCCTACGTCGGCGTGACTTACGACCTCAACGACAACTTCACCGCTTACGCCAACTACACCGAAATCTTTTATCCGCAGACCGCCCGCGACCGAGACAACAAGGTGTTGGAACCGGATGCGGGCAAGAACTACGAACTCGGGGTGAAGGGCGAGTTCTTCAATGGGGGACTGAACACCAGCCTGGCGTATTTCGAGGTGCATGAAACCAACCGCGCGGAATCCGACGCGCAATACAATGCCAACCCGACTAACCCGGCGATCACAGATGCGTCGAAGGGTATCAAGGCCAAGACCAAAGGCTTCGAGGCCGAGTTGTCCGGTGAGTTGGCAGACGGTTGGCAAGCGCAGGCCGGTTATACCCACAAAGTCATTCGCGATGAACATGGCGAAAAAGCCTCGACCCTGGAACCCCAGGACCAAGTCAGCTTCTTCACCTCGTACAAGCTCACAGGGCCATTGGACCGCCTGACCATCGGCGGCGGCGCTCGCTGGCAGGGCAAAACCTGGCGTGAGGTCTACAACAGCGGTAAAGGCCGTTCCGAAAACGTTAACCAGGAAGCCTATTGGGTCGTCGACGCCATGGCCAAATACCAGTTCACCGACAATGTCTCGGCGACACTGAACGTCAACAACATATTCGACAAGTATTACCTCACCAACATCGGTTTCTTCAACACGGGCTACTACGGCGACCCGCGCAACGTCATGCTGACCACGCGCTGGAACTTCTGACAAGGACTGCCCAGCTCCCCGCCTTTCATACCACGCCAGCCGCTAACCTGTGGCGAGGGAGCAAGCTCCCCCGCCACAGGTACAGTTGACCCTTGGCTGATCATTCGCTGTTAAAAGGTGAACGCCTCTCCTATCGCCTGATGCCCTTCAGGGCGGACACGAACGAGTCAATGAATGCAGGGTTGTCGACGATTCGATCATGGGTCGTATCGATCACCACCGACGCTTCAAGCCCATGGCCAACTCCCGCCTCAAGCGCCCTGCTGATGACCTGGCGATCATGTTCAGACTTGCTCTGCGCGGCCCACCAACAGCTGACTGGCGCGGCAATCGGCACATAGTCGGCGTCCTTCAAACGCTCATCCAGCGTCAGTTTCAACGCCCAGGAAACCTCCAGTTCGCCACCCTCTTGCAACTCATTGCGCAGGCTGATGAAGGTTTCGCCCAGGGCCGAATCGGCCCATTCGCACAGCGCCGCCCATTGTTGATCGGCTACGGCGCCTGAGTGTTGGATATCTTGCCAGGCCTGGCCAATGGCGTGTGCCGCATCCGGGAACATGACCGTGAGCAACTCCACGCGCCGGTCGAGAACCGTGTCGCCTGCCGCCGGCAACCCGGCAGCCGGTTTGTCGCGGTCCCAGTAAGCCTTGACGTGCTGCGGGGGCGGCGCATCGATGCAGCCGACGAAGGCGACTTCGGCACCGCGCGCCTCCAGATAACCCGCAATCTGCAACGCCAGGTTGCCCCCCAGCGACCACCCGCCCAGGTAATACGGCCCCTGCGGCTGGGCCACCTGGATCTGCCGGGCATACGTTTCAACCATGGCATCCCACGCCGGCACCTCGCTCAGCGGGTCAACCAGTGTGCGGCAGATGACGCCGCGTACCGGCATGTCCAGGCGCAGCGCCATGGCAATCGCTTTATAGCAATGTGCCGAACCGAAGCTTGGGTGAAACAGGAACAACGACGCGCCGCCCTGGCGACTGTTCAGGTCGACGATCAGCGAGTTGCGCGGTGCATCCGGCGCCTCGTTCGCCAGCGCCCTGACCGTTGGGCGGGTCATCAGTTGGTTGACCGTGAGCGCCAACCCGCATTGCACCGCCAGGCGCTCCTTGACCACCAACAGCAGCAACGAGTGCCCGCCCAGCTCGAAGAAATTATCGTCAAGGCCGACTTGCGCAACGCCCAGCACCTGCTGCCAGACCTGCGCGATCTGCTGCTCCAGCGCCGTCTGCGGCGGTGCATAAACGCGTGGCTGGCTGCCAACGTCGGGACGCGGCAGCGCCTTGCGCTCCAGCTTACCGTTGGGGCTCAACGGCATCCGTTCCAACACCACCCACTGAGCGGGCACCATAAAGGCCGGCAGGGTTGTCGACAGGTGCGCAGCGAGGGTTTCGCGCCAGTGCGGCTCTGGCTCGTCGAGCACCACGTAGCCGACCAACTGCGTGCCATCAAGCGCCAACACCGCCGCTTCGCGTACGGTTGCATGCTCCAGCAGACGCGCCTCGATTTCGCCCAATTCGATGCGCAGGCCACGCAGTTTGACTTGATGGTCGATGCGCCCGGCGTATTCGATCACCCCATCGGCCCGATAACGCGCCAGGTCGCCGGTCCGGTACATCCGCTCGCCGGCGCCGAACGGGCTGGCGACAAAACGCTCGGCCGTCAGCGTAGGCCGACGGTGATACCCGCGCGCCAGACCCTGGCCCGCCAGGTATAACTCGCCGAGCACACCGATCGGCACAGGCTCCAGGTTAGCGTCCAGGATATGGCAGCCCAGGTTGGCGATGGGTTTTCCAATGGGCACCGCATCCTGGCCTTCGTCGACGCAGGTCCAATGGGTCACGTCGATGGCCGCTTCCGTAGGGCCGTAGAGGTTGTACAAACCGGCGTGTGGCAGCTTCGCGAACACCTGGGTCTGTGCGTCTACCGGCAATGCTTCGCCGCTGCAAATAATGCGCTGCACACTGCTGCAACTGCCCACCTGGCCGTGCTGTAGGAAGGCTTGCAGCATCGACGGCACGAAGTGCAGCGTGGTGACCGCTTCGCGTGTGATCAGCTCCACCAGCTTCGCCGGATCGCGGTGATCGCCGGGCGCTGCCATCACCAGGCGGGCGCCGCTGATCAGGGGCCAGAAAAACTCCCACACCGATACGTCAAAGCTGAACGGTGTTTTTTGCAGCACAGTGTCGCCGGCGCCCAATGCATAGGCGTCTTGCATCCAGTACAGGCGGTTGGCCAGGGCGGCGTGGCTGTTGCCCGCCCCCTTGGGCTTACCGGTAGAACCGGAGGTGTAGATCACATACGCGAGGTTTTCGCCGCTGACGGCCACGTCGGGGTTGACCTCGCTGTACGCTTGCAACCAGTCACTGTCGTGGTCCAGGTCAATGCGCAGCACGCTGTCGGCGGACGACAGGCTCAAGTGCGACTGGCTCAGTACCAGGCTGACCGCACTGTCCTCGAGCATATAAGCCTGGCGCTCCGCCGGATAGTCCGGGTCGACCGGGACATAGGCGCCGCCTGCCTTGAGGATCGCCATCAAGGCAACGACCATCTCCACGGAGCGCTCCATCGCCACGCCCACCAGGCTGTCCGGGCCGACACCGCGCTCGATCAAGGCATGGGCCAGGCGGTTGGCGCGGCCGTTCAGGGCAGCGTAGGTCAGCTGCTCTGCGCCAAATGCCAGGGCAGGCGTGTGCGGCGCCCGTGCGGCGTGCGCTTCAAAGCACTGATGCACGGCGTGCTCAAGGGGGTAGTCGGTAGCCGTGGCATTCCAGTCATCGACGATCTGCGCACGCTCTTGCGCGTCGAGCATCGGCAGCGAGTCGATCAACGCCTCGGGCGTCGCAATCATCGCCGTCAACAATCGCTGCCAGTGATGCGCCATGCGTTCGATGGTCGCGGCCTCGAAGAGGTCGGTCGCATAGCCAAATGAGGCATGAATACTCCAAGCATCCTCGGACACATTCAAGCTGAGGTCGAACTGCGCCGTTCGGCTCTCCCAGTCCAATCCCTCCAGCACCAGGCTGCCCTCCTGCGCCGCGCTCGCGCGGCCGGCACCCTGGTTCTGATGGTTGAACATGACCTGGAACAACGGGCTGTAACTCAAGCTGCGTTCCGGCCGAAGCGCTTCCACCAGTTGTTCGAACGGCAGGTCCTGATGCGCCTGGGCTTGCAGCACGCGCTGCCGAGCCTGGCGCAACAGCGCCAACACGCTGGTGTGCGCGTCGATATCCGCTTTCAGCACTTGGGTATTGACGAAAAACCCGATCAGTCGCTGCGTCTCCACGCGGTTACGGTTGGCGGTCGGCACGCCCACACGCACGTCCTGCTGCCCGCTGTAGCGGTACAGCAGGGCCTGGAAGGACGCCAGCAGCAGCATGAAACTGGTCGCGCCTTCGCGCTGGGCCAACGCTTTCACACCAGCAGCCAACGCGCCATCCAGCACCAGGTCGAGGGAGGCGCCACGAAAACTCTGTACGGCCGGGCGTGGCCGGTCCAGCGGTATCTCCAGCACCGGCTGGTCACCGCCGAGCAGGTCGCGCCAGTATTCCAGCTGGCGGTCTTTTTCCCCTGCCTCCATCCAGCTGCGCTGCCACAGGGCGTAGTCCGCGTACTGGATCGGCAACCCCGGCATGTCAAACTCACGCCCCTGGGTAAAGGCGGTATAGGCCTGCACCACCTCCTCGACCAGCACCTGCATCGAGCCGCCGTCCGAGATGATGTGGTGCTGCACCAGCACCAATACGTGGTCCTGCGGCGCCAGACGCAGCAGGCTGATGCGCAACAGCGGCCCTTGTACCAGATCGAAGGGCCGCGCGATCTCCTGTTCGACGCGCGCCTTCAGCTGGCTTTCATCAATGTGTTCAGGCACCAGTTGCACCGGGTGTGCGGGCAACACCTGCTGTTGCATCGTCTCGCCGACCTGGCGGAACCGCGTGCGCAAACTCTCGTGCCGCGCGATCAAGTGCTCAAAGCTTTTCTGCAGCGCTGCGATATCCAGCTGGCCCTTGAGCCGCAAGGCGCTGGGAATATGATAGGCCGCGCTCTGCGGCTCGAGTTGCCAGAGAAACCACTGCCGCTCCTGGGCATAGGAAAGCGGCAGCGTAGCCGCCTCGAGCCGCACTGGCGGGATGGGCAGGTTGGCCGGCGAAACGCCCTCCTGCAGCATCCTCTGCAGATAGACTTTGCGCTGTTCGAGCGGTAACCCGATAAAGCGTTTCATGATTTTGGCGGCCTTCTGGCTATCCATTACACCTCCTCCATTTCGTCAAGCAGCGAGTCCAGGAACGACAGCTTCTCTTCGCTGACGCCCGTGCCCTGCCGTTGCAGATGGTCCGCCAGTTGCTTGAACTGAGCCTGCTGGAACAGCTCGTGCACGCTGACTTTCACGCCCAACTCCAATTGAATGCGCGACATCACGTTGATGACCAACAGCGAATGCCCGCCCAGCTCGAAGAAATTGTCATTCAACCCCACTTGGTCTACGCCCAGCACGTCCTGCCAGATCGCCGCCAATTGCTGTTCAAGGGCGCTCTGCGGCGCTACGTACTCGCTTTGCGACACGTGGCTGTCGGGCGCCGGCAAAGCCTTCCGATCCAGCTTGCCGCTGGGGCTCAATGGCATGTGCGACAGGCGCACGAAGTGTTTGGGCACCATGTAGTCCGGCAGTTGTGCCTGCAACGCATCGCGCAAGGCTTGGCCTTGCTCGAGCTCATCCGGCGCCGATGAGTGAGCGACGTAGTAGCCCACCAACTGGCCGCCGCCACTGCCCTCGCGCAGAACCACCTCGGCCTGGGCCACACCAGCCTGCAACAGCAGCAAACTGCAGATTTCCTCCAGCTCCACCCGGAAGCCGCGGATTTTGATCTGCTGGTCGAGGCGCCCCAAATATTCCAACGCGCCATCCTCGGCCCAACGCACGCGGTCGCCGGTGCGGTACAGGCGTGTTCCGGCGCTGCCAAACGGGTCTGCGACAAAACGCTCGGCCGACAACCCTGGCCGCCCGAGATAACCGCGCGCCAAACCGTCGCCGCCCACGTACAGCTCTGCGCTGACGCCAATCGGAACCGGGTTCAGATCCGCGTCCAGCACGCGACACACCACATTGGTCAGCGGCCGGCCAATCGGCGACCGCGCGCCATCTTCCAGGGAACATGGCCACCAGGTCGCGTTAATCGTGGTTTCAGTCGGCCCGTAACGGTTGTGCAGCACCGCGCCAGGCAGGGTCCGCAGGATCTGGTCGCGCAAATCGGCAGTCAATGCTTCGCCGCCGGAGAACACCCGGCGCACACGGGTGCACTGGGCCACACCCGGTGTGTCCATGAACAATTGCAGCAACGACGGGATGAAGTGCAGCGTGGTCACGCCGAACGTCTGGATCAACTCCAGCAGGCGCACAGGGTCACGGTGCTCGCCCGGCGCGGCGATGACCAGCCGGCTGCCGCTGATCAAGGGCCAGAAGCACTCCCACACCGACACGTCAAAACTCACCGGGGCCTTTTGCAGCAACACGTCGTCGGCCTGCAGCCCGTAGGTTTGCTGCATCCAGGCCAGGCGTTGCGCCAGCGCTTGATGGGTGACACCCACGCCTTTCGGATTGCCCGTGGTGCCTGAGGTGTAAATCACATACATCAGGTTCTGGCCGCTCACGGCGACCTGGGGATCGGTGTCACTTACCGCATTCAACCAGGCTTGATCACCGTCCAGGCTCAGGCACTGCAGCCCCTCGGCCTGCGGCAGGCCCAGCTGCGATTGTGTCAGCAGCCACTTCACGCCACTGTCCTTGAGCATGTAGGCCAGGCGTTCCTGCGGGTAATCGGCGTCAAGCGGTACATACGCACCACCGGCCTTGAGAATGGCGAGCAACCCGGCCAGCAGGTCAAAGGAACGCTCCATGGAAATCGCCACCAGCGAATCCGGGCCAACGCCCTGGGCGATCAACCCGTGCGCCAGGCGGTTGGCACGCCGGTTCAGCGCATCGTAGGTCAACTGCTGGTCGCCAAAGATCACCGCCGTTGCCTGCGGTGTACGCCGCACCTGCTGTTCGAACTGATGCTGGACGAGGCTGTTGGCAGCCGAATGAACCACTGCGTCGCCGAGCGCCATCAGCGCCTGATGCTCGGGTTCTGCCAATAGCGTCAATTGCGCCAGCGCGGCCTGCGGCTTGGCCACCAGCTGCATCAACAGATGGAGCAAGTGCTGGTTGAGGCGCGTGATCGTCGCGCCATCCACCTCGCTCAAGTCGTAGGTGTAATGCAGGCTCAGGGTTTCACCCACGCCGACGGCAATCGACAACGGGTAGTGGGTCTGCTCACGGCTGATCACATTGCCAAAGCGCACGCCCAGCGGGGCGCCCTGCTCCAGGACTTCTGAAACCGGGTAGTTCTCGAACACCAGAATGGTGTCGAACAACGCCTCGCCACCCAGCCCGGCCCAGCGTTGCATCTCGAACAACGGCGTGTGCTCGTGCTCGCGCAATGCAACGTTTTGCTGCTGGATGTGCTGCAGCCATTGCGACGCAGGCATGTCCGGCCGCGGCGTCGCCACCACTGGCAAGGTATTGATGAACAACCCGACCTGCTGCTCCACGCCGCGCAGCTCAGCGGGGCGACCCGATACGGTGGCGCCGAAGGCCACGGTCTCCTGCCCGGTATAGCGCTGCAACAACAGTAACCAGGCGGATTGCACCAGGGTGTTGAGGGTGATCTTCTGGCGTTGGGCAAACACCTTGAGCCTGGCCATCTGCGCTGCGTCGAGTTCCTCTGCGTACTCACCCAGGCCCGACACGTGGTGGTCCTTGTTGCGCGGCAGCGCCTGGAACAGGCGTGTCGGCTCTTGCAGTTTGGCCAGCTGGGTCTTCCAGAAGGCTTCGCGCAGGGTCTTGTCCTGGGCGTGCAACCACGCGATAAAGTCGCGGTAACGCGAAACCTGGGCTTGCGGCGCAACGCCTGCGTAACGCTCCAGCACCTCACCGAGCAACTGCGAACTGCTCCAGCCATCCATCAGAATATGGTGGCTGGTATAGATCAGGTGGCAACGCTGCGGTCCGGTATGGGCCAGCGCGATACGGATCAGCGGTGGGCTTTGCAGGTTGAAACCTTGCAGGCGTTGCGCGTCGGCCAGGCGGTCAAGCTTGGCTTGCTGCCCTTCACCCTCAAGGCATTCGGTTTCGATAAAAGGCAATTGAGCCTGGCGATGCACCACTTGCAGCGGATGCTCCAGGCTGCCATGCAGGATGAAGCCGGTGCGCAGAATGTCATGGTTATCCAGGGCTGCCTGCCACGCTTCACGGAAACGCGGCACATCCAGGCCTTCGACATCCACGCGCATCTGGTTCACGTAGTCACCGGCCTGCGGCTCGTACAGGGCGTGAAACAACATGCCCTGCTGCAGGGGTGCCAAAGGATACACATCGTCGACAGCGGCCAGCTCGAACTGGTCCAGCTGGGTCTGGTTGAGCGCGGCCAACGGGAAGTCCGACGGTGTCACGCCCTGATGGGGCGCCACGCAGCAGTGCTCGATCAGCGCCTTGAGTTCCTGCGCATACGCGTCGGCCAGGCGTTGTACGGTGGCTTCGCTGAACATTTCACGGCTGAAGCTCCAACTCAGGTTCAACTCGCCGCCATAGACCTGGCCGTTGATCTCCAGCCAGTTACCCAACAGGGCATGCTCGCTCTGCTCAGCCCCGGCCTCCTCGCCCGTGGGGGTCAAGAACGCAACGGTGGCATCCTCCTCGAAGCTGCCATCGAACTGCCCCAGGTAGTTGAAGGTAATTCGCGGCTGGGCCAGCCCACTCAAGACCTGCTGAGCGTGCTCGTCTCCCAGGTAACGCAGTGCGCCGAACCCAATGCCTTTGTCCGGCACCGCGCGCAACTGCTCCTTGATGCCCTTGATCGAGTCCGCCAGGCTCGCCGCCGGGGTCAGCGCCAGCGGGTAGAGGCTGGTGAACCAGCCAACCGTACGGGTCAGGTCTACGTCGTCGAAAAGGTCTTCGCGACCGTGCCCTTCCAGCTTGACCAGCAGCGAATCAGCGCCTGTCCAGCGCGTGATAACGCGGGACAAGGCAGTCAGTAACAGGTCGTTGACCTGCGTACGATACGCCGCCGGCGCCTCCTGCAGCAGGCGACGGGTGAAGGCCTGGTCAAGGTGGGTGTTCACCGAAATTGCCAGTGAGTTGTGCAAGCCGCCTTGTGGGTTGTCACACGGCAAATCCGCATCGGCGCCTTGCAATTGGGTTTGCCAGAACCGCAGTTCCTCTTGCAACGCCGGGCTCTGCGCGTGGGCCTGCAAGCGCTTGGCCCAGGCCTGGGTTGAGCTGGTCTTGGCCGGCAATGCAACGGCCTGCCCGCTCTCAATCTGCGTGTAAGCCGTTTGCAGGTCCTCCAGCAGGATTCGCCACGATACGCCGTCCACCACCAGGTGATGGATCACCAGCAACAGCCGTTGCGATGCGTCTGGCAATTCCACCAGCACCGCGCGCATCAAGGGGCCTTCTGCCAGGTTCAGGCTGCGTTGCGCCTCCAGGCCCAGCGACTCCAGCGCGTCGACTGACGCCAGGGTGCGCTGCCAGAGCAGCGTGTCGCGCGATTCAACACCGCGATACTGCGCCTGCCAGCCGTCCGCTGAGCGGCGAAAGCCCAGGCGCAAGGCGTCGTGATGTTCAACCAGCGCCAGCAAGGCTGCGTTCAATGCAGTGCTGGCCAGGCGAGCGCCGGGGCGCAGCACGACGGATTGGTTCCAGTGGTGACGTTCGGCAATGTCTTCCTGGAAAAAATATTGATGGATCGGCAGCAACAATGCTTCACCACGGACCGGCCCCTGATCGATGACCAGCCCCTGCCCGCCTGTCTTGGCGACGGCTGCCAGACTCTGCACGGTCTGGTGCTGGAACAGATCTTTAGGGGTGAAGCGAATACCGGCCTGCCTCGCGCGGCTGACCACCTGGATGGAGATGATCGAGTCGCCACCCAGCTCGAAGAAATTGTCGTTCAAGCCCACACGCGGCAGGCGCAGCACGTCGGCCCAGATGCCGGCAATCTGCTGCTCCAGCGAATTCTGTGGCGCCACATAGGCCTGCTGCATCAGGCTCGCATCCGGTTGCGGCAGGCCCTTGCGGTCGAGCTTGCCGTTGGGCGTCAGCGGCATTTGCGCCAGGAATATGAAGTGCGCCGGGACCATGTAGTCCGGCAGACGGGCCTTCAGTACATGGCGCAAGGCCTCCCGGAACTCGCTCTCGTTGAACTGCGCGGCGGCCGGCACCACATAGGCCACCAGTTGCTTGCCACTCGGCCCTTCCTGAGCCACCACCACGGTTTCACCGACGCTGCCCTGCTCGCGCAGGCGTGCTTCGATTTCACCCAGCTCGATACGGAAACCGCGGATCTTCACCTGATGGTCGACGCGGCCGAGGTAATCGACCACGCCGTCCGGGCGGCCACGGGTCAGGTCGCCGCTGCGATACACGCGGCTGCCGGGTTTGCCGAACGGGTCGGGCACAAAGCGTTCGGCGGTCAGGGCCGGGCGTTCCAGGTAACCCCGGGC
>NZ_JBAWDE010000380.1:0-2080 GCF_049590575.1 Pseudomonas sp.
GAGCAAGCCCGCTCCCATATTTTTAATCGCATTCCAGCTCATTTCAGTGGGTAGCGCTTCATCGCGATTTCAACCTGCCGGGTGTCAATCCAGCCTTCATCCGCCAACGCCTGCAACGCGCACACCACAATCCAATACCGACTCGGCGCCGCCGCTTGCACCGAGCCCGCGCCCAACGCCACAAACCGCGCATCCACATACCCCGCCAACTGATCGACAATCGGCTGCGGATACCCGGTAACGGCAATCACCGGCGCGCTATTCCCGGCCAGGCAGTCGCGCAAGTGGCAGCTGCGCCTGGGCGCGCTCGGGTGCAGGCGATTCCAGCGTTCGGCGGCCGCCGCCTCACGCGCCAGGCGCGTGTAGCTGGGGCAGCTCCACAGTTGCGCGGTGATGTTCCAGTCCTGCTCCAGCAGGCGCGCGGCCTGTATGACTTCTTCCAGCGCGCGGCCCGCGCCGAGTAATCGCACCGCCCCTGCGCGCCCACGCCGGATCGGGTACATACCCTTGAGCGCGTCCTCACGGTCCTCGTCACTCAACGGCACGGCGCTTTCTTGGTCATGCAGCGCCAGGTAATAGAACCCCGGCGTGCCGTCGACATACAGCGTGCGCAGCGCCGCCAGCACAATCGCCCGGGCTTCCGCGCCCGAGGCCGGGTCGTACGGGGTGCAGCGCGGGTTGGTCGCCAGCCATAAGGGCAGGGAAGGCTGGGTGCCCTTGGGCCAGGGCGAGGGCTGGTTTTCGATGTCGTTGCACAGGATGCCGCGCTGCGCGGTCTCGTCCGACAACGCGCTTAACTGCGCCGATGAGAGGGCGCTGTGCAGGTACAGCAGGGGCTTTTCGGTGGTATTGCGGGCAAACCAGCTGGGCCAGTTACTCACGCGCCGCGAGCGTGACTGGCCGCGGATCACCCAGGCCTGCCGGCTCAATTCCAAGGTATTGGCCATGGTCATGACGGTATACAGCGGCGAGCTGCGCGACGGTTGCGCAGTGTTGAGTGCGTCGATGCACAGCTGCGCGGCGTTGGCGGTAGTGGCGGGCATGGGTCGAGGTTCCTGGCAACCGAGGCGAGTACCCTAATTGAAATATGGTTGCAATTGCAATGATTGCAATCGCGCCTTAAACCCCAGGGTGCTAAATCGATACAACGCTGCTACGTTTAATCCTGAAGTGCAGGAACGTCATGGCGCCGACATTTTTTCGTCATCACGGCACTTTAGGCTGGCTGTGCAGGTCATTTATTTGCAGCCGCTTTTAACGTCAAGAAGGAGTCCACGATGGACGATTACCAGGAAGAACTGTTGGAGTACCAGGCCTTTGAATTGGACCCGCTCGATCCGGCCGACGATGCAACCGAGCTGTAACACCGACCTCAGGCGGAGTGCCGCTGACTGCGGCGAAATTCCCCTGGGGTCTGGTTGTTCCACCGCCTGAAGGCCCGTTGAAAGGCTTGGGCCGAGGCAAAACCGAGCAAGTAGGCGATCTCGCCGAATGCCAGTTCCGTATCGCGAATGTAGGTCATGGCCAAGTCGCGGCGGGTATCGTTAAGAATCGCGCGAAACTGAGTGCCTTCTTCGGCCAGTTTGCGGCGCAGCGTCCAGGTCGGCAGCTTCAAGCGTGCCGCCACTTCTTCCAGGTCGGGTTCCCGGCCGCCATTGAGCATCGGCCCGAGCAAGCGGGTAATGCGCTCGCGCAGGCTGCGGGTGCGGGTCAATTGCTCCAACTCCCTTTCACATACATTGAGCAACAGGTTCCAGGTGCTGGGGCAGTGCTGTGGATTGCGCAGGGCCAGGGTGAATTGGCTCAGGCGCAGCTGGTTGGCCTCGGCGCCGAAGTGCACCGGCCCCAGCGCGTGGTACTGCTCGCTGTAGTCGGGCGCTTCGAACTCGATCTCGACGCGTTGCGCCTGCACCGGTTGCTGGGCCAGGCTCGACAGTTGGTGCAGCCAGCCGGCGATGATCGAATCCACCACAAAGCGGTTATAGGCGTTGTACGGGCTGATGGAATAAAAGCGCAGCCAGGCGCCTTCGGCATCCTCGACAAAGCTCGATTGCCCACGGTAGTTGGAGCCGTACAGCGC
>NZ_JBAWDE010000381.1:0-15959 GCF_049590575.1 Pseudomonas sp.
GCTCCCACCTTTGAAGGTATTCACAGATCAAAATGTGGGAGCTGGCTTGCCTGCGATGACGCCCTCATGAACACCGCAGGGTCCCAAATAAAAAATATTTTCATCCAGCCCTATCACTTTTCAAATCTCGTTCGGCACATAGGCAATTGCGAATTACTTCTATTCAGGAGCCCCCTATGTCCCGCACGCTAGACACCCTGTTGCGCCCCAGCCTGTTAGCCATGGCCATTGCCCTCAGCGCCCCGCTGGCCAGCACCGCGCTGATCGCCGCTGAGCAGGCTTCCAGCGTGCGCGCCTACAACCTGCCCGCCGCACCGCTGGCCAGCACCCTGAACCAGATCGCCAGCCAGGCCGGCCTGGCGCTGACCCTCAACCCATCGCTGGCCTCGGGCAAGACCTCGGCGCCGGTCCAGGGCCAGTTCGATGCCCAGGGCGCACTGCGTGAGGCGTTACGGGGCACCGGGTTGCAGTTGGAGCAGAGCAGCGCGGGGACGTTTACGTTGGTGGCGGTTCCGGACGGCGTTGTCGCCCTGCCCGAAACCAACATCACCGGCCAAGGCAGCTATGAAAGCGCATGGGGCCCGGTGGATGGTTACGTCGCAACTCGCACTGCCGCAGGCACCAAGACAGATACACCGATTGCCGAACTACCCCGTTCAGTCACGGTGATCACGCGCAAGCAAATGGAAGACCGCTCGGTTCTCAACCTCAACGATGCGCTGCGCTATACCGCTGGCGTGCAGAGCTCTGGCTACGGCTCCGATTCGCGCAGTGATTGGTTGCTGGTGCGTGGTTTTGTCCCGACTCAGTTCCTCGATGGTCTGCCATTGCCAAAGGGCAACTACGCCACACCGAAGATCGACACCTGGAACCTTGAGCGCATCGCCGTCCTGCGCGGCCCGGCTTCGTCGGTCTATGGGCAAACGCCTCCAGGCGGCTTGCTGGACATGGTCAGCCGCCGCCCCCAGGCTGAAAGCTCGAATGAAATCGAAGTGCAGGCTGGCAGCAACAACCACAAGCAGATCAACTTCGACAGCACCGGCAAAATCGACGACGAGGGCCAGTTCCTCTACCGCGTCAGCGGCGTGGTACGCGACAGCAATACTCCGGTGGACCACATCCCGGACAAGCGCTACAACATCGCCCCCAGCCTGACCTGGAATATCAACGACGACACCAAACTGACGCTGCTCACCCAGTTCACCCGTGACGATACCGGCATCACTGGGCAATTCCTGCCATTGCAAGGCACCAAGCTGAGCTCGCCAGCGGGCAAGATCTCCCATCACAAAAACCTGGGGGATCCGGACTGGGAATTCTACGACCGCACCTACTACGCGTTGGGCTATGCCTTCGAAACCCGCTTGAACGATACCTGGCAGTTCCATCAGAACCTGCGCTACACCAAGAACGACCTGTCGTTCCAGGGCATCACCGCCGGTGGTGCATTCTTCCCGAACGGCCCTGAAGTCGCCGTTGACGCCGACGGCAACGTGAGCCGCTCGGCAGGCAAAGTGGATGAAAACATCGGCCAGTTCGCTGTGGACAATAACTTCCAGGCCGACTTCCAGACCGGCGCTGTGAGCCACACGCTGTTACTGGGCCTTGATCACCAGCGCTCCACCAGCGACGCACGCTGGTTGTGGGGTTCGGCGGGTGTGCCGACCATCAACTTCAATCGTCCGGTGTATGGGCAGGACTTCTCCAACGTCCAGTATTTCACCATGTACGACTATACCCAGAAGACCCAGCAAACCGGCCTGTATGTCCAAGACCAGATGGCCCTGGACAACTGGCGCCTGACGCTCGGCGGGCGGGAAGACTGGGTGCATACCGGCACCACTTTCCACAACGCGAATGACGCCACTAATACCCAGCGCGATAAGCACTTCAGTGGCAACGCCGCACTCAGCTATGTGTTCGATAACGGTTTCACGCCCTACTTGTCCTATGCCGAATCATTCCAGGCAGGCTCCGGCACCCAAGTCGGGACCACCGGGGCATTCAAACCGACAGAAGGCAAACAGTACGAGGCGGGCATCAAATATCAACCGCCGGGCACCAAAGCCCTGTTCACGGCTGCGGTATTCGACCTTACGCAACAGAACTCCTCAGTGACCGAGGGCAGCATCACCCGGCAAGTCGGTGAAGTGCGCGTTCGCGGCCTGGAACTGGAAGCCAGCGCCGACGTCACCGAAAGCCTGAAGCTGGTAGGTTCCTATACCTATAACGACAGCGAAATCACCAAGGGCGCAACCGGCGAGGAAGGCAATCGTATGAATCAGCTGCCACGCAACCAAGCCACAGGCTGGGCCGACTACACCTGGCGCAGCGGCCCGCTGGATGGTTTCGGGGTCGGCGCGGGGGTACGCTACGTTGGCGATACCTATGGCAACGCCACCAACACAGACCTTGGTCACGTGGGCTCCTACACCGTTTACGACGCTTCGGTGCATTACGACCTTGGCCGCCTGAACCGCTCCATGAAGGGTGTGACAGTAGCGGTCGATGCCAAGAACATCTTCAATAAGGACTACCTGTCCACTTGCGACGGTTTTTATTGCTACTACGGCGACCAGCGTAACGTGGTTGCCAGCGTGAACTACAAATTCTAAGACGGTAAAAACCGCTTATGGAGGGCCGCCTGAACCGCGGCCCTTTTGCCTTTGGAGCCGTGATGAAAAGCAAAACCATCCGCCGCTGGTCCTTCATCCACACCTGGACCAGCCTGATCTGCACGGTATTCCTGCTGATGCTGGCCCTCACCGGGCTGCCGTTGGTGTTTCACCACGAGATCGACCACTTGCTGGGCAACGAGCCTGAACTGGCGCAGATGCCTGCCGATACGCCGCAGTTGAACCTCGAGCAGCTGATCGCCAAGGCGCAAGCCCATCGCCCCGGCGAGGCCATGCAATACCTGGCGTGGGACGAGGACGACAAGAACGGCGTGATCGCGATCATGGCCGCCACCGCCGGCACCGAGCCCAACTCGTCGCATACCTTCATGCTGGATGCGCGCACCGGCGATGCGGTGGAAATGCCGTCGGCGAATGGCGGCTTCACCCTGTTCCTGCTGCGCCTGCATGTGGATATGTTCGCCGGGCTGCCGGGCAAGTTGCTGCTGGCGTTCATGGGCGTTCTGTTTGTGCTGGCGATTGTCTCGGGCACGGTGCTGTACTTGCCGTTTATGCGCCGGCTGAAGTTCGCCACCGTGCGCCGCGACAAATCCACGCGACTGCGTTGGCTCGACCTGCATAACCTGATCGGCGTGGTCACCTTGACCTGGGCGCTGGTGGTGGGTGTGACCGGGGTGATCAGCGCCTGTGCCGACCTGATCATCGCCGCCTGGCGCCAGGACAGCCTCAGCGCGATGATCGAGCCCTACAAAAATGCACCGCCGCTGACCCAACGCGCGCCGGCCACCGAGCTGCTGAGCATTGCCGCCAAGGCTGCGCCCGGCATGCAGCCGGACTTTATCGCCTTTCCCGGTACACGCTTTTCCAGCGAGCATCACTATGCGGTGTTCATGAAAGGCAGCACCCACCTGACCTCGCACCTGCTCACGCCGGTGCTGATCGACGCCAGCACCCTGGCCGTCACCGCCATCGCCGAACGGCCGTGGTACATGGACGCCATGGGCATGTCCCAGCCGCTGCACTTTGGCGACTACGGCGGCATGCCGATGAAGATCCTGTGGGCGGTGCTGGATGTGCTGACCATCATTGTCTTGGGCAGTGGCGTTTACCTGTGGATGGTGCGACGCAAGGCGGCCAAGGCATGAAGCCGCGTCAGTCGAATTTCTGGAAAGTATTTGGCATTCCGCTGGGCATTGGCCTGCTCAGCGCGGCCGGATTGTTTGCTGCGCTGCTGGGGGATGACGCGTGGGATTCGTTGAGTTGGGTGGGGTTGGGCATCCCGGCGGCAATGGGTGCTTGGGCGTTGGTCAAGCGTTGAGATAGATTAGCCCGGCCCTTTCTGGAGGTTTGTCCATGTCTGTTCCCAGCCTGACCTTGTTTCACAACCCCGCTTCACCGTTTGTTCGCAAAGTCCGCGTGCTGCTGATCGAGACCGGCCAGCAGGATCGCGTGGCCCTGCAAGCCTGCATGCCGACACCGGTCAACCCCGATGCACAACTGGTGCAAGGCAACCCCGTGGGCAAGATCCCGGCCCTGCGCCTGGCCGATGGCACGGTGCTGCACGACAGCCGGGTGATCCTTGATTACTTCGACTACCAGCACGTCGGCAACCCACTGATCCCCCGCGACGGCTCGGCCCGCTGGCGGCGCCTGACCCTGGCCTCGATGGCCGACGGCATCATGGATGCCGCGGTGCTGGTGCGTTACGAGTCGGCCCTGCGCCCGGTGGAAAAACACTGGGCTCCGTGGCTCGACGAACAGCGCAACAAGATCCGTCGCACCCTCGCCGAGCTGGAACAGGACGCCATCGCCGAACTGACCAGCCGCTTCGACATCGCTTCGATCAGCGTGGCCTGCGCCCTGGGTTACCTCGACTTCCGCCACCCGGATATGCAATGGCGCTCGGCCAACCCACAGCTTGCGGCCTGGTACGCCGAGGTCAGCCAGCGGCCATCGATGCTGGAAACCCAGCCCCCGGCCTAACGTTTACCGTCTCTCCCCTGTGGGAGCGGGCTTGTGTGGGAGCTGGCTTGCCTGCGATAGCATCACTGCGGTGCAACTGACCTACCGAGGTGCCTGCATCGCGGGCAAGCCCGCTCCCACATTGGCCTGCGGTGGAATTGAGGAATGCGGCCATACTCGCGACCAATTGCGCCCTTAGCTGATGGTCCTCCCGCAAGCCGATCATTGCTCAACCCCCTTGCGCTTGCCCACGCCGTACCAGTCCAACTTACGGGTCAGCACCATTACCGTGCCCAGCAGGCCGAACAGCAACAGCGAGCCCATCAGCAGCGCGTAGTCCTCGGCGCTCAACAGCCCGTACAACAAGCCGTACAAGGCTGCCAACCCCGCCGAAAAGCCCAGGCCATGGGCGACGCTGCGCAGCACGTGGCACACGTAGAAACCGATCAACAACACGCAGGCACTTGCCGATATCAGGTAAGCCAGCGCAAAGCCCAGGTGCTCGGAGAGCGACAACAGCAGCAAGTAGAAGAATGCCAATGCAAAGCCCACCAAGGCATATTGAATCGGGTGCACCGCCAGGTTCTTCAGCACTTCGAACAGAAAGAAGCCGGCAAATGTCAGGGCGATAAACAGTAGCGCATATTTGATCGCACGGTCGCTCTTGAGGTACTGGTCCACCGGGTCGATGAAATTCACGCCGAAGCTGCGGTTGTTAAAGTCATCGCAGACCTGCCGGTCGAGGCAGGTTTGCAGGGCCTGTTCGAGGTTGGTGGAGAAGAACGTGGTCTGCCAGTTGGCGGTAAAACCTGTGTCGGTAACCTCACGTTGAACCGGCAGGAAGTTGCCGATAAAGCTCGGATGCGGCCAGTTGGAGGCCAGCGAGACCTGGCTGGTCTTGCCCACCGGCACCACTTGCAGTTGCTCGGTGCCTTGCAGGCGCAGGTCGAAAGCGAAATCAAAAACAGCCGGCTTGTTGCTGTCCTGCTCCGGCAGCGCTACGTGTACGCCCTCCCCCAACCAGTCCACCTGGGAGCCCGGTGAGAACTCCAGGTGCTGATCGCCCAGCTCCAGCTTCAGCGCATTTTCGATGCCGCGAATATCGCTGATGCCCACCGCCAGAAACGCCGGTTCAAAGCGGTAATCGGCAAAGTTTTCGCTGATGCCCATCTGCGCAGGCAGCTCGAAACGCCCACTGATGCGGTTGTCGGCATGGAACAGCCGCGCCTGGTAAATGCCGCGTGCACGCAGCTCGGTCTGCACCTTGCCGTCGAGTTCAAAACGCTCCGGCAGGAAATACAGACGACCGCGCTCTTCACGGGTTTCTTCGTAGCGTTTATTGAGCTTTTCGTTGAGCTTCCACTCGCGCACGGTCTTGCGATACGGCACCACCATCACCGGGCCTGTCAGGCGCTGGGCGTAGCTGGAGCTGCGGGCGATGTCGCTCAGCACCTGGTCGCGCGTGTATTGGCGGTCAGCAATGACGCCGTTGATCATCAGCAACGGAATCAGCAACAGCAGGATCAGCAGCGCAATAGCGCCAAGTTTGAAAAACAGGCTGCGGTTCATAGGTGTCTCCCTGGTTTGATGGGCAGAGAGTGAGGCGCGCGTGTGGGGGATTTATGTGGGCAATGTGGAGACTGTGTGGAGATGCAGCACCACTTGCACGCCACCTTGAACGTTGCCGATCTGCAATGCGCCGCCGTGCAGCTTCATCACTTCCTCGACAAAATTGAGGCCCAGGCCGGTGCTTTTGCGTCCGCTGGCCGGGCGCGGCAGCGAATAGAAACGCTCGCTCAAACGCGGCAAGGCATAGTCGGGAATCGGCGCCGCCTGGTTAAACAGGCTGACTGTTACCTCGTTGTGCTGGGCCTCTGCGCTGAAGCGCAACACGCCGTCGGGCGGGGTGAAGTCCAGGGCATTTTCCAGCAGATTGCCCAGGGCCTGCCGCAGCAGGAAAGGCTCGCCGAACACCTTGACCTGCGCGCCAATCGTCTGCTCGACCTGCAAGCCGGCGCCTTCGATGCGTGCGCACTGGGCCTTGAGTACGTCCTCGACCAACGCGGCCAATGGCATGCTGACCTGCTCTTCCAGGCCCTGACGCTGTTCGACTTGCGCCAGGTTCAGCAGGCGCTCGATCAACTGCTGCAGGCGTGCGCTTTCGCTGTCGATATTGCCCACAAAGCGCTGCTGCTGCTCGTGGCTCATATCGCCCTGCAACAGCTCCGCCGCGCCGCGAATTGCCGCCAGCGGGCTTTTAAGCTCGTGGGTCAGGGTGTGCACGTACTGCTCGACGTAGGCCTTGCCCTCCAGCTGCGTGCGCATGTGTTCCACGGCGGTCGACAGCTGCTTGAGTTCACCGCCACGGTAATGCGGCAACTCGGCACGCCGGCCCTCGCTGACCGCCTGTGCGTAAGCCGTCAGCCGGTGCAGGGCCACGCTCAGCCACCATGACAACAGCGCGCCGAGCAACAAGCCGAGGCTGACCAACCCGGCGCCATACCAGAGCAGGCGCCGCTCGGTGCGATCGACATACGGCTGCAACGAGCTGTTGGGCTTGGCCACCGTGACCACGCCGATGATCTGGCCGTTGTCACGGATCGGCGCGCCCACGTGCATCACCGACGAGGTGGCGTCGTCAACGTCGCTGCGGGTGGAGCGCGCGCCGTATTCGCCACGCAGGGTCAGGTACACGTCGTTCCACTTGGAGTAATCCTGGCCCACCGCCGCGCCTGTGGAGTCGAGCAGTACGATGCCCTTGGCGTCGGTCACGTAGATACGATGGTTGACCTGATTCTTCGGCAGGCCCCAGATGGTCGCACCCGGCTGGCGACTGCCGTAGGCCTTGAGCAATTCGGGCCAGTGGCTCTGGCCGAGGGTGTGATTTTTGACGTCCAGCCGCAGCACTTCGGCCAGCAAGTTGGCGGTGTCCACCAGGGTTTCTTCGGTGGACTGGCGCACGCCGGGGCGGATTTCCTTCATCACGGTGCTGAGCACAAAGTAACCGGTCAGGCCGATAAACAGCGCATACACCAGGAAAATCCGTAGCCCCAGGCGCATCAGCCGTGGCTCGGGCTATAGCTGTAGCCGAGGCCGCGATGGGTCTGGATCGGCTCGGCGTCCGCCGCCACGCTGCGCAATTTGCTGCGCAGACTTTTGATATGGCTGTCGATATTGCGCTCGTAGCCCGCATCCGCCGCCACGCCCACCGCATCCAGCAACTGCTCGCGACTGAACACCCGCTCGGGTTGCTCCAGCAGGCTTTGCAGCAGGCGGAATTCATGGCGCGTAAGGCTCAGGGGTTGGCCGCGATAGCTGATCTGCATGCGCTCCAGGTCGACCTGGAAGAGCGCGGGCGCCACGCCGGGCCCCACACGCTTGAGGATCGCGCGCACCCGCGCTGCCACTTCCCGTGGGCTGAACGGCTTGACCACGTAGTCGTCGGCGCCGATTTCCAGGCCCACCACGCGGTCGATCTCGCCATCCCGCGCGCTGAGGAACATCACCGGCACTTCACTGAAACGGCGCAGCTGCTTGCAGGTTTCAAAGCCACTGATATCCGGCAGGCCGATGTCGAGGATGATCAAGTCAGCGGGGGTCTGGCGCTGATGGGCCAGCGCCTCCTGGCCGAGGCTCAGCCAAGTGGTGGCGAAGCCCTCGCCTTGCAGGGCGAAAATCAACGTGTCGGCTATCGCCGCTTCATCTTCGACAATCAGGATATGCGCCATGGTGGTCCGTCAGCAGTCCGGTTTGTCCGCAGTGTAACGGCGGGCCGGGTTCACCGCAGCGCCGAATTCACGCAGGGCCTTGGCGCCGATCAGCAACGGGTAGTTGAAGCTGCTGCGGTCGGTGAGGTTGACCTCGACGGTGCGCTTGACGTCACCCAGGCACATTTCCAGGTCGATCACCGGGCGCTTGGCCACAGTGGCTTCGTCCTTGTCATCGTCTTCGTCGGCGCGGCTTTTGATCTTGCTGATGCGCGACACTTTGTGCTCGTAGACTTTGTTGGTGGCGTCTTTGCCGCCGAGGCGGAAGCGCACCCAGTCGTCGCCGTCGCGGGTAAAGGTCTCGATGTCACGGGCCGACAGCGAGGCGGTCAGCGCGCCGGTGTCCATCTTGGCCTTGAAGGTTTCGCCGATCTCCGGCAATTGAATGTATTCGTAGCGACCGTAGAGAGTCGGTTCGGCGGCCATGACCGGCAGCGCCGCCAGGGCGAGGGAGGCAAGGAGCAGTTTCACGAAGCGATTTCCTCGGAAAGAAGTAGGCGGATTCTAGACCGCAAAACCCGTGCTTAGTTAGTTCTCAACCCTAGCAGGCACATTGTGAAACATTCGTACGGGCATTTGCGATTTGGCCTCTGGACGCCGCTCTTTTATGATGGCCCGCCCACACGTTTCCAAGAGTTACTTATGCGCCGCCTGCTCACCGGCTGTTTCGTTTCACTGCTGCTGTTGCTCAACACGCTGGTCCTGATCGGGCCGCTGATGGTGTTTGCCCTGCTCAAGCTGGTGGCCCCCGGTCGCTATCGGGACTACGCCTCGTGGGCGGTGATGTGGATCGCCGAGACCTGGGCCGAGATCGACAAGCTGATCTTTGCGCTGTGCATCCCGACCCAGTGGGACATCCGTGGCGGCGGCGACCTGCGCGGCGACACCAGCTACCTGGTGATCAGTAACCACCAATCCTGGGTGGATATCCCGGCGCTGATCCAGGCCCTCAACCGCCGCACGCCATTCTTCAAATTCTTCCTGAAAAAGGAACTGATCTGGGTGCCGTTCCTGGGCCTGGCCTGGTGGGCGCTGGATTACCCGTTCATGAAGCGCTACACCAAGGCGTTCCTGGCCAAGCACCCGGAGCTGGCGGGGCAGGATTTGAAGATCACCAAGGAGGCCTGCGAGCTGTTCAAGCGCCAGCCGGTGACGGTGGTCAATTACCTGGAAGGCACGCGGTTCACCGAAGGTAAACGACTGCAGCAGGCGTCACCATTCACCCGCCTGCTCAAGCCCAAGGCCGGTGGCGTGGCGTTTGTGCTGGCGGCGATGGGTGAGCAACTGGACGCGGTGCTCGACGTGACGGTCGTCTATCCGCAGCAAAAGATTCCGGGCTTCTGGGATTTGATCAGCGGCACGGTGCCCAAAGTGATCATTGATATCCAGACCCGCGAGCTGGACCCGGCGTTGTGGCAAGGGGATTACGAGAACGATCCGGCGTTTCGCCAGACCGTCCAGAACTGGGTCAACCAGCTCTGGACCGAGAAGGATGCGCGCATCGAACAGCTGCGCGCAGAACGTAGTTAGCCGCCGGTGCCCCAGGCCTGGGCCAGTTTACCCAGCACCGAACTGTTGGCGCCCTGGCCGCCCAGGTATTGCAGGATTACCGGGGCAAACTGGCTGACCATGCCGCTGTCCATGCCCAAGGCGCTGAACGCGGTGTTGAGGTCATTGGTGTTCTTCACGTTACCCAGCAGGCCGTCCAGGCCAGAGGTCTTGCTGCCGCCGCTCTGGCCGAGCATCCCGCTCAAGGCCCCGAGGCTGCCCAGGGAATTGCTCCCCGAGAGTTGATCCAGGCCGGGCACGCTTTTGCCCAGTTGCGAATAATCGTTACCACTCAGCTTATTCTTGGCCAGGCCGAGCATGGCGCCCGTGCCGCCGACCGCTTGTTCAGGGGTGATGTTGAGTTGCGAGGTCAATGCGCTCAGCAGGCCGGCCGTCTCGGACGACGGTGCGGCGGCAGCGGCTTTGTTGTTGCCACCCTGCATGCCCGAGATGGCATTGGCCGCATCGCCAAGGCTGAAACCTGCGGCGAAGACCGGGCCGGCCGCCAGGGTCATCAGGCAGGAAAGGGCGAAACCGCGTGAAATCTTCATCGAAACAACCTCTGGGTGTAGGGGTAAAAGCAGGCGTTTGACTGGCCGCCACAAGGGAATGTTCCTGCCCGCCAATCGTTTCGGAAAACACTGCGTCCAAATCACCGCCTCGCGCGTATATCCAGCATGCACCGCCCGGAGCTGGATGGAATGAACGCACAAGCTGAACTACCCTTTGCCTACCGTGCGCAGTCCCGTCGCCCTCGTTCGAGTGCTTGGAGAAGCCCTATTTCGATCCACGATGCTGACCCCTTGCGGCCGTTGCTGGCCCAATGTGCGCTGGGCAATCGCCAGGCGTTCGAGAGCCTTTATCGCAGTGTATCGCCGAAGTTGCACGGCGTTGCGTTTCGATTCATGGGGCGCTCTGACCTGGCCGAAGAGGTATTGCAGGAAGCCTTCGTGCGTATCTGGTACAACGCCTCGCGCTACGAAGCCCACCTGTCGGCGCCGATGACCTGGATGGTGAACATCACCCGCAACCTAGCCATCGACCAACTGCGCAAACACCGCGAACAGCCCCTGGCCGACGGCCAGCAGGACGCCCTGCTCGATGACAGCCCCGGCGCCGACGAGCAACTCGACAGCGAACGCGACGCCCGCGCGCTGAACCGCTGCCTGGACAGCCTCGATGGCATGCAGCGCCAATCGATCAGCGTGGCTTACTTCCAGGGCCTGTCGTGCTCGGAGTTGGCCGAGCAACTGGCGGCGCCCCTGGGCTCGGTCAAATCCTGGATTCGCCGTGGCATGGAGCGCCTGCGCAGGTGCCTCGAATCATGAACTACCAGACCACCGCCCTGCGCCGCGCCCTGGCCGCCGACTACGCCATCGGCCTGATGCCCGCCACTGCCCGTCGGCGATTTGATGCCCTGCTGCTGGACGATCCCGCACTGCGCGTGGAGCTCGGCCATTGGCAAACAGCCCTGGCCAGACTGACCGGCGCCCTGCCCGAGCGCCCGGTGCCCGAGCATCTGTGGCAAGGCATCCAGGCGCGGATCGAACCGCAAGTGCTGCATCTGCCGGCCAAGAAACCGCTCTGGAAGCAGTTTCGCGTTCTGGCCGCCGCCTGCGCGGTGGTCGTCGCGATGCTGGTGGGCGTGCTGTACCAGCGCGACATCGGCGTGGAATACAACGCCACACTGGTCGCGGCCAACCAGCAACCGGCGTTGCAGGTCAAGGCGTTTGCCGATCACCTGCAAATCGAGCCGTTGACCCTGGCGGCCGTGGAAGCGGCACGTGACCTTGAGTTGTGGGCCATCCCAGCCGGCGGCAAACCGATTTCCCTGGGCGTGGTGCCGTCTGCCGGCAAGGGCCGGATTCAGCTGAGCGAAGCACAGCAAGCCTTGCTCACCGCGCCACTCACCCTCGCGGTAACCCTGGAGCCGCGCGGCGGTTCGCCGACCGGCCAACCGACCGGACCGGTGCTGTATCAGGGCCAATTGGCATCACTTTGAGCGACGATGGGCCCAGGAACCCATCGCGCAAACCAGGGTCCATGACAGGACTTGAAGCCCTGTCAGGAATAACCCCATGAGCGCGACACGCCCCACAGTGATTGAGCCCAAGCCCCCGTTCTGGAGCCGCCCGCGCGTGTTTGTCGGCGTGTGCGTCGCCGTAGTCGCCGGCCTCGCGGGCGCGTTCTACACCCAGGACAACGTCAAATCCGCCGCCACCCTGGTGACCATCACCCAGCAGCCGGCCGCGCAGATCATGGCGCACAAGGATTACCTCGAAGTGCAGCCTATCGCCACCGCTGCCCCGGCACCTGACCAGAGCCTTGAATTGTGGGCCATGCCCGAAGGTGGCAAACCGGTGTCCCTGGGGCTGCTGCCGGAGGACGGCAAAGGCATCATCGGCCTGAACCCGCGCCAGCAGGCATCCATCAGCAAACCTGTGGAATTGTTGGTGAGTTCGGAGACCAAAGGCGGCTCGCCGAGCAAGCAGCCGACCGGACCGACGGTGTATCAGGGCGCGTTGGCAAATCGCTGAATCCAGCTTTTTTAAAATTCGGCATTAAAAAGGCTGGTTTTATCGCGACGCGTCCTAACGCACTGTCACTTCTAACAGTAGCCAAGCATTGGAAATCACCTGCAGCATAGCGCTACCCACGACTCACTGGAGGTGAGCCATGCCACGCTCAATGCTTGCAGCTGGGTTCGCAGCGATGGCGCTGATGAACGAGGCCCACGCGGCAACCTCCACCTGCCCGCCAGTCCAGAGCATCCAGCAAACGGCGCTGGCCAGCGGCGGTTACCGTTACCAGGCATCACGGCCCGATGGCCGCGCGTGGGAAGGTGAAAATCCGCTGGCCAGCGCGTTGTACCTGACCGATTCAACGTTTCACGATGCTCGCTACGACGCGCCCAGCAAGGCCGTCACCTGCACCTACAAAGGGCCAATGAATAACGACGCGAGCTTTTCGGTCACACTCAAACCCATCGAGGATTGGAACCTGGTGCCGATCGCCGACTGGAAAGGCACGTACTGCGAAGACGCAAACATTGCCAAGTGTTCATTTACGCATCAATGAATCTTGCCCGCATAAACCATGCAGCTTCTAGTTCGGCGGTCGTCCATATGGCGACACGGGTTTGGCGACTCGGGTGTCAGCCGGCGATTGCAATCGTAGGTACAGGCCTGGACTTAAGTAGTCCATTTCGGAAACGTTAAAAACGCCCCTACATGCGTCTTACCTCGCTTGTAGCGCCTTCTTATAGTCGTGCGCCACAGTCCTGGAGGTGCACGTTATGCAGGGAGCCTATGCTTTTATCAATGAGCGACCGCAGCCTTATCCGCTGCTCAAACTTAGCCTTTCGCTCAACCCTCAGATACAAACCAAGTTCGACATTCTCAACCAACACATTCGTAACGTCGTGGTACTGCCAGGGCAGTTGGTGATCATTCCAGATGCACGCACAGCGTCATGCACCACCCAAGAAGCGCAGTTGATGCGCTCCGCGCAGAACATAAAACATGCCTTGTTCGCACATTCCGCCACTGATCAATTCCTGACCAAAAACTACGATCAGTTACAGGCCATCATGGCCCATGCTTCACTAGGCATTGGCAGTGCCAGCAGCGCCTGGAGCAAACACCTGGCGCAAGTCGAGGCCACCCTCAAGGAAATCGATGAGCTGCATAGGCAGTACCTGAGGAATGGCACCACGAGTGCGAGGAATGAGTTTCTGGTTAAGCGCAGGGCGTTGTTTGCGAGGCTCGATACCCAACTCTCAGGGATGGCGCGTTTTGGTACGGGGTTGAAGAATGAAGGTTCAATCAAGAAAATGCTGGGGATTTCCACTAAGAGCTATTGGCATCATGGGGAGATCCGCAGGTATGAGGAGACGGTCAAGCGTGTAGCCAAAGCGGCGGAGCTATTGAAAAAAGGGACTTATATTGGCCTTGCCCTGGATGTAGGGTCGACGGCGCTGGAAATAACCGAGGCGTGCTCCACAGGGCGTGAGCAAGAGTGTACGCAGGCTAAATATGTGGAAGGATCCAAGTTGGTGATTGGTGTGGCCGGCGCATCGGCGGGCGTTATTGCAGGCACCTATATTGGTACTGGTGCCTGCATGATAGCTTTCGGCATACCGACAGCCGGTGCTGGAGCTTTAGCGTGCGCCATCCTCGGCGGTGCCGCAGGTGGTCTCGCCTCAGGCACGATTGGAAGCATTGCGGGTGAATCTGTCGGTGAATTTCTCTACAAGACAGTGGAGGATTGAATGCACTTGGAATACTTTGCGGTAGGCTCATGCGCACTCTTGCTACTAAGCTTCCCAATCGTTTTTTCTGCCATGTACAAAAAACTCGATGCCGCTGAGCGCTATATGCAATACAGCACTTACATAGTCGGATGTCGGCACACGTTTCGTCACTTTCACTTTGAGGGAAGACCTCAACGCGTATTTGCCATGGCAACCGTTATTCTCATCCCAAAAGTCATTCAATGGCGGGGTATGGTGCTTGTTGAAGACGTTGAAAAAATACCACGTCACCTCAAATATTGGATGGTCATACCCACACTCGTTACCTTCCTCGCGCTTATAGGCATAACTATCACCGGGCTGCTCGTGCAGACCGGAAGGTTATAAAACAAGGGCGACCCCAGGGTCGCCCTTATCTTTCACCTACGCCGCACTAAACAACTTATGCGGGTCAATCACAAACTTCTTCGGCACACCCGCGTCGAACTCGCCGTAGCCACGTGGCGCGTCATCCAGGCTGATTACCTCGACGCCGACGATGTCGGCAATGTGAATGCGGTCCCACATGATCGCCTGCATCAGCTGGCGGTTGTACTTCATCACCGGGGTTTGCCCAGTGTGGAAGCTGTGAGATTTAGCCCAGCCCAACCCGAAGCGAATGCTCAGGCTGCCCATTTTCGCGGCAGCGTCGACGGCGCCTGGGTCTTCGGTCACGTAAAGGCCCGGGATACCGATCTTGCCCGCCACGCGCACCACGCCCATCAGTGAGTTGAGCACGGTGGCCGGGGCTTCCGCCTTGGCGCCGTCATGCCCGTGGCCACGGGCTTCGAAGCCCACGCAGTCAACCGCGCAGTCCACTTCCGGCTCGCCCAGCAACGCGGCGATCTGTTCGTGCAGCGGGGTGTCGGTGGACAGGTCGACCACTTCAAAACCCTGGGCCTTGGCGTGGGCCAGGCGGATCGAATTGACGTCGCCGATGATCACCACCGCCGCGCCCAGCAGGCGAGCGGAAGCGGCAGCAGCCAGGCCGACCGGGCCGGCACCGGCGATGTACACAGTGCTGCCTGGGCCAACCCCGGCGGTGACGGCGCCGTGATAACCCGTCGGCAGGATGTCGGAGAGGCAGGTCAGGTCGCGGATTTTCTCCATGGCCTTGTCGCGGTCCGGCAGTTTCAGCAGGTTGAAGTCGGCATAGGGCACCAGCACGTACTCGGCCTGGCCGCCGGTCCAGTCGCCCATGTCGACATAGCCGTAGGCGCCACCGGCACGGGCCGGGTTGACGGTCAGGCACACGCCGGTGTGTTGTTCTTTGCAGGAACGGCAGCGGCCGCAGGCGACGTTGAATGGCACCGAGACCAGGTCGCCGATTTTCAGGTTTTCGACGTCGCTGCCCTTCTCGATCACTTCACCGGTGATCTCGTGACCGAGCACCAGGCCGGTCTGGGCGGTGGTGCGGCCGCGCACCATGTGTTGGTCGGAGCCGCAGATGTTGGTGGAGACCACGCGCAGGATGACACCGTGCTCAATCTTCCTGCCGCGGGGGTCCTGCATTTTGGGATAGTCGATTTTCTGTACTTCGACCTTGCCGCTGCCGAGATACACGACACCACGATTACCAGACATGCTTTCACCTCGCTGTTGTTTTTATGGAACCGCGCTGCCCAGGCAGGCAGCGCGTAAAGTGCTCGGGTACAGATGCTGTTATTGCGTTGTTGGTGATGGCCTCATCGGGGGCAAGCCCCCTCCCACATTTGACTGCATTCACATATCAAAGGTGGGAGGGGGCTTGCCCCC
>NZ_JBAWDE010000382.1:0-8311 GCF_049590575.1 Pseudomonas sp.
GGCCGGTGTCCACCGCCACACAAGCGCGCGCGCCCGCCAGCACGCGGGCCACGCCGGCCAGGTTGAGCTTGGGCAGCACTTCGGCGTTTTGCAGGCCCTGGGCCAGGCGTTCGGCGCGGGCTTTTTCGGCGGGGTTGCCCCATGGCAATTTCACGTCCACACCCAGTCGGCCCATGCGCTCGGCCAGCTCGCGCCAGTAGGCTTCAGGCCAGTGCTTGGTGTCCCAGGTGGTGCCGTGCAGCAGCAACACGAACGGTTTTTTCGGCGGCAGGCCGAGCAGTTTTTCGGTGCTCAGGCCGTAGTCGCCCAGGCCTTTGGGCAAGTCATAGCCGAGGGCCACGGCGAACAGCTGGCGCAAGCGCTCCACCGCGTGCTGCCCACGGGCCACGGCCAGGCGCCGCGAGTAGAAGCGCGCGGCAATCGGTTCGCGGGCCGAGTTTTTATCGAAGCCGGCAACCGGGGCACGTACGTAGCGCGTCAGCCAGGCGCTTTTCAGCAGGCCCTGGGCATCGATCACCAAGTCGTATTTAGTCGATTGGATGCTTTGCTTGAAGCGTCGCCACTCGCCACTCTTGAGGGTTTGCCAAAGGTTTTTGCGCCAGCGGCGAATCGCCACCGGGATCACCTTGTCCACCGCCGGGTGCCAGGTGGGGATTTCGGCAAAGCCTTCTTCCACCACCCAATCAAAGCGAATGCCGGGGATCGCCCGCGCTGCATCGGTAAGTGCCGGCAAGGCGTGGATCACGTCGCCCAGGGATGAGGTCTTGATTACCAGTACGCGCAAAACTATCGGACCTCGACCGCAGTGCCCTGCAACCGCTGCAAGGCTTCATTCACCGGCGGCGGCAGCAACTGGCGCATGCAGTTGTAATGCCCGAAACGGCAGGTGCGATCAAAGCACGGGCTGCAATCCAGGCCCAGGCGTACCACTTCGACCTGGTCGGCCAGTGGCGGGGTAAAGCCTGGGGACGTCGAGCCATACACCGCCACCAATGGGCGATTCAGCGCGGCGGCCACGTGCATCAATCCGGAGTCGTTGGACACCACCGAATCGGCGCAGGACAGCAGGTCGATAGCCTCGGCCAGCGAGGTGTCGCCACTGAGGTTCACCGCCTCTTCGCGCAGGCCGGGAATCAAGCGTTGGCGAATGTCTTCGCCCACCGGGTGGTCCTTCTTCGAGCCGAACAACCATACCTGCCAGCCTTCGCGGATCTTGGTTTCGGCGACCTTGGCGTAGTGCTCCGACGGCCAGCGCTTGGACTCGCCAAACTCGGCGCCGGGACACAGCGCCAGCACCGGGCGATCCAGCTGCAGGCCGAACTTGGCGAGGGCCGCGTCGCGGCTCACCGGGTCGATCTGCAGGCGTGGGCGCGGGTACGGCGTGGGCAGCTCGGCGCCGGGTTCGTAGGCCAGGGCCATGAAGCGTTCGATCATCAGCGGGTAGCGCGCTTTGTCGAGGGTGCGCACGTCGTTGAGCAGCACGTAGCGAAACTCGCCGCGCCAGCCGGTGCGCTTGGGGATGCCGGCAAAGTACGGCACCAGCGCCGATTTCAGCGAATTGGGCAACAGGATCGCCTGGTCGTACTGGCCGCCCAGGGATTTGCCGATACGCCGGCGGGTCGCCAGTTCCAGCGCGCCGTGGCCGAGCGGAAAGCTCAACGCCGCGCGCACTTCGGGCATGCGCTCAAGAATCGGCCGGCTCCACTCAGGGGCGAGCACGTCGATTTGGCAGTCGGGATGACGCTGCTTCAGGCACTGAAACAGCGTCTGCGCCATCACCATGTCACCGACCCAACTGGGCCCAACGATCAGAATATTCATGCAGTTTCCACAAACGATGCGGGGAGGCTTATGCCTCCCCGCCTCGATAATGACTATAAGACCGGGTTTGTGTGAACACCGGTTTGTATGGGAACGGGCGTGCTCGCGAAGGCATCACCACGGCCCGATAGACAGACCGCAGCGCCTGCTTCGCGAGCAAGCCCGCTCCCCCATAAAGCCGGTTTCCACATCAGATCGGCGTCGCTCAATTCATCCAGTTTCAGCTTAACCCCAGTTCTTTCCAGATTCGCATCACCTGGCGCCGTTCGTCGGCGAACTGATCCCCCGCCACGGTGCCGGCCTCGTTTTGCAAGGCCTGGCGGTGCGCGGCGGAGCGGTAGGCCTTATACACCTCGCGCAGCAGATGGGCATCGGCGGCGGGCATCAACCCCACCTGCTCCAGGCCTTCCAGAATGCGGATATTGTCGGTGTAGCGCAGCAACGATGGATGTTGCGCAGACCACGCCAAAGCCGCGTATTGCACCATAAATTCAATATCCACGATACCTCCGGCGTCCTGCTTGAGGTCGAACAGCGCCGTGGCCTCGAAGGCATTCGCGCCGGTACCGGCCGCGGTGCTCCTGGTGCCGAGGTTGTCACGCATCTTGGCGCGCATCTCGCTGACCTCCTGGCGCAGCTTGGCCAAGTCGCGTTCACGCCCCAACACCTTAGCCCGGACGTGCTCGAATGCCTGGCCCACATCCTGGCTGCCGACCAGCACCCTTGCGCGGATCAGCGCCTGATGTTCCCAGGTCCAGGCTTCATTTTGTTGATAGCGGTCAAACGCGCCCAGTGAACTGACCAACAGCCCGGATGCGCCAGAGGGTCGCAGGCGCATGTCCACCTCGTACAGCTGGCCGGAGTTGGTCTGGGTGGTCAGCAGGTGGATGATCCGCTGGCCCAGGCGCGTGAAGAACTGCGCGCCATCGATCGGCTTGGCGCCGTCGGTTTCGGCCTGCGGGTCGCCGTCGTGGATAAACACCAGGTCCAGGTCGGAACCATGCCCCAGTTCGATCCCGCCGACCTTGCCATAACCTACAATGATGAAGCCCGGGTCGCACAGCGTGCCGTCGACCCGTTGCGGCGCGCCATGGCGCGCCACGGTCTGGCGCCAGGCCAGGGCCAGCACCTGTTCGAGGATGGCTTCGGCGAGCCAGGTCAGGTAGTCGCTGACTTTCATCAACGGCAGGCTGCCGGCGATTTCCGAGGCCGCCACACGCAGGCGGTGGGCCAGTTTGAAGTGGCGCAAGGCTTCCATCTGCTGCTCAAGGTCGTCCTCGGGGATGCGCGTCAGGCGTTCGCGCAACTCGGCGGCGAGTTCCGGCGCCAAGGGCGGCTTGAACAGGCGCCCTTCGTTGAGCAACTCGTCAAGCAACAGCGGGAAGCGCGTGATCTGCTCGGCGATCCACGGGCTGGCGGCGCACAGGGTCAGCAGGCGACGCAGGGCGTCGGGGTTTTCCGTCAGCAGCACCAGATAAGCGGAACGCCGGGCGACGGCTTCAACCAGCGGCAGCACACGCTCCAGCACCAGGTCCGGGTTGGCGTGCTCGACGGCCTGGGCCAGCAGGCGCGGGATAAACGCATCCAGCCGTTCGCGACCGAGGCGCTGCATGGCGCGCAGTTGCGGGCTGCCACGCAGGCCGGCCAGGGCCTTGAGGGCTTTGGGCGCATCGCTGAAGCCACCTTCCTCGAGCTGGCGACAGGCGGCGTCCTCGTCCTGGGACTCTTCCCACAACGGCAACCACTCTCCGCCGACGACCAGCTCGCTTTCTTCGCCTTCCTCTTCATCCGGGTCGGCAATCACTTGGCGGAAGTGCCAGTCCACGCGCCCACGCCAGTACATCAGGCGCTCATGGAACGCGG
Organism: Pseudomonas sp.; assembly: GCF_049590575.1. Taxonomy (GTDB): domain Bacteria; phylum Pseudomonadota; class Gammaproteobacteria; order Pseudomonadales; family Pseudomonadaceae; genus Aquipseudomonas. The sequence continues at coordinate 3,685 of NZ_JBAWDE010000382.1, forward strand.
CCCAATCGGCAAAACCGAGCATAAAGGCAATACGCGCCTGGTCTTCCGGGCTGTCCGGGAGCATTTGTGTCTGGCGGTCGGCAATCGCCTGGATGGCATGCTCGGTGTAGCGCAGGAATTCATAGCCGTTGCGCAACTCGGCAATCACCGCTGGCGGCAGGTAGCCCTGGCCTTCCAGGGTGCCGAGCACTTTCAACAACGGGCGCTGTTGCAGGCTGAGGTCGCGGCCACCATGGATCAGCTGGAACGCCTGGGCGATAAATTCCACTTCGCGGATACCGCCCGAGCCCAGCTTGATGTTTTCGGCCATGCCCTTGCGCCGTACTTCCTGCTGGATCAGCTGCTTCATGGTGCGCAGCGCTTCGATCGCGGAGAAGTCCAGGTAACGCCGATACACGAACGGCCGCAGCATGTCGAGCAGTTGCGCACCGGCCACCTGGTCGCCGGCGACTACGCGCGCCTTGATCATCGCGTAGCGTTCCCAGTCGCGGCCCTGGTCCTGGTAGTACTGCTCCAGCGCGTTGAAACTGAGCACCAGCGCACCGGCCGAACCGTAGGGGCGCAGGCGCATGTCGACGCGAAACACAAAACCGTCGACGGTCATCGGGTCGAGGGCCTTGATCAGTTTTTGACCAAGGCGAATAAAGAATTCCTGGTTATCCAGGGAGCGCTTCACCCCCACCGTTTCGCCGCCCTCGGGGTACGCGAAAATCAGGTCGATATCCGACGACAGGTTCAGCTCCACTGCGCCGAGCTTGCCCATGCCGAGGATCACCATGTGCTGCGGCTCGCCGCTGCGCCGGCCGGTGGGCGTGCCGAATTGCGCGCAGTGGCGCTGGTACAGCCACTGGTAGGCCTGGTCGATGCTGGCGTCGGCCATGTCGGAGAGGTCGCGACAGGTTTGCACCAGGTCGGCCTGGCGCGTCAGGTCGCGCCAGATGATGCGCACTTGCTGGCGCGTACGCTGGCGGCGCAGCACGCGGCCGAGTTCATCTTCTGTTTCGGCTTGTTGCACGGCGCCAGCGATTTGCCCGCACAGTTCGCCCGGCGCAAAGCCGCGGTCCAGCTCGCCCCAGGCCACCAGTTCAAGCAACATCACAGGGTCTCGAACACTCTGTTCAAGCACGAAATCACTGGCGGCGCACACGCGGCGCAAGTCGGCCCACCGTTGCGGCGACCACGCAGAAAGGCCATGATCGGCGTCCAGCGCGGCCACGGCGTCACGAAATGACTGCTCGGCCCGGCTGGCGTAAGGCAAGAGAATGGCGGGTAATTCGGCCAGCGTTGGAAGGCTCATGGTCTATCCTTGATCGACGCGTAAATAGCGTGTTGCTGCGAACGCAAGAACCACGTTCGGTGAAGGACTGTCGAACAAAGGTTAGAAATAGCTGAAAAATAATTAATTTTGGCAGGCAACATTAAACTTCTACCTTTTCTTGTTCGCAAATGATCAACAATAACGATTATGCTCACCAGCCAGACCGAGCAATCCGCTCAGTCTTGTGTAGTTTTACTACTCGTATATACATTCGAAAGGCTGAAATGGCCGACGATTTGTAGTAAAACTACAGGACGCCGAAGCAACCTTCGGCCATCCAAGAATTTATGTCGTCTGCCCACAAGGCCAGTCGCAAACTTCAGGCAACCGATTCTGGTAGCCTTTCCGCCCTGGAGCAAGCCATGCAAGACCTCGATCCCGTCGAAACCCAGGAATGGCTGGACGCCCTGGAATCGGTTCTCGACAAAGAAGGCGAAGACCGTGCGCACTACCTGATGACCCGTATGGGCGAACTCGCGACCCGCAGCGGCTCGCAACTGCCCTACGCCATCACCACGCCATACCGCAATACCATCCCCGTTACCCACGAAGCACGCATGCCTGGCGACCTGTTCATGGAACGCCGCATTCGCTCGCTGGTACGTTGGAACGCCATGGCGATGGTAATGCGCACGAACTTGAAAGATTCTGACCTGGGCGGTCACATCTCCAGCTTCGCTTCCAGCGCAACCCTGTATGACATCGGCTTCAACTACTTCTTCCAGGCCCCGACCGACGAGCACGGCGGCGACCTGATCTACTTCCAGGGCCACACCTCGCCAGGCGTCTACGCCCGCGCGTTCATGGAAGGCCGCATCACCGAAGAACACATGAACAACTTCCGCCAGGAAGTGGACGGTAACGGCCTGTCGTCGTACCCGCACCCTTGGCTGATGCCTGATTTCTGGCAGTTCCCGACTGTATCCATGGGCCTTGGCCCGATTCAGGCGATCTACCAGGCACGCTTCATGAAGTACCTGGAAGCACGCGGCTTCATCCCGGAAGGCAAGCAGAAAGTCTGGTGCTTCCTGGGCGACGGCGAGTGCGACGAGCCGGAATCCCTGGGCGCCATCTCCCTGGCCGGCCGCGAGAAGTTGGACAACCTGATCTTCGTCATCAACTGCAACCTGCAGCGCCTCGACGGCCCGGTTCGCGGCAACGGCAAGATCATCCAGGAACTCGAAGGTGTGTTCCGCGGTGCTCACTGGAACGTGACTAAAGTCATCTGGGGCCGTTTCTGGGACCCACTGCTGGCCAAGGACGTCGACGGTATCCTGCAGCGTCGCATGGACGAGGTCATCGACGGCGAGTACCAGAACTACAAGGCCAAAGACGGCGCGTTCGTGCGTGAACACTTCTTCAACACGCCTGAACTCAAGGCGATGGTTGCAGACTTGTCCGACGACGAGATCTGGAAGCTCAACCGTGGCGGCCACGACCCGTACAAGGTCTACGCGGCGTACCACGAAGCGGTCAACCACAAAGAACAACCGACCGTCATCCTGGCCAAGACCATCAAGGGTTATGGCACCGGTGCCGGCGAAGCGAAGAACACGGCGCACAACACCAAGAAGGTTGATGTTGAAAGCCTGAAGCTGTTCCGCGACCGCTTCGACATCCCGGTCAAGGACGAAGAGCTGGAGAACCTGCCGTTCTTCAAGCCGGAGCCAAACAGCGCCGAAGCCCGCTACCTCAGCGAGCGTCGCACCGCACTGGGCGGTTTCGTGCCACAGCGCCGCGCCAAGTCCTTCAACATTCCGACACCGCCACTGGATACCCTCAAGGCTATCCTGGACGGCTCGGGCGACCGTGAAATCTCCACCACCATGGCCTTCGTGCGGATCCTCGCGCAATTGGTCAAGGACAAGGAAATCGGTTCGCGCATCGTGCCGATCATCCCGGACGAAGCCCGTACCTTCGGTATGGAAGGCATGTTCCGTCAGTTGGGCATCTACTCCTCCGTCGGCCAGCTCTACGAGCCAGTCGATAAAGACCAGGTGATGTTCTACAAGGAAGACAAGAAGGGCCAGATCCTCGAAGAAGGCATCAACGAAGCGGGCGCCATGAGCTCCTTCATCGCTGCCGGTACTTCGTACTCCAGCCACAACCAGCCGATGCTGCCGTTCTACATCTTCTACTCGATGTTCGGCTTCCAGCGTATCGGCGACCTGGCTTGGGCCGCAGGCGACAGCCGTACCCGTGGTTTCCTGATCGGCGGTACTGCCGGCCGGACCACGCTGAACGGCGAAGGCCTGCAACACGAAGACGGTCACAGCCACATCCTGGCTGCCACCATCCCGAACTGCCGCACCTTTGATCCAACCTACGGCTATGAGCTGGCGGTGATCATCCAGGACGGCATGAAGAAGATGACCGAAGAGCAGCAGGACGTTTTCTACTACATCACCGTGATGAACGAGTCCTACCAGCAGCCAGCCATGCCGGCCGGTGTCGAGGAAGGCATCATCAAGGGCATGTACCTGCTCGAAGAAGACACCAAGGAAGCGGCGCACCACGTGCAGCTGATGGGCTCCGGCACCATCCTGCGTGAAGTCCGTGAAGCGGCGAAGATCCTGCGTGAAGAGTTCAACGTCGGCGCTGACGTGTGGAGCGTTACCAGCTTCAACGAACTGCGTCGCGACGGCCTGGCGGTCGAGCGCAACAACCGCCTGCACCCAGGTCAGAAGCCTGCGAAGAGCTACGTCGAAGAGTGCCTGGCCGGCCGTAAGGGTCCAGTCATTGCCTCTACCGACTACATGAAGCTGTTTGCTGAACAGATTCGCCAGTGGGTCCCGTCCAAGGAATTCAAAGTCCTGGGCACCGACGGTTTCGGCCGCAGTGACAGCCGCAAGAAGCTGCGTCACTTCTTCGAAGTTGACCGTCATTTCGTGGTGTTGGCAGCCCTGGAAGCCTTGGCTGACCGTGGTGAGATCGAACCCAAGGTGGTGGCTGACGCTATCGTCAAGTTCGGGATCAACCCGGAAAAACGCAACCCACTGGACTGCTGAGGAGATTTTTTGTGAGCGAACTCATTCGCGTACCTGACATCGGCAGCGGTGAAGGTGAAGTAATCGAGCTGTTTGTGAAGGTCGGCGACACGGTTGAAGCCGACCAGAGCATCCTGACCCTGGAATCGGACAAGGCGAGCATGGAAATCCCTGCTCCCAAGGCCGGCGTGGTCAAGAGCCTGAAAGTCAAGCTGGGCGACCGCCTGAAAGAAGGCGACGAACTGCTGGAGCTGGAAATCGAAGGTGCCGCTGATGCGGCCCCTGCCGCGGCGGCTCCTGCTGCCGCTGCCGCACCTGCACC
>NZ_JBAWDE010000383.1:0-3211 GCF_049590575.1 Pseudomonas sp.
GCAATACGACAACTCTGCAATATGACCATAACGGCACCAACGGCGTGCCCCGATTGCTGAGCATCACCGATGCCTTGGGACAAGTCACGCACCTATTCTACAATCTGGCGAGTGACCGGCTCAAGATCACCCAAGTCACCGATCCGTTTGGACGCAGCGCCTATTTTCAATACGATTCGCAAGGGCGGTTAACCTCCAGCACCGACGTGATGGGCATGGTTTCCTCGTTCACCTACGATTCCAACTCGGTCATGAACTCGATGACCACACCTTACGGAACGACGACCATGACGCAGTCGGATACTCCCACCCAAAGATATGTGCAGGTCGTCAATCCGCTGGGGCAAACAGAACGGGTCGAATTCGATGTTGAAAACCCGAATGTTTCCTCGATGGAAACGACCTTTCCCAGCGACATGTCCGCTTACAACACGGCCTTGGACCAGAACAACACCTATTATTGGGATAGGCGCGCTTATGGAGACGCGGTGGCGGCAGGTTCGGCTCCGGGCACGGCGGGCTCCTATAGTTTCGCCAAGGTCAGCCATTGGATGACGGCGTTCCAAGGGCTTTTGCCGGTGGCGGCCAGTGAAAAGAAGGCGCTGGAAAACCGGGTCTGGTATGCCTATCCGGGCCAAACCAGCGCCGGTCTCCTGCCCGATGGCGGCATCGGGTCTCCCGCCGAAACCGAGCGTGTTTTGGACAACGGGACCACCCAGACTTCCTCGGCAAGTTATAATGCTTCGGGATTGGTCACCCAAAGCGTCGATCCGCTGGGGAGGACGACCAATTACAGTTACGATCCCAACAACGGCATCGATCTCTTGCAGGTCACCCAAACGAATGGTTCCGGGCAGGATGTGCTCAGCACGATGACTTATAACAGTCTTCATGAACCGCTGACGGCCAAGGATGCCTCGGGTCAAACGACCACGATGACCTACAATGCCCAGGGTCAACTGCTCACGCGAACCGTGGTGGTCAATGCGCAGAACCAAGTCACCACGATGGTGTATGACGGCAATGGTTATTTGCAAAGCGTCACCGGTCCGGTGGCGGGAGCCACGACCGGCTATGCTTATGACAGCTTCGGCCGGGTCCACACCGTGACGGACAGCGAAGGTTATATCGTCACCACCACCTATGACAATCTCGATCGTCCTATCGCAACCACTTACCCGGATGGCACCAGCGACCAAACGGTTTATCTCTATCTGGATGCGGTGAAGCAAATCGACCGGCAGGGACGCAAGACCCTCCGGCAGTACGATGCGATCCGGCAATTGAGCCAGACGACCGATCCGCTGGGCCGCACCACGAAATATACCTGGTGCACCTGCGGGGGCCTGTCGACGCTGACCGATGCCAACGGCAATGTCACGACCTGGAACCTCGATACGGAAGGCCGGGTGACGGCCAAGATCTACGCCGACAGCAGCCGGATCAACTATGTTTACGAAAACAGCACGAGCCGGTTGCACCAGATGACCGATGCGCGGGGCAACGTGGCCGTTTACACCTACAATCTCGACAACACGCTGGCTTCGACCGCCTACACTCCGGCCGGCGGAGTCGCCGCAACCCCCAACGTCAGCTTCGCTTACGATCCGGTCTATAACCGGCTCACCGGCATGACCGACGGCACGGGCACGACGACTTACACTTATAATCCCATCACCGGATCGGTGACAACCGGCGCGGGTCGGCTGGGCAGTGTGAGCGTGCCGATTGCGGGAAGCAGTGCCACGGTGACTTATGCCTATGATGAATTGGGTCGGGTGGTGACGCGTGGCGTTGACGCTTCAACCACCAACGCAAATAATGTCAGCACGACCTTCGATGCCTTGGGCCGGGCCACCAACGTGACCAATCCGCTGGGAGCGTTCATCTACGCGTATGTGGATCAGACCAGCCGGTTGTCGGGCGTGACTTATCCGAGTAGCACTGGACTAAACACGAGTTACAGCTATTTTAACAATGTGGGAGACCAACGCCTGCAGGAGATCAAGAATTTGAAAGGCAGCACCCCGCTCTCGAAGTTCGATTACACCTACAACGCGGTGGGGACGATTGCGACGTGGACGCAGCAGGCCGACAGCGGCACGGCGGTGGTCAATACGTTGAGCTATGATAATGCCGACCAGTTGACCAACGCCGTGCAGAGCGGCGGCGGCAGTGCGAGCAATGCTTACAGTTATGATCCGGCGGGCAACCGTCTGGCGGAAAAGACGCAGAGCACCACGACCACGGGCCGGTTCAACAACCTCAATCAACTGACCGCCTACAGCGGTGGGACCGTTGCTCAAACCGTCAGCGGCCACGTTGTCGTCCCGGCCAGTGTGACCGTTGACGCCGTGCCGGCCACCGTCACGCAGGGCACCAACTTTAGCGCCAACGTCCCGCTGCCCAACGGCACGAACGTCCTTAGTGTCGTGGCGTTGGATACCAGCGGCAACACGACCACCCAACGGTTCCAGGCCGTCATCAGCGGCACGCTTCCTCCCAGCCTCAGTTACGACGCCAACGGCAACGTCCTCACCGACGAGAACGGGAACGCCTATCAGTGGGACGCGTTGAACCGACTCATTTCGATCACCTATCCGGGCGGCGCCTCCAGCCTGTTCGCCTACGACGGCTTATCCCGCCGGATATCGATCATCGAAAAGAACAGCGGAGGCACGGTCACCAGCACGAAGAACTACCTCTGGATCGGCCAGGAGATCGCCGAGGAACGTGACAGTTCCAACAACGTCACCAAGCGGTTCTTCCCCCAGGGCGAACAGCAAGCCGCTACGCCTTACTACTACACATCCGACCACTTGGGGAGCATCAGAGAAATGCTCAACGGTTCCGGCACCATCGTGGCCAGATACAGCTACGACTCCTACGGCAGGGCCACATTAGTTAGCGGCACGAATTTGGCCACGTTCCAGTACGCTGACTACTATGCACATCAGCCGAGCGGTCTAAATTTGACGTTATTCCGTGCCTACGATCCGAATACCGCTAGATGGTTGAGCCGCGATCCTCTTCCCAATGTTGAAATGGATCAAGGCGCTAATCTCTACGAATATGCTGCCAATGACCCTGCGAAGTATTTTGATGTCTTGGGGCTTGCAATAGGCGCTGATGATGCCGGGCGCAAATGCGATTGCAAGGATATGAAACCAGTAGAAGAACGCGAATTTATTCCTTTGGGAATACCTCATAC
>NZ_JBAWDE010000384.1:0-16249 GCF_049590575.1 Pseudomonas sp.
ACGGCGAGCAACGCGGCTTCGGCGTGGGTCAGTTGCGCCGGCGACTTGCCCAGGTACGCCCAACTGGCCGCCGCCACACCCTGCAACGTGCCGCCAAACGGCGCGCGGTTCAGGTACAGGTTGAGAATCTGCTCCTTGGACAGGTGCCACTCCAGCTGCGCCGTACGCCACAATTGGCGCAGCTTGCCGTGAAAGGTCCGGGAGTGGGGATCGAGCAGCCGCGCGACCTGCATCGACAAGGTGCTGCCGCCGGACACCACCCGTGCACCCGTGAGGTTCTGCCACGTCGCTCGCGCCAGCGCCAGCGGGTTCACGCCGGGATGCTGAAAGAACCAGCGGTCTTCGTACGTCAGCAGTGCATCGAGGTAATACGGCGACACTTCGCTGGTTTGCACCGGATAACGCCACACACCGTTGGCATCGGCAAACCGCCACAACGGCGTGCCATCCTCGGCCAGCACCACCCTGGCGAGGTCATCCTGAGGCAACGGCAGCGGCCAGATCCGATCAGCCAGCCATAACAGCGCTATCACCAAAAGCAGGCTCGCCAGGCTCCAGCGCACAACTAAACGCAAATTCAAACCCGCAAACCTCTATGCTTCAAGGGAACTCGCCTTATTGTTAAACGACAAAAGGCTCAGTGCTGGCAATTTCGTCCACTCTTTCATCGAGACACACCTATGCAAGCAGACTTTTTCGGATGGCTGGGTCACGCACTCGGCTCGATCATCCACTACATCGTCGAGTTCTTCAGCGGGTTGTTCAATATGCTGTCCAGCGCCGGCGGTGACTTTGTCGAAGGCATGTCCCGCGCTTTGGGTATGGATACGTCGATCATCAGCATCATCACCCTGATCGTCGGCCTGCTCCTGCTGTACTCCGCCGTCCGCGCCTTCATGCGCGCCTCGATCATCATGGGCGTTATCTGGCTGATGTTGGGCCTGTGGCTGCTGAGCTGGGTCGTACACTGATCTTCAAAACACTTCAGGTTAGCTGTGGGAGAGGCTTGCCCCCGATAGCGGTGCATCAGTCAGCCTATCTGACACTGATCCACCGCCATCGGGGGCAAGCCCCCTCCTACATTTGAACTGCGTTCCTTCAGCCAGACCTCAGCGGCCTTTGATCACCAGATCCGCCGGAGTCTCGCCTACCGCCTGCCAGTTCGGCCGGTACATCGACTCCACCTGCGGCGGCGGCACCCGGTAAATCCCCGGCGTCACCGCCCGGGCCAGGTACAGCAAGTGCGTGGTGCCGGAGCCATCCAGATTCATCGCCGCCACATAGCGGTCATCCCTGAACTCCTGATGCTTGAGTGATGCGTTCTGCATCGACTCGCGCCACTCCTTGACCTGGGTGCTGGCGTTTTCCAGGCTGGCAGCGCTTTGGGCCAGGTTCTGGTTTTCCAGCTCCAGGCCCGCCGGCAGCAGATCCACCACCAACGCATCCGGCACCCGCTGCTTGGCGCTCACCGCCAGATGCACCAGCACCAGATCACCGCTGTTGAGATTGCGCAGGTTCAGCGGCTGACCGTTCATGCCCAGGTATTCACGACGGATACTCAGGTTGTCGCCACCCGCGGCCGGGGGCACTTGTGGGTAACCCGAGATCGTCAGTTGCTGGTACACCGGCGTATCGCCCTGATTGCTCAAGGCCAGGTCGCTGGACAGCAGCTTGCCTTCCAGTTCCAGGCTCGACTGTTGATTATTCAACGCCTGCACGCCACCGCTGCCGGTGAGCGACACCTGCCAGTTGGCTTCCGGTTTGGCGAAACCAAGGCGCCCAGCCATGAACAGCGAATTACGCTCCTGGGTCGACAAATACGGGCTGGCTGCCAGCTGATCGGACAGGGTGAACAAACGCTCCTCACGCTTGCCCTTGGCCAGGTCATTTTCTTCCAGCAGGGCCAGGATCATCGCCTGATCACGCAGCGGGCTGCCGTAGTCGGCCAGCCATTGATTGCCATCGCGCTGCGCCGCCAGGCCCGCCGACAGCGCCTGATCGGCACGCGGCTGGTCGCCCATTTTCTGCAGAGCAATGGCCAGCTGCACCAGCGGCAAGCCGGAGCGCGCATCGCTGCGGCGGTCGAAAATACTGCGCAACGCGCCCAACGGGGCCTGCTGGCTGCGCGCCAACACCATGCCGGCGTAGGCCTGCACGGCAAAGCGCGTGTGGTCGGCGTTGTCGCTGTAGTCGACCTCGATCAGGTTGCGTTCCTGCACATAACGCAACAGACGCTCGCTGGCTTTTTTCAACGCCTCGGGCGGTACGGCAAAGCCCTGGTCGCGGGCCCGCAGCAGGAAGTCGGTGACATACGCCGTCAGCCAATATTCCTCCTCGCCATCGGCGCCCCACAGGCCAAAGCTGCCGTTGTAGCGCTGCATGCCCAGCAGGCGCTCGATGCCCAGCTCGATCTTGCGTTTGCGCTCGCTGTCGGACTCACCTTTGATCGACAGGCGCTTGAGCAATGCATCGTCGGCATACAGCGACGGGTACAGGCCGCTGGCGGTCTGCTCCAGGCAACCGTAGGGGTAAGCCTTGAGCGCGCTGATCTGCGCGCCGAGGTTCAGCGGTGGCCGGCTCGACAGGCTCAGCAGCGCTTCACGCCCCGAGGCGTCGAACTGGTCCAGCGTGCCGGCGGGCAGGGTCCACGGTTCACTTTTGAGTACCGCACGGTAGTGCTTGAGCAACGCCGGATAAGCCGGGCGCACCCCCAGGGTCCATTCGCGGCTGAACGCCGGCAGGTTTTCACCCGGCAGGTCCAGGCCGTTCACCGTGACCTTGACCTTGCCTTGCCCCAGACCGCCCCAGGCTTTCACCGGGATACGCAGCGTGGTGCGCTGGCCCTGTTTCAGCTCAACCGACTGCGCGCCTGCGTTGACCAGTTCCAACTGTCCTTCGGCACTCAATTGCACGTCGAGCTTCTGCGCCTTGCCCGACAGGTTGGACAGGTCCAGCGCCAGGCTGGTCTGGTCACCACCGGCGAGGAAGCGCGGTGCCGACAGCTCAGCAATCAGCGGTGCAGCGATGACGGTCTTGCCTTCGGCCATGCCGTAGCGGTCATCGCTCCAGGCCTGGGCCATCAGGCGCAATTCACCGTTGAAGTCCGGGATGTTGACGCTGACTTCGCCCTCGCCCTGCTCATTCAAGGTCACCGGCGCGCTTTGCAACGCGACGATGGTCACGCTGGTGTCCGGGCGCTTGCCACCCTTGGCCAGCGCCGCATCACCACCGAAGGCCAGGCTGGCCAAACGGCCCTGGCCCGCTTCGATCAACTGGCCATAGATGTCGAACTGATCCACGCCATAGGCCTTGCGGCCGAACAGGCTGGAATACGGGTCCGGCGTCGGGTATTCGGTGATATTGAGAATGCCCACGTCCACCGCGGCCACCAGCACATGCACCTGTTTCGGCACGCTGCCATCGGCATTCCTGGCGTTGATCTTCACCGTCAGCGGTTGTTTGGGGCGCATTTTTTCCGGCGCGCTCAAGGTAACGCCAAGTTTGCGTTGAGTGCGATCGAGCGGCAGGTGCAACAGGCCCACAGCGCGTTTGGGGGTGATATTGGCTTTGCGCTCGCCGGGGCGAATCACCAGGGCACTCACGTACAGGTCATGGCGCGACCATTTCGGGTCAAGCTTCACGGCGAAGCTTTTGCCCTCGGCCGGCACGTCGATTTCCTGCCACCACAGTGGTCCTTCGGCCGACTCCACCAGCAGGTAGCCCTTGCCGGCCGCCGGTGGCGTTACCGTGACATTGGCGGTATCGCCGTCGCCGTAAGCAGGCTTATCCAGCGCCAGCTTGACCTGATCCGGGCGCACCGCGCCGCCTTCGGTGTTGTCCTGGGCCTGGTAACCGGCCCAGAAGCGCAGGCTACTGACCAGGCCGGTCTGCGGGTCTTCGACCTCGACGCGGTACGGGCCCGACTCCACCTGGAAGCTGACTTTGGCGGTGTCGCCGGCCTTGATGTTCAGGGTCTGCTCGTCGAGGTTGAGGAATTTCTCGTTGAAGTGGTAACTCCAGCCGTCATTCTCCGAGTAGTTCCAGTAGTAGTCACGGCGCTCGCGCACCAGGCGTACCTTGAGGTTCTGTGCGGCGAGCTTCTGCCCGTCCTGGTTGGCCACCAGCACTTCGAATTCCGCCGGGCCATCGCCGTTGGTTTCCTTGCCATCAAACAGCCCGCGCAGGCCTGGCAGTTGCTCGGCCGGCCAGATCGGCTGCACCAGGCGCCGAGTGATCGGCCGCCCGCCCGACTCCTGCAAGCTGGCTTGCACGATCAGTTGCAACGGCGACTTGGCCTCCGCCCACTTGCTTTCCAGGGTCAGTTCTTCCTGGCCCTTGGCGTCGAGTACGCTTTCGTCCAGCTCGAAATCCTGGCTCAGTTCCTCTTCGGTCACAGAGCCGAACTGGTAGCCAGGCAGCGCCTTGACCGCCTCGCGCAACGGGCGCACATAGACTTGCCCACTGACCCGATTACCGGAAGCAGGCGCGCCATACAGGTAGCGGCCATTAACCTGGATAACCGGGTTATCCGCCGGGCTCAGCGGCGTGTCGCTGCCGTTGAGTTCCAGGGCCAGGCGCTCGGGCAGGAAGTCTTCGACGAGGAATTCATACAACTGCGGCTTGCCGTCGCCCAGGTCGAACACCAACTGCCAGCGCCCAGTCGGTGCTTCGCCGGCCAGTTGCAGTTGATATTGATAAAGGCCGGACGCATCGGCATCCCACACGAACTTACGGCTGACCTGTTCATCCGGGCGGCGCACTTCAACGCTCACCGGCTGCGGCTTGACCGCGTTGCCGTCCTTGTCGCGCAGCAGGGCGTTGAGCAGCACGGTTTCACCGGGGCGATACAGGTCGCGCGGGCCGAACACAAAGAACTGCAACGGGTGCGACGGCTGGCCGCCGATATCGAACTCGGCCAGATCCAGCGCAGCGCTGTCGAGGCGCAGCATGCTGGTTTGCTCGCCTTGCTTGGCCAGCAGCACCTGGGACTTTTTCGGCAATGGCAGCTCAGCGTGGCCGCCCTTCTCAGTCTTGCCCTGGCCCAATACACGACCTTCGGCGTCAAGCACTTCGAGGTCGACGCCATCCAGCGCCTTGCCCCCTTCCAGGGCCTGGGTAAACACATCCAGGCGATTGGCGTAGCGGTGCACCGACAGGCCGATATCACTCAGTGTGAACAGTGTGGCCGGTTGCGAATAGTTGTAGGTGCCCGACGCGCGCATCACCGCCAGGTACACGCCCGGCTGCTGCAATTGCTTGAGGCCGGCGATCGGCAGCAGCAGGGTTTCACGGGTATTGCGCGCAGGGTTCAGGTCGAACCGGCCGCCGTAGACCAGATCGGCCAGCGGCAGCAATTCGCGCGATTCATAACTTTGCAGGCTGGTATTGCGCCCCCACTGCGCCAGGAACGACGGCAGGGATTCAGGCTTGATGCGGAAGAACTCGACGTCGATTTTGTCGACATTCAGCGCGATTACCGGCAGGCCTTCGGCGAGGCGCGTGGGCAGCAAGGTGCCACGGCTGGCAAAGCCGACGGTGGCTTGCAGGTCGCGGGTTTCCAGGCGAGCGCTGTATTCGGCGGCGAGCTTGTTATCGTTGACGGCTTTCACCCCGGCATCCACCGTCAGCACCAGTTTGCGCTGTGGCTCAAGGTGGCGCAGGCGCAATTCCATGAGGTTATCGGAAAGCTCCCAGGCGCCATCGACCTTGCCGGACTTGCTGTCCACCAGGTGCAGTTTGTCGGCGAATTTCTGCTCGGGGTCCAGCGGAATGGAAAAGCTCACGGACAAGGTACTGGCCCCGTCCAACTGGACCTCGGACACATCCACCACGCTCAACTCACGGCCGGCATAACGCTGCTTGAGTGCGGCCACATCCACTACCGCCTTGGCCGGCTTCGGCGTTGCGCTGGTTGCCGCTGAGGGAGCGGCAGGCGCAGCCGGTTTATCGGAGGAATCACAGGCGCTCAGCAGAGCCAGCGCGCAAGCCAGAATCAGTCCTTTGTTAAGCATGGGGCACTCGTTGTGAGAGGGGTCCGAGGGGTGAACTATATATCAGCCGGAACAGGGCCAATGGGATGCTGATCACATTGACCGACGGAGGGTGGTTTTGTTCTGGGTCCTCTTGTAACCAAGCCAAATCCCACAGCCACTGAAGATCAAAATGTAGGAGCGGGCTTGCCTGCGATAGCGGTGTATCAGTGCATACATTGACTGACCCAGCGTCTTCGCGAGCAAGCCCGCTTGCCACATTGGTTCTGCTGCGTGGCGGATGGACAGGTACAATGCCATTCCCTAGTAGGAGCCTTCATGAATTCCCTGCTCACCGACTGGCGCCACCGCCCAACCCACCGCCGTGTCTGGGCCTTGGCCGCGCCGATGATCCTGTCGAATATCTCGGTGCCGTTGGTGGCCCTGGTCGACAGCATGGTCATCGGCCACCTGCCCCACGCCCATCAGCTGGGTGCCGTGGCCGTCGGTGCCAGCCTCTACACCTTTCTCGCCTGGGCCATGGGCTTCCTGCGCATGGGTTCCACCGGTTTCGCCGCCCAGGCTGCCGGGCGCGGGGATGGCGCAGCGTTAAGGCAAATCCTGCTGCAAGGTCTGCTGCTGGCGCTGGGGCTGGCGATGTTGCTGGGCACCGTGGGCATCCCGCTGAGCCACCTGGCATTGGAGTGGATGCAGCCCTCGCCTGAACTCAACCAACTGACTCGCGAATTCTTCCACACCCGGCTGTTCGGCCTGCCCGCCGCGCTGGCCAGCTATGCGCTGGTCGGTTGGTTCCTGGGTACGCAAAACGCGCGCGCGCCGTTGGCGATTCTGCTCACCACCAACCTGGTCAATATCGCGCTGAACTTGTGGTTCGTACTCGGCCTGGACTGGGGCGTGGTCGGCTCCGCGCGCGCGTCGGTGATCGCCGAGTGGACCGGCGCCCTGCTCGGCCTGGCCCTCACGCAACGAGCCTTGCGCGCCTACCCCGGGCATATCGCCTGGGCCGCACTCAGGCTATGGCAAAGCTGGCGCCCATTGCTGGCGGTGAACCGCGACATTTTTATCCGCAGCCTGGCGCTGCAATCGGTGTTTTTCATGATCACGGTGCAGGGCGCACGCCTGGGCGATGCCACTGTGGCGGCGAATGCGCTGCTGCTCAATGGCCTGCTGCTGACCGCCCACGCGCTGGACGGCCTGGCTCATGCGGTCGAGGCCCTGTGCGGCCACGCCATCGGCGCGCACGATCGTCAATCCCTACGCCGCTCGCTGGTGGTCGCCGGCGGCTGGTCATTGATCGCAAGCATCGGTTTCGCTCTGTTGTTCGGCGTAGCCGGCCACCTGTTTATCGCCATGCAAACCGACATCCCCAGCGTGCGCGAAACCGCGGATATCTACCTGCCCTACCTCGCGATACTGCCGTTGATTGCGGTGTGGAGCTACCTGCTGGATGGGCTGTTCATCGGCGCCACCCGCGCGCGGGAAATGCGCAATGGCATGCTGCTGACGGTGCTGCTCACGCTGCCATTCGCCTGGGCCTTGCAGGGTTTGGGCAACCACGGGCTGTGGCTGACGTTCCTGCTGTTCATGGCCGTGCGCAGCCTTACTTTGTGGGCGATTGCCTGGCGTTTGAATCGGCAGAATCAGTGGCTTGGATGAAGCCCTCCACCCGGTCCAGCACCGGTGCCAGCCAGCGCAACGGCTTGGACATGGCCGCCACCAGGGTCTGGTGGTTGGTCTTGCCGAAGTAGAATTCTTCAACCGGCACGCCGGCTGCCCGCAGCTTGTTCGCCAAGCCGCCAGTGTTGCGCGTGGGGTTGACCAGTTTGTCGTCCGTCGAAGCAATCAACAGGCTTGGCGGTGCAGCGGCGCTGACGTGGTTGATCGGCTGGGAATCGGGCGGGGAGTTCGGGAAGAAAAACACCGGCTGCACGTCGGGGTTTTCAATCGGCAGGAAATCGTAGGGACCGGCCAGGCCGATCCAGCCTTTGAAGATCGAGGGCGCCAGGCCCACTTCCTTCAGCCAGCGCGGGTCCAGTGCGAGCATCGAGGCGTTGTACGCGCCCGAGCTGTGACCCATCACGTAGAGCTGTTTAGGATCGGCACCGTAATCGCCGATGTGTTGATAGGTCCAGGCGACGGCCTTGGCGTTGTCTTGCAGAAACAGTGGGTAACGCACTTGCGGGTAGAGCCGGTAGTCGGCGATCACCACCACGATGCCGCGCGAAGCCAAGGCTTCGCCGACGAAACTGTAGTCCTGCCTGGCGCCGCTGTTCCAGCTGCCGCCGTAGAAAAACACCACCACGGGCGCGTTGGAAATGGCCGGCAGAGGCCGGTAGACATCGAGCTGCTGGCGAGGGTCATCACCGTAGGCGACTGAGGAAGTCCTGGTGAAAGTACTGGAAGGCGTGAGTGCGTTGAGCACTTTGATCGGTGAGCAGGCCGCCAACAAAGCGGCGATTGCCAGGGTGAACACTTGCAGGCGTTTGCTCGACATTATTCAGGCCCTATAAAAACTGCAGGACTTGCGGCGCTCCGAATGTGGGAGGGGGCTTGCCCCCGATGGCGGAGTGTCAGGTAACTCATTTGCTACTGATGTTCCGCTATCGGGGGCAAGCCCCCCCTCCCACATTTCAGATCTCTGTCAGCCGATGTTACGACGACAGGTACGAAGAACGGGTCAGACCCAGACGCAACGCACCCAGGAACTGCGTGCGCTCACTCGCGCTGATCTTCGCGCTGGCACACTTGTCACGGTAGTGCGTCATCAACTCCTCCGGCGACAAGTGCACGTAGCGCAGCATGTCTTCGATGGTGTCGTGGGTCTCGATGCCGGCGCTGTACACCGAACCGTCTTCGCGCTGGTAGATGTTCACCGAATCGGTGTCACCGAACAGGTTGTGCATATCGCCGAGAATCTCTTGATACGCGCCGACCAGGAAGATCCCCAGCAGGTAGTCCTCACCTTCGTTCAAGGCGTGCACCGGCAGGCTGGTCTCGATGCTCTGCTCGTCGACGTACTGCTTGATCTTGCCGTCGGAGTCGCAGGTCAGGTCTTGCAGCACAGCACGGCGCAGCGGCTCTTCGTCGAGGCGGTGCAGCGGCAGAATCGGCAGCACCTGGCCGATCGCCCAGGTGTCCGGCAGGCTCTGGAACACCGAGAAGTTGCAGATGTACTTGTCGGCGAGCTTGTCGTTGAGCTCGTCCAGCACTTGGCGGTGCGAGCGCTGGCGGGCTTTCAGCGAGTTGTGCAGGCGGCGGCACACGGCGAAGTAGCACTGTTCGGCCAGGGCTTTTTCGGCCAGGGTCAGTTTGCCGTCGGCGTACTGGGTGGCCACGTCGCTCATGTAGTGCGTGGCGCGCCAGTAGGTTTCGGTGACCATTTCAATGTCGGTCGGGCCCAGCAGGTCCACCAGCCATTGCACGGTTTCCGGCAGGCTTTCCTTGTTTTCGATCAGCGGGATTTCGTCGTTGTGTTTCTCGACGTCGGTGACTTGCACCACCAGCATGGCGTGGTGCGCGGTCAGGGAACGGCCGCTTTCGGAGAAGATATTCGGGTGCGGCAGGCTCTGCGCGTCGCAGAATTCCTTGAGCATGCCCACGACCACGCCGGCGTAGTCGTCCATGTCGTAGTTGATCGAGCTGGCGTTGCGCGAGTGGGTACCGTCGTAGTCCACGCCCAGGCCGCCACCCACGTCGATGTGGTCGACCGGCAGGCCGAGGTTGCGCAGTTCGCCGTAATAACGAATGGCTTCCTTGAAACCGTGCTGGTAGTCGGCCAGGTTGGCGATCTGCGAACCCATATGGAAGTGCAGCAGGCGGATGCCCTGGTCCAGGCCGGCCGCACGGAAGCGCTCGACCACCGACAGCAGCTGCGCCGCCGACAAACCGAACTTGGATTTTTCACCGCCGGTGTCCGCCCACTTGCTCGACGCCAGAGACGACAAGCGCACGCGCAGGCCGACCTGTGGCTTGACCTTGAGGCTGGCAGCCTCTTCGATCACCAGCTCAACTTCGGATTCTTTCTCGATCACGATGAATACATTGTGGCCGAGCTTCTGGCCCATCAGCGCGAGGCGGATGAACTCACGGTCTTTATAACCGTTGCAAACGATGGTGCCGCCCTTCGGCGCCAGGGCCAGCACGGCCAGCAGCTCTGGCTTGGAGCCGGCTTCGAGGCCGATGGACACGTTCTGGGTGGCGATGATGTTCTCGATCACCGCTTCCTGCTGGTTCACCTTGATCGGGTACAGCGCGGTGTACTTGCTCTGGTATTCCAGGCGCTCGATGTTCGAGTCGAACGCACCGGTCAGCTGGCGCACGCGGTCTTGCAAGATGTCGGGGAAGCGCACCAGCAGCGGCAAGGACAAGCCGCTTTTGCGCAGCTCGTCGACTTGCTCGTAGAGGTCGACAGGCGTGCTGTTCGGGCCGTTCGGACGGACTTCAACGCGACCGGCTTCATTGATCGCGAAATATCCGGCCCCCCAATGGCGGATCCCGTAAACACTGCGGCTGTCCGCAACTGTCCATTGGCTGCCATCGTCTTTGCGTGTGCGTCGTACGGACATCGAAGTCCCCTATAAATGAAGTCGAAGGCACCGCCCCTGGTCAGAGGCTGGCGCAGTCTAAAGAATGAAAATGACGATTTGCCTGTAAGAGAGGTAGACCCCACTCGCAGGACAGAGTTTAGACACAGGTTGGGAAGAGGCTTTCAGCCGCCGGACTTCTTGGCCTTGTACCCGAGCTTGATCAGCTCGGCCAACAGCAACTCGACGTGATCGCCCTGGATTTCGATGACTGCGTCTTTCAACGCGCCACCGGTGCCACAACGCTTTTTCAGCGTGGTCGCCAATTCCTTGAGCGCGTCCTCTGCCAGCGGCACGCCGGTGATGGTGGTCACCGTCTTGCCGCCACGGCCTTTGCTCTCGCGTCGCACGCGGGCAATGCCGTCGCCTTCAGGGATCAGGGTTTGTTTGCAGGTGCACGAATCCACGGGCTGACGACAGTCCGGGCAGTGTCGACCTGCGTCGGTGGAAAATACCAGGCCACCAAGGGCGGCGAAGGATGCGGCTTTTTTGGCCACCGGCAATCCTCTTGGGAGGACAAAGACTGATCAGTGTGCGCAAAGGCGAAACACCGACCGCGAAGCCCCACTCAGGCAGGGGCAGCGCTACCGAACCGCCTAGGTGGTTCGGGTGAAAAGTCGCGCAGTGTAACGGCAAAAAGCCGACTTGCTAAGGGCCAAATGGCGCCAATTTATGCAACTTTAGCGACGCGAGGCCAGATAGCGCCGCAAGCCCTCTTGAGCGTCCGGGCAGTAAGGCTTTTGCTGGGCTTCCTGCAGGACAGTTTCAATCGGTAAAAAGCGCGCTTCCATGACTTCTTCGGGTTGCAGGCGCAACGGACCGTCCCAGACCGCCGAGTAGGATGTGCACCAGAGCCGGTTGTCGCCGTCTTCGAAATAGAAATGGTCATGTTCGACCAGCTCCACACCACCGACGCCCAACTCTTCTTCCAGCTCACGGGCCGCCGATTCGGCGTAGCTCTCGCCTGCTGCCACCATGCCGCCCGCCGCCGTGTCCCAGAAACCCGGGTACATGGCTTTGCTCAGCGTGCGCCGATGCACACACAGTTCGCCGGCGGAATTGAACAGGAAGATAAACGTGCAGCGGCCAATCAGGCCGCGCTGGCGAAGGTCGGACCTGACCAGGGTGCCGAGCAGGTTATCCTGCTCGTCTACCCAGTAGATCAGCTCAGCGTCAGAGGCCGCGCGGTGCGCAGCCTCCTTTTGAGTAACGTGCATCATCAACCCTGGTTGAGCAGTTGACGCAAGTCGATCACCGCCGCGTTGGCCCGGGAAATGTAGTTGGCCATCACCAGCGAGTGGTTGGCCAGGACGCCAAAACCGCTGCCGTTGAGGATCATCGGGCTCCACACGGGTTCCTGCGAAGCTTCAAGCTCACGAATGATCTGGCGCACACTGACGGTGGCATTTTTCTTGGCCAGTACATCGGCAAAGTCGACTTCGATGGCGCGCAGCAGGTGGGACAAGGCCCACGCCTGACCACGGGCTTCGTAGAACACGTTGTCGATCTGCATCCATGGGGTTTCCACCACTTCCTCATCGACCTGCGGCACTTCACCCGGCGCCAGCGCCTCGGTTTTCAATGCAGTGTTCAATTTGACTCGGCCAACGCTGGCCGACAGGCGTTGCGACAGCGAGCCCAGGCGGGTAGCGACATCGCCCAGCCAGTTGTTGAGGTTGTCGGCACGCGCATAGAACAGCGCACCGCGCTGGTTAGGGTCGGACAGGCGCGCCTCGTAGCGGCTCAGGGAGTTGATGCCTTCCTGGTACTCCGACTCACTGGAGGGCAGCACCCAGCTCTTGTTGTCGAAGTTGAAACGCGGCTCGGCCTTGGCCAGATCCGCATCTTCCGCCGACTGCGACTGGGAACGGGCAAAGTCTTTACGCAGGGCACGGGTCAGGTCGCGGACCTGCACCAGCACGCCGTATTCCCAGCTCGGCATGTTGTCCATCCACAGGCCTGGCGGGAAACGATCATTGGAAATGTAGCCACCAGGCTTGTTCAGCAAGGTGCCGACCACGGTTTTGAGGGTTTCGACGGTGGTGAAACCCACCACCATCTGTTTGCCGTCTTTTTCGGCGGCAATCTGCGCATTTTGCTGGACCGGGAACAGTGCCGGCTCTTCGCTCCAGTACCAACCCAGGGCGCCGGTGACCAACAGGTAAATGCCCAGTACGCTGAGCACGGCTCGGCTCATCAGCACAGTGCGTAAGTAGCTGCGGTTGGCCGACTTGGGCTCAGGGGCGGGGCCTTTGGCACTGCCTGCACGGTTTTTCCAGTCCAGCATGGCGATATCCTTTCAATCACTTGAGTTCATGCACGTCAATTGTCCGGGTGCGTTCAAACACTCCGACCACAACCCTACCCCATCGTGCCCCCCCATGCGGGGCTTTTCACCAAACTGGCACTCAGGGCAGGTTCGACTATAAAGGATGCACGTTTTTTACGCTGCGCGACCATCGGGTCGATAACTGAATAGCCCAGACTTGCAGTTAATTGACATATGACACTCATCCCATCGGAAAGATGGTGCTAGCATAGAGCCATCAGTCGACCTCAGCATGCACCCTAACTAGTAGTCAGGATATGACCGAGCCAGAAGACCCCAGCCGTGAGCGTCTCAAGCACCATTTTGCCCAGCGGGTAATTCATCAGGCACGTCAAATTCTTGAGATATGGCAGCGCCTGCAACGCAGCGAATGGTCCAGCGCCGACCTCTCTGAACTCAGCGAAGCCAACCTGCGCCTGCTGCGTTTTGCCGAGCGCTTCGAACAACCGGAACACGGCCAGCTGGCGCAGCATATCGGCGAATCGCTCAAAGCGGTGGACGACAACCGCGGCCGCCTGAGCAGCCATCTGATTACCGAACTCAATCGCTTGATGCAGCGCCTGTCGCGCACCGGCCTGCGCCAGGGCGACCAGTTGGAACAAACCTTACTGCCGCCAATGCGCAAGCCGATCTACGTGATGCTCGCCGATCACGACCGTGCCGAGCGCCTGGCCAAGCAGCTGGAATTCTTTGGCATGAGCGCCCAGTCCCTGGACAGCGTGGCGGCGTTTCACGCGTCCATGGCCGAGCGCTTGCCGTCAGCCATCGTGATGGACGTGGATTTCTGTGGCACCGGCCTGGGCCTCAAGCTCGCTGCGCACGCCCAGGAAGGCCTGGAGCAGAAGCTGCCGTTGCTGTTTTTCAGCCTGCACGAAACCGACACCCCGACCCGCCTGGCCGCCGTGCGCGCCGGGGGCCAGGAATTCCTCACCGGCACGCTCGAAGCCTCAAGCCTGCTGGAAAAAATCGAAGTGCTGACCTGCGTCGCCCAGTACGACCCCTACAAAGTGCTGATCATCGACGACTCACGGGCCCAGGCGCTGCACACCGAGCGGTTGCTCAACAGCGCCGGGATCGTCACGCGCACCTTGATCGAGCCGATCCAGGCCATGGCCGAACTGGCGGATTTCCAGCCCGACCTGATCATCCTCGACATGTACATGCCCGCCTGTACCGGGACGGAACTGGCCAAAGTCATTCGCCACAACGACCGCTACGTCAGCGTGCCGATCATCTACCTGTCGGCCGAAGACGACCTGGACAAGCAACTGGACGCGATGAGCGAGGGCGGCGACGACTTCCTCACCAAGCCGATCAAGCCGCGCCACCTGATCACCACCGTGCGCAACCGCGCCGCCCGCGCGCGCAACCTCAAGGCGCGGATGGTGCGCGACAGCCTGACCGGGCTGTACAACCACACCCACATCCTGCAATTGCTGGAGGACTGCAGCTTCCGCGCACGCCGCGAAGACAAGCCGTTGAGCTTTGCCATGCTGGATATCGACCACTTCAAACGGGTCAATGACAGCCACGGTCACCCCATGGGCGACCGCGTGATCAAGAGCCTGGCGCTGTTTCTCAAGCAGCGCTTGCGCAAGACCGACTACATCGGACGCTACGGCGGTGAAGAGTTCGCCATCGTGATGCCCGACACCGACCTGGAATCGGCCTGCAAGGTGCTGGATGAAATCCGCGAGCGCTTCGCGGAAATTCACTACCCGGCCCAGCCCCAGGACTTGTGGTGCACCTTCAGCGCCGGGGTGGTGGAACTGTGCGACGGTTCCGACAGCCTGATGATGGCCGCCCAGGCCGACGAGGCGCTGTACCGTGCCAAGGACGCCGGGCGCAACCGTGTGCAGGCCGCAAGAGCATCAAAGCAAAGTGCCATCTTTTCACCGGAATCGACTGATTCCGTCATAACCCTGTAACGGAAACGCAATAACTTCAGGCACTTATCTTTTGCTGTCGGTTGAAACCACGCATGCGCCTGAAGCTGCTGACCAATCTCAATACCCTCCTGCTGGTGGCCGTCTGCCTGGCCCTCGGGGCCACGCTCTGGTGGTCGCAACGCGCCCTGGAGCGCCCCTATTTGCTGATGGAGCGCTACCTGGGCCTGTCGCAGACTTTCCAGAACCAGGCCGCGCGCAATATCGACGACTACCTGGCCAGCGGTGATGCGCTGCGTTTGAGCAGTGCCAGCCAGAGCCTGGAAAGCCTGCTGCAACAGCTGGATGAATTGCCGGTCGAGCTCGCGCAAAACCTGCGCCCCAGCCTGATCGACCTGGACACCTTCAGCAAAACCGAGCTGCTGGCGGCCGGCAAGCTGGCCGGCGACCCGCAGGCTTTACTGCTGCAAGCCGAGCGCGAGCTGGGCGCCAACCTCGAACAGCTGAGCCAATACGCGATCGGGGTTACCTCGCCTGAAGCCGCGCGTTACCTGCCGCCGCTGCTGGCCGGCTCGCAGCACCTGGGCAAGCTGTCCCTGGCCCGCGACAAACTGGTCAGCAGCGGCCGCGCGGAGCTGGCGGACGACGTGGAGCGCGAACTCGGCAATATCCGCAATCAAGCCGACCTGCTGGAGCAACTGCCATTACTCGGGGTAAAAGCCAGCGCCGAATCCAGCGCCGATGACTTTTCGGCGATGATGGGCCTGGAAAACAACGAAAAAACCGAAGCCCAGGACACCGGCGTCGACCTCAAGCGCGAACTCAACAGCCTGCTCACCCGCTACCCCGCTGAACTCAAGCGCACCCGCGAGCAGATCCAGCAACGCGCTGACTTGGCCACCGCCACTCACCTGAAAATTGCCGCCGTGCAGCAAGCCATTGCCGGCCTGGAACCGGTGGTGCGCGCGCAACACGGGCAGATCCAGGGCGAAGTGCGCCTGATGCAAGGGGTGATGATCGGCTTGATCCTGCTGATCGCCCTGCTGATCGACACCCTGCAACGGCGCCTGGCGCGGGTGCTGACCAACTTGGCCCCAGCCTTGTCGACGTGGGCCGAAGGCGACTTCAGCCAGCCGATTACCCTGGGCAAGACCAACCGCGAACTGCGCGATATCGAAGCCTCGCTGAACCGCCTGCGCGCCTATCTGGTCGACCTGGTGGGCACCATTCGTGGGAATGCCGAAGAGGTCGCGGGCAGCAGCCGCGCCCTCGCCGAACTGAGCAGCGGCCTGCACGATGGCGCCGAGCGCCAGGCCGGGGATACCGCGCAGATCCGCGATTCCTTAGGCGAACTGGAAGCGACCATCCAGCAAGTGGCCGGTGATGCCAGCCAGGCCGCGGGGGCCAGTCGCAGCGCCGGCCAGGCGGTGGAACAAGGCCAGCGCGTCATCGGCCTGAGCC
>NZ_JBAWDE010000385.1:0-17033 GCF_049590575.1 Pseudomonas sp.
CGCGACGCACATCAAAGCGTGTACCGGTGACCGTCACCTGCCCTGCCCCGGCCGCGACCACGAACGGCCGGCTGGCGTCATGCTCGACGCTGAACATCGCCTCGCCCTGCTTGAGCGCCACGCCGCGCCGGCGTTTTTCGTAGTGCACCACGACGATGCTGCGGCTGTTGAGGTCGATCAGCGAACCGTCCGGCAAGGCCACCTGGCGATGTTCCCCCAGGCGCGTGCTGAACTCGGCCGTGTAGGGTTGCGGATGATCGAGGCCACTGAAGAGCCCCAGCCCCAGGGCAACGGCGACCAGGCTGGCCGCCACCGCATAACGCAATACCGCGCGGCGCCGAGGTTGCTCGGCGGGTGGCTCACACAGTGCCTGCAGCCTGGCCTTGGGCAGCCGGTCGGTGGCGTTCCACATGCCTTGCAGTACATCGAATTCGTATTGGTGCTTTGGATGCTCATTGCGCCAGGCATCGAACTGTTGGCGCTCTTCAAGGCTCAGCTCGGCATCTTGCAGGCGTACAAACCATTGCGCGGCTTCGTCGCGAATACGGCTATCCATCATGGAAGGTCCTGTTTCAAAGCGGGCATGGGTCATGGCGCCATCGCGTCCAGGCGGTCACGCAGATGCCGCAGGGTGCGGATCATATACTTTTCCACCATGTTTTTTGACAAGCCCAGGCGTTCGGCAATTTCCTGCTGGGTCAGGCCCTCGATTTTCTGCCAGATGAAAATCCTGCGGCAATTGAGCGGCAACTCGGCCAAGGCCCGCTCTATGGAGTCCGCCAACTGGATCGCGTGCATGACATGCTCCGGGTCGCCAGTGTGCGGCGCACTGTGATCATAGGTTTGCAGAGCCATGGCTTCCCGGCGATCTTCACGCCGGTAGGCGTCCACCGCAATGTTACGCGCAGTCTGATGCAGGTAGGCGCGCGGTTGCGCAACGTCGGTGGAATTCGATTCAAGCACCCGCACGAAGGTGTCATGGGCGAGGTCTTCGGCCTGCTGACGGTTTCTCAGGCGGCGCGTCCAGGTCCCGATCAACTCTTCGTAATGCTGGAAAAAGCCTGTTCTACGGGGCAGCTGGGGGATCATCGCGGGGGCACTGGGGAGGCGGGCGTGAATAGTAATGCTTCCTATTAAGTCGAGCAATTACTACCCGTCGCCCGCGTTGCTGCTTGCGATCAGGGCTGGTTGGCCACCTGCCTGAGACGGTTCAATTTCTCCCGGCTGCCGCACACGCTCATCTGGCACCATTTGCGTTGTTTGTTCTTGGAGATATCCAAAAACACCCAATCGCAATCGGTGGCGCTGCAGCTCCTCAATGCGTGAAGGTCACCGGACATCAGTAATTGCGTGGCTTCGATGGCCAGGCGCCCCAATAACATCGCGGTCAATTCCTGCGCGCAGGTGCAGGCTCTCCACTCCCAGGCAGGCTTGCCGCCCACCGAGCGCAGCACACGCCAGGCCACGCCCTGCTGGAAGGTCAGGTTGATCTGCTGCAACGCCTCATCGGGCGCGGCCCGGTGCAGCGACAGCGGGTAGAACGCACGGTACAGACACTCCCTGAACGCAATAATGGCGTCCAGGTTCGGTTGATAGGAAATCGGTGTTTCAAACACCATGGGTTTATAGGCATCGAACTCGCGTGCCGAGAGTAGCGACGCATGTAACGCCCACTCAAAAAAGAACTGAAAACTGGTGAGCCGTTCTTCCAATACTGTAAGTGCGGTCCCGGGGCGCCGGCCATTGGTCGTATTGATAAAGTCCAACGCCCGGGCCCCGCCAATCAGCCGGATCGATTTTGCAGTGCCCGTAAAATGCGTCATGCCTGCTCCTCAGAAAACGCGGCGTAGCGGCGATGGCGCAGAGTACCTTGTTTTTTGTGAGTGCAGATATTGCCATGACCGGCACGAAGACCAACGGCTAAGTTTGATTATCGCGGCGTGCCATCCAATCAAGGATCGCCTCGACTGACTCGCCCACGGACAAGGCCTGGGTATCCACATGCACCTCTGGAAACACCGGCAGGTCATAATCGGAGTCGATGCCGGTGAAGTTCTTGATCTGCCCCGCGCGGGCCTTTTTATACAAACCCTTGGGGTCGCGTCGCTCGGCAGTTTCCAGCCGCGCATCCACATGCACTTCAACAAAGAACTCATTGCCGATGATCGAGCGCGCGTAATGCCGGCTGGCCGCTGAAGGTGAGATCAGCGCGACGATCACGATCAGCCCCGCCTCCAGCATCAAGCGCGCAACTTCCGCAACCCGCCGGATATTCTCGTCACGGTCGTCGTCAGTAAAACCCAGGTCCCGGCACAGCCCGCCGCGCACCGAGTCTCCGTCAACAATGCAGGTAAACCGCCCCTGGGCCTGCAGGGCGATATCCAGCGCATCGGCAATCGTCGACTTGCCGGATGCGGAAATGCCGGTCATCCAGATCACCAAGGGCTTTTGTTTCATGCGCAGCTGCCCGGCCCGTAAATGGCTGAACGCAAATGCATGCAGATTCTGGTTTGGACTTTCCGCAAAGTAACTCATCGCCGCTCACCCTCACCTGACGAAACAGGTTGTTTACCCAACATGAATACCATCACGCATTGCACGAACAGCAAAAGCGCGACCACCCAATAGACGGTCGAGAACGAACCGGTCAGGTCCTTGGAAAAACCACCGAGGAAGTTACCGCACACACCGCCCAGGCCAATCAATACGTTGGCGATGCCAAACGCCTGGGTCAGGCGGTTGACCGGCACAATTTGCCCGATGTAACTGGGGACGAGCCCGAAGATCGGATAAAACGCCAGCGCAAACAAAAACGCCGCCAGGTAAAACAGCGCAATGCTGTTGAAGCTGAACACCAGGACGGCAGCCAGCCCTGCGCTCAAAAAGCACATCGCCAATGAGGCCCTGACGCCGACTTTGTCGGCAATCCACCCCACCAGGAAACCCGAGGCCATGCCCACGGCGCCGATGGTCGTCCAGATAAACCCGGTGTCTTGCACCGACACCCCCAACTCATCCCGCAGGAACGGGGCCAGGTAGGTCTGGAACGGCAGTAACGCCATCCCGTTGAGAAAGGCGATGGCCCAGGTCAGGTACAACGAACGACTCAGCCAGGGCTGATCGCTGCCCACTGCCGTTGCCCGCGCACCGGAAAACCCGTCATCCTTGCCCGCCGCCAGACTGCGCAACAGGTACCAGGCCACCAGGCACAGGGCCACCGAGATCAGGCCCGCAGTTAGCCAGATCGAGCGCCAGCCGCCGTTCAGTGTCAGGAACGACACCAGCAGGCCGTTGATAAACACGCCATAGCTGGTGCCACTGGAAATCAGCCCCATGACCCGCGAGCGGCTCCCTGGGCTGAAGCCCTTGGTGACGATCTCCGCCAGCGGGATATACACCGAAGCGGAACATCCGCCGAGCAAAATCAACAGCGCCCCGGACAACCAGATGTTGTCGCTGACACTCAGCCCCAGCAGCGCCAGGGACGTCATCACGGTAGACACCAGGCTGATTTTCCAGCCCTCGAAGTACCGGCTGATATAGCTGGTCACCGATGAAAACAGCAGGAAGCCGATCTGCGCGCCGCCGGTGATGACCCCCACCGTGGTGTAGTCGAAGCCGATGTCCCGGCGCATGTCCACCACCAGGTTGGCGAACAGGTAAACCCCGAAGCCATAGGTGCTGGCCACAAAACCGGTCAACACCACGGCCAGCACTACGCTGTCGAGTGTGCGCGGCGTGCTCTGTACGAGTGTGCTCATCCTGTCGTCCTCATACAGCGCGCGCGGTGTGAATGATGAAGTCGCAGTGCATCATGTCGTAGTCACGCTGGAAATCGCCGTAACTCTCATGGGCTGCAAAGCCGGACGCAAGCACCTGGGTGGCCAACTCACCCGGCAACAGCGGGTACACCTTCAGACGGTACTGTTCCTCATTGTCAAAGGTGTAGATGAACTCGCACAGGTTTTGGTCGACTTGCCCCAGGCTGACGGACGCGTTCGTCCCACAGTAGTAGTAATTCCCGCTGGCCTTGAAGTTACCTGCACGAATCGCGAAGAAGTTGCGTTGATCGACAATCAGCAAACCACCCGGCTTGAGCAATGCCCTGAACTTCTCCAGCACCCGCAAACGATCGTGGGCTGCAAAGATATGGCACAGCGAACTGCCCAGGCACACCACCGCGTCGAACCGCCCCAGCACGGTTGGGTCGAGCGCAAGCCAATCCATGTAGTGCGACTCGATTTCCAGGCCGCGCTGCCGAAAGTTTTCCCGCGCCTTGGTCAGCATCGTGCTGCTGCCATCCGTGGCCACCACCTCAAAGCCTGCTTGCTTGAGCTGTACCGCATGGAAGCCACTGCCGGTCGACACATCAATCACCGAGTGCACACCGTGTTCGCGCAGCAGCTTTTCGAAAAAACCGTCCTCGCCGGCTTTTCTTTTTTCCCAATCGATCAATTCATCCCAGCGCTCGACGAAGTCCGCCGAGTACTGCGCTGAATAACTGGCGACTTCGTGGTGCTTACGGCTCGACATCTGATTCATCACACACCTACCAGGTTGAGTTTCTGAAGGACGAGTACTTGCTCGCCAGTTCGTGGGCAAAATCGGCGGACTGCTCGATGGACATGGTGTTTTTGGAATACCCCAGCATTGCCTGCATGACAGCCATGCATTTCGGGTTGTAGGTGACCGACCCATCGCAATGGATTTCGTCGATGCCGTCCTGGCTCTGGCAAATGGTATTGATGCGCACCGCCTCGTCCTGCGGGCAGGCTTCGGAAAACTGCACGTCAATCCGCCCATCGTGCAGTTGCACTGGATAACCGCCCGGAAGCCCAAGCGGGCCCGGCGCATGCACCAGCACCGGGGTGGGTGAAAACAGACCTTCGATGACGGTGACCGCCGAACAGGCGGTCAGGAATTGCCCATCCACCCCACCCAAGCGGCGGAACTCGGACTTGACCGTGGAGAAAATCACCTCGTCAGACAGACGGGCCACCCGCGGCCGGTCACGTACCTCATACAACAAGCGGTAGCTGGCGCGCGGCGGCAGCCCGCCGCGAGGCACGTAATGGCTGAAGTAATGCTGGGCATACAACTGCACCCGGACATCGGCGGGAGCACATTCCAGCAGCCGCGCAATCGACAGCTGCGTGGCGGGAATCAGGTTGGCCACATTGCCCACGCCGATGTCCGGTGCCAGGCCGACCCTGGCCAGGATCGGGTTGACCGCATCGGGAAACGCCGCGTTCACGGTTTTCACCGCAATGCCGGAAGCCTTTACTGCCTGCATCAGGCAGTGCATCAGCGTCAGGTGCATCGGCAACCAGGGGCCGAACTGGGCCTGGTCGAGCTGCTCGAATGACAGCTTGGGCAACTCGGTAATGACCCGCCATGACTGCAACGACGCGCAGTTGACGAGCATGTCCGGCGCTTCCTCGCGCAGCACGCGCGTCACTTTGGCGATGTCCGTCAAATCTGCGATCACCGGCTTTATCGCAATGTGTTGCCCCAATTGCGCGCACGACAACGCCACCAGGTTACACAGCCGATTGGTTGCTTCTTCATTGCGGCCGAGCACGACAAACTCGAAAGCGTTTTTCGGTCCGAGGATCTTCAGGATCTGCAGGCACAGATTGCCGGCGCCAACCAGCAGCAGTTTTTTCTTGGGATTGGAATGGCTCACCGTGGGTACGCTCCGTTGTCGACCGGGATGACCTTGCCGGTCATGTGGCGCATGCCGTCGCCGATCAACAGCAAAATCACCTCGGCAACGCCACTGGGCAGGATCGGGTCCTTGAGGATTTCCTGGCGTGCGTATTCGGCGCGCCGGTACTCGGGAATCGTGTCGTAGATCGCGGTGTCGTGAATCAACGCTGGCGACACAGCGTTTACCCGCACAAACGGCGCGAAATTCCAGGCGTTGGCTTTGGTCAGGCCAATCACCGCGGCCTTGGTCGCGCCGTAGAGGGCGTCACAACTGCCCACCTCCCCCGCCACCGAGGCAATGTTGACGATGCTGCGCGGCGCCTCGTGCTTCATTTCACGTTCGGCAAAATCCTTGGAGAGGTAAACCAGTGCCTTGAGGTTGACGTTGAGGATGTCGTCGATTTGCTCATCGGAATACAGGTACACACTTTTGCCGTGGTAAATACCGGCGTTATTAACCAACCCGTAAATAGTCGAGTGGCGTTCATACAGCGCAGGAATAAAACCTTTGATAACTGCAGGATCAGAGAAATCGGCAACCTGCACTTCCAGCACTTCAGGGCCGTAAAGACTGTCCAGATGTTTAAGTCCTTGCGCATCTTTGTCGGCGGCAATAACAAAGTAGCCGTCCTTGATCGCTTGCTCTACGGTCGCGCGACCAATGCCGTTCGCCGCGCCGGTGATAATTAACTTTTTCATACAACTGTCCTTATTGGCAAAACTCGTTCATGCGCGCGTAAAACGTGCGATGGTACTCGTACAAATTTTTTAACTTCGGGTACTGATCAAACACCGATATATCCACAGGCGGCGCGGCGGGGGAAATAATGCGTTCACTGTTTTCTGCCGCTACATGCCAACTTCGCCAGGTTTTCCACTGGTCGGGGCACTCGCGCTTCCATGTCATTGCATGCGGCAGGAATTCAATATCCAAGTGATTGCACAGTTTGCGAATCACCCGCTCCGGTTCGGCGGCAAGATCATCTGCATTAATCACATAGGGCACTTTGCCGGTGAGCTTGGTCACCACGCAGAAAATCTCATACAACGCTTTATGCCCGATGGCCTGCATTGGCATATCCGGGTGTATCCGGTGGTGCGAAATAATGCTGCTGGCCGGTTCTCGGATAAGAAAGATATTCGCCTGCTGCGCCAGAAACCCACTATCAACTTTCAACTCATCCAGGCAGTGGTAACACATGTCTTTATGAAAAACGTTTGCACGCTCTTTGGCCGCGAGCAGCTGTTGTTTTATGCCCTCGTAGGTGGTCGGCAAACTGTGGTCCCAGTCATCCGAAGGAATCGCCGAGTCCTCGGAAAACGCCATGTGCGCAAACGGTTCGTGGAAGACTTCGAAATCGCCGCGTTCGATGAACACCCGCTCCAACACCGTGGAGCGTGAGCGTGGGTGCGCCCATAATCCGATCATCTTGTTCATGCGATCACCCCGAATTCAGCCGCCAGCAGCGCGTTGAGCGAGCGTTTGAAAGGCTTCGCCACGGGGCAGAGTCGAACGCAGTAGTCCGCCAGGCGCCGATGCGCGCTGTTGGCTTCGTTGCAGGCGTTGATAAACGCCTCGTGGTTGCCGAAGTCGTACGGTTCGAGGCTGTCGATAAAGTAGGCTTCGCAGAAGTACGGGATGCGCACCAGTTTTGCGAAGGTCGCTGGCGGCGGCTGCAAAGGCTCAGTCGCCGGCGCCACCGGTTTGCCGTGGCTTTCGCGCTCGATCAGAAATTCCACCACGTCCGGCGTCAGCGTGTAGCAGGTCGCCGTCAGGCCGGTTTTTTCGAGGTGCCAGCAGTGTTTGTTGCCGCGCTCGTCGACATCGACTTTGATGCTTGAGAGCAAGGTTTGCACCGGCACGCTCGAGGCCGCGACCAGCGCCTGGATCTGCTCGTAGACCAGCAGCTCGGCCCAGCGCAGCTCTTCAGGGCTCAGCGCCAGCCCGCGTTCGGCCGCCTGCAGCGCAAACTCCGGCTGGCAGGCGAAACGCCCGATCATGAAGGTGATCACGTACTTGCAGTGGCGAGTGTCGATCCCGTTGCGGCGTGCGGATGCCATGCCCCGCTCTATCGCCTGGATACCCGCCTGGAACTGGGAGACCGTAAAGCAGAACGTGATATTGATGGAGCAGCCCTGAGCCACCAGCGCCTCGACGGTCGCCAACCCCTCCAGGCTGCCCGGCACCTTGACCATTACATTCGGTGCCAGCTGGCGCAGTTCCAGGCCCCTGGCCGTCATGCGTTCGGTGCAGCGCACATCCACAGGGTCGACCTGGGCGCAAATCCAGCCCTCGGCCTGGGCCGATTGGACCCACTGCGGCGTGAGCGCTGCGGCGCCATCGATGATCACTTCGTTGTACAGCTTCTTGCGCAGTTCGGCGGGAGACAGGCTTGCCAGGTTAAAACGCGAGGACCAATACTCGCGCTTGTCGAGGATAACCGCCGTCACCAACCGCGGGTTGGTGGTCACACTGCTAAAACCCCGGGCCTGGGAAAAGTCATCCGGCATCAACTGCTCGATAGAGGCCGCCGCCGCCGGGTATTTATCCAGCAAGTGTTTTTTATAAGGCGCGTACACCGCCGTGGATGAATCCCACCATATTGCTGAACGTGGGTCATTATGTTTAAGCCGTTCTCTATAGCCGAGTGTGTTCACAGCGCCTCCTCCCTGAGTAAGTTGGCTAGTTAATAAAGGTCAATAAATCACGCATATCGGCAAATGCTGACGCGCCGGCCTCGGTCAATAACCGGTGCCGCTCGGGCGGTCCAAAACCCAACACTTTGATATTGGCGGCCACCGCCGCCTGAACACCGGTGACACTGTCTTCAACCACCCATGCATCGCCGACATCAACACCGTAAGTCTCGCAGGCCGTTAAAAACACCAGAGGATCCGGTTTCCAACGGCCTAACTCATAGCAACTGAAGATTCGCCCTTCAAAGTAAGAAAACAGCCCTGCAATGCGCAGGCAATGTTCGATCTTGTTGCGCGGCGCACTTGACGCTACGCAATACGGAACCTTTAACTTTTGCAGGACTTCAAGCATGCCATCGGTGGCTTTCAAGTTGCGCGTCAACGCCAACAGCGCTTGCTGTCGAAAGTCCGCTTCAAACTGATCATCCAATTTAATAGTCAATAACTGTTGTGCTTCCTCCAAACACGCGGCGATCTTCCGTCCACGGAAACGCTCAATAAACTCAGTAACATCTAATTGTGTAGGGCCCAATGCCTGGGCATTTAGCAGGGTGATCAACACGGACAGGGTAATTTCTTCGCTTTGAACTAAGACACCGTCGCAGTCGAAGATGACCAACTTAGGCGCGCCAATAAAGGCTGCCGTTTTTCCCTGATCCGGTAGTTCTCCTATAACGGCCGAAAGGCACATAAAAATCTCTTATAGGTGGCCCCGCGATGACTGCCGAACTACCAACGGAGCGGGTTGAGGTGTGCCTATAAGACACGCGACGAAAAACCCTGTCAAACGCTTTTGAACGGTTTTTTAGTATCTTTCAGTTATTTTTTATAGTTCTGTTATTCCATTTTTCACCATGGTTGTAGTCGCTAAAATCACACCGGTGAACTTCCGTTGCGCCGCGTCAGTCAGCTACTTGAACTCACGATTTCAAGGCTGGGTGGGCAATGCATATCTCGTTGGAGCAACAAGTGGCCCTGGTGACGGGCGCCAGTTCCGGAATTGGCGCCGGCGCAGCCAAGGCTCTGGCGCAAGCCGGCGCGGCCGTGGTGCTGAATTACAACAGCCAGGCCGCGCCGGCCGAAGCGCTGGCAGAACAGATCAACGCCAATGGCGGCCGGGCGATTGCAATCGGCGCCGACGTCTCTAAAGAAGCAGACGTAGAACGGCTGTTTGCGCAGACGCTGGATGCATTCGGCCACCTGGACATTCTGGTGGCCAACTCCGGTATGCAGAAGGACGCCGCCGTGGTCGACATGACCCTCGACGACTGGAACAGCGTGATCGGCGTCAACCTCACCGGCCAATTCCTCTGCGCGCGCGCCGCCGTGCGCATTTTCAACCGCCAGGGCGTGCGGGAGGGCGTGTCACGCGCCGCCGGCAAAATCATCCACATGAGCTCGGTGCATCAGTTGATTCCCTGGGCCGGGCATGTGAATTACGCGGCGTCCAAGGGCGGCGTGGAGATGCTCATGCGCACCCTCGCCCAAGAGGTCAGCGAGCAGCGCATCCGCATCAATGGCGTTGCGCCGGGGGCGATCCGTACCGCGATCAATCGCGCGGCCACTGAAGGCGAAGCGGAAAAGCAACTGCTCAAGTTGATTCCCTACGGCCGCGTCGGCGAGGCCGAAGACGTCGCCAACGCCGTGGTCTGGCTGGCCAGTGATGCCTCCGACTATGTAGTCGGCAGCACCTTGTTTATTGATGGCGGGATGAGCCTTTATCCGGAGTTTCGTGGCAATGGTTGATTTGAACAACGAGCAACAAAGCCCCATTGACGCCCACGGCATCATCGGCGATATGCGCAGCGCGGCACTGGTGAACGACAAAGGCAGCATCGACTTTTTCTGCTGGCCGGAATTCGACAGCCCCTCGATCTTTTGCTCGCTGCTGGACACCCCCGACGCTGGCGTGTTTCAGCTGACCCCGGACCTGCCCGATGCGCGTCGCGAGCAGATCTACCTGCCCGACACCAATGTGCTGCAAACCCGCTGGCTCAGCGATGAAGCGGTGGTCGAGATCACCGACCTGTTGGTGATCAGCGAAGAAATCGACGACCTGCCGCTGCTGATTCGCCGCGTACGCGTGGTCAGCGGCAAGGCCACCCTGCACCTGCGCTGCGCCGTACGCCATGACTACGCGCGCGCCTCCACCCACGCATCGCTCGACAACGGCACGGTGTGCTTCAGCGCCGACGGCCAACCCGGCCTGCGCTTGTCCGGCAGCCACCCACTGCAGATCAAGGACGGCGCCGCCGTGGCCAGCTTTGAACTGGGACAGGAAGAAGATGCCGAGTTTGTGTTCGGCGGCCAGGAGGATGAACGCGTAGACAGCGGCTGCACCGATCTGGCGCTGGCCCACACCCTGAAGTTCTGGCGCGGCTGGATTGCGCAATCGAACTATCGCGGGCGCTGGCGTGAAATGGTCAACCGCTCGGCCCTGGCCCTCAAGCTGCTGACCTCGCGCAAGCACGGCGCAATCATCGCCGCCGCCACCTTCGGCCTGCCGGAAACCCCAGGCGGCGAACGCAATTGGGACTACCGCTATACCTGGATCCGCGACGCCTCGTTCACCGTCTATGCATTTATGCGCCTGGGTTTTATCGAGGAAGCCAATGCCTATATGCGCTGGCTCAAGGGCCGGGTCAGCGACTGCTGCGGCCAGGCGACCAAAATCAACATCCTGTACGGCATCGACGGGCGCCAGGAACTGCCCGAAACCGAGCTGGACCACCTCAGCGGGCATGGCGGCGCTAAGCCGGTGCGCGTCGGCAATGAAGCGGTCGACCAGATCCAGCTGGATATCTATGGCGAGCTGATGGACGCCGTGTACCTGGTCAACAAATACGGCGAGGCCATCTCTCACGAGGGCTGGAAACACACGGTGGAAGTCGCCGACCAAGTCTGTGAAATCTGGAACCAGAAGGACGTGGGCATCTGGGAAATGCGCGGTGAACAGCATCACTTCCTGCATTCGCGGCTGATGTGCTGGGTGGCCCTCGACCGTGCCCTGCGCCTGGCCTACAAGCGCTCATTGCCGGCGCCGTTTGCGCGCTGGGACCAGACCCGCCAGGCCATTTACGCCGATATCTGGAGCAACTTCTGGAACGAAGAGCGCGGGCATTTTGTGCAGCATATCGGCAGCACGGCCCTCGACGGTTCAATGCTGCTGATGCCGCTGGTGCGCTTCGTCGCGGCCACCGACCCGCGCTGGCTATCGACCCTGGAAGCCATTCAGAAAAGCCTGGTGCGCGACGGCATGGTCTACCGCTACCGCAACGACGACAGCCAGATCGACGGCCTGCAAGGCACCGAGGGCGCGTTCGCCGCCTGCTCGTTCTGGTACGTCGAATGCCTGGCCCGCGCCGGCCAGGTCGAGAAGGCCCACCTGGAATTCGAGCAACTGCTGCGCTACGCCAACCCGCTGGGCTTGTACGCCGAAGAGTTCGACAGCCAGGCCCGCCACCTGGGCAATACGCCCCAGGCATTGAGCCACTTGGCGCTGATCAGCGCGGCGACCTTCCTTGACCGCAAGCTCAGCGGCGAGAAGACCACCTGGCAACCTTGACGCCCGGCTAGACAAGTCAACGCCCTGCCTTCAAAAGCACGGCGTTGTTTCATGCCTTTCGGCTACAGTCCCAGCACACCTGATCCGCCAACAAGGGCCCGCCATGACCACCACTGCCCCGCTGCTCTATGTGCGCACCACCATGCTCGACGTGGCCTATGAAGCCCACGGCCCCGCCGACGGCACGCCGGTGATCCTGCTGCATGGGTTCCCCTACGACCCGCGTGGCTACGACCAGATCGCACCGGTGCTGGCCGCGCGCGGTTGTCGGGTGCTGGTGCCGTACCTGCGGGGTTATGGCCCGACGCGATTTATCAACGAACAGGTCATGCGCTCCGGCCAACAAGCCGCGCTGGCCAAGGACTTGCTGGATTTCATGGATGCGCTGGCGATCCCGCAGGCCACGCTTGCGGGGTATGACTGGGGCGGGCGCGCGGCGTGCATTGTCGCGGCGCTCTGGCCGCAGCGGGTGCGCGGGCTGGTGACCGGCGATGGGTACAACATCCAGGACATTGCCACATCGACCCAGCCACGCGCGCCGGCCACCGAGCATCGGTTGTGGTATCAGTTCTACTTTCATACCCAGCGCGGCGTGGACGGGCTGACGGCCAACCGCCGTGAGCTCTGCGGGTTGTTGTGGTCGCTGTGGTCGCCCTCCTGGGCCGAGGGGCCGAGCCTGTATGGGCAGACCGCGCCGTCGTTCGATAACCCGGATTTTGTCGCGGTAGTGATTCACTCGTATCGCCACCGTTTCATGTACGCGCCCGGCGACCCGGCGCTGGAAGCCATCGAAGCCGCCCTGGCGCTGCAACCGGCGATTTCGGTGCCGAGCATTTCGCTGTGCGGTGCCGACGATGGCGTGGGCGCGCCGCCTGAAGAGGATGACGACGTGGCGCTTTTCAGCGGTTTTTACCGGCGCGACGTGCTGCCCGGCGTGGGCCACAATATTCCCCAGGAAGCGCCTCAGGTGACCACCGCCGCGATCCTTGAACTGCTCGACCGGCCCTAGGGCGCAGCCGGGATCCTGAAGCTGAACACACTGCCCTGCCCCACCACGCTTTCCGCCCACAATGTGCCGCCGTGGGCCTGGATAATCCCCTGGGAGATGTACAACCCCAAGCCACTGCCGTTGGGGTTGCCCTCGCGGGAGGTCCAGTAGCGCTCGAAGATGTAGGGTAGCTGCGCCGCGTCAATGCCCACGCCGTTGTCGCAGATGCGAAACAACACTTCGTCGTCCGCCGCCTGGGCAATCACTTCGATCGCACCGCCCAGGTCGGTGAATTTCAGCGCGTTGCCCAGCAGGTTGGAAAACACTTGGAACAGTCGCTCCGGGTCGGCCTGAATGCGCAACCCCGGCGCGGCACGCCAGGTCAGGTTGATGCCCTTGGCGGCCGCCAGCGGGTGCCACATCAAGCCGAGCTGTTGCAGGGTCGACGCCACGTCCAGCGGTTGCGGGGCAACCCGGTAGCGCCCAGCCTCGATGCGTGAAATATCAATCAGGTCTTCGAGCAAGGTGTTCATGCGCGAAGTGGCGTTCTGCATGGTTTCAATGGCGCTGTTCAGGCGCACATTGGCCTTGGTGTCGCCGGCGGGCACCAGCTTGCGCATCATGCCGCATTGCATCAGCAAGATGGTCAAGGGGCTGCGCAGGTCGTGGGAGACCACGGCCACCATCTCATCACGCGCACGCACGGCCGCATGCTC
This sequence comes from Pseudomonas sp., assembly GCF_049590575.1. Classification (GTDB taxonomy): domain Bacteria; phylum Pseudomonadota; class Gammaproteobacteria; order Pseudomonadales; family Pseudomonadaceae; genus Aquipseudomonas. Next base: position 13,676 of record NZ_JBAWDE010000385.1, read on the forward strand.
ACGCTGTACCTGGCGTGCCAGGTCATGCTCCAGGGCATTGCGGCGCAGGTTCTCGACCGCCAGCAGTTCCGAGGCGGACCACTGCTGCGCCTTGCCGTCGACCTGTTGTTTCCAGCGCTCAAACGACAGGCGCGGGCTTAACGCCGTGGCCCCGGCTTCGCGTTGCTTGATCGGCTCGCCGCTCCAGTGCACGGTGATCTTGACCTCGGGGCGAAACCACATCACCGCGTTGTCCACCGGCTTGGGCAGGCGGAAGGCCAACAGCCCACTGGCGACCGTTTGATACGCGGCGGCCGGCGGGAAATCCGCGCCCAGTTGATGGCTGCTGACCACGCCTTTGCCCTGCTGCTGGAGCCAGGGGTACAGGGCGCGGATCTCGTCTTCGCCCGGGCACACGCCAAACCGGTGCAAACGCTCTTCCACCAGAATCGCCAGGCCTTCGGCGGCGGTCAGGTTGAGCAAGGTCTGGGCATACGGGCGCAGACTCTCCATCACGTCGCACGTCTCCAACGCCATGGCGTTGGCCAATGCGTCGATCATGGTATTTTTTTCCAGCTGCTGACGCCGGGCGTCCTTCTCTTGGAGCACCGTGATCTGCATCGACAGCAACTGGCCGATGCTGGTGCAGGCCCTGCGCAGTTCAAAGGGCACGCGCAACGGCTCGCGGTGGCCGCAGGTGATCAGGCCCCAGAGCTGCTCGTCCTTGATCAGCGAGATGCTCATTGAGGAGCGCACGCCCATGTTTTTCAGGTAATGACAGTGCACCGGCGAGACACTGCGCAACACCGCGAAACTGAGGTCCAGCGCCTGGCCGTTGTCGGGGCGCAGGACCGGCAGGATCGGCACCGGCGTGTAGGCGGCATCGGGGATCACGCGCACCCAGTTCAGGCGGTACAGCTCGCGCGCTTGCGGCGGAATGTCCGAGGCCGGGAAACACAGGCCCAGGTACGGCTGCATGCCCTCGCTCAGGGATTCGCCGATGACCTTGCCGTGGCCCTCCTGCTCGAAGCGGTAGAGGGTGACCCGGTCGTAACCGGTCAAAGCACGAATCTCGCTGACGCAGATCTGGTACAGCGCATCGAGGGTCTTGGCCGACTGCAGGCGACGCAAGGTTCGCGCGACATGCAGCGCAGCATCATGCAGGGGCGTCACGGCGCGTTCCAGCTCCAGCAACAGCAGGCCCTGGTGGCGGTGCAGCAAGGCGTCGAACAGCTCACCGTTAAGGGTCACCTGGCGCAGCTCGTCTTCGTCGGCATCCAGGTCCGCCAGCGCCTGGCGGACCTGGGCAAGCGCGGCGTCACCGATCAGGCTGGCCAACGCCTGGCCGGATAGCGGCGCGGGGCCCAGGCCCAGCTCGGCATTGGCGTTGGTGCTGGCCTGCAGCACCACCAGCGTCGGATCACTGAGGGTCAAAAGCACGCCGTGGGGCTGGATCGCACCGGGGATGTGAATCGGCTCGCGGGCGCAATCGTCCCGCAGGGGGGCGGCGCCGGTGGCAGGCAATGGCTTCATGGGAGGCGTCACGCCGGGGGGCGGAGGGAGTAGCGGCGCAATCGCAGGAGCTGAGTGCGGAAGGTAGTCCGCCAACATAGCACCTTGGTTCAGCGGCGTACGTTTTCGTTCAGGCCGGCGCGCAGAACCGTTCGCGGTAGGCCTGGGGCGTGACGTCCAGGGCACGCAGGAAACTGCGGCGCAGGGTCTCTTCACTGCCAAAGCCGCACTGCACGGCGATACGCTTGATCGACGCATTGCTGTCGGCCAGTTGCCGGCGTGCGGTTTCCACGCGGATCAGTTCGACGGCACGCGCCGGCGTCTGGCCGGTTTCGGCGCGGTAGTGGCGCACAAAGCTGCGCTCGCTCATGCCGGCCTGGGCGGCCAGGGTGGCGAGGGTCAGGTCGAGGGTCAGGTTGTCGGCGATCCAGGCGTGCAGTTCGGCAAAGCGGCTACTGCCCTTTTGCAGGGCCAGGGTGACGCTGAACTGCGACTGCCCGCCAGGGCGCTTGAGGAACACCACCAAGTGCCGCGCCACTTCCAGGGCCACGGCGCGGCCCAGGTCCTCTTCGACCAGGGCCAGGCACAGGTCGATGCCGGCCGTCACCCCGGCCGAGGTCCACACCGCACCTTGCTGGATAAAGATCGGGTTGGACTCCACGGTCAGCGCCGGAAACTTGCGCGCCAACTCTTCGCAGCGGGTCCAGTGGGTGGCGACGCGGCAGCCATCCAGCAAGCCGCTGGCGGCCAGAAGAAACGCGCCGGTGCACACCGAGGTCATGCGCCGGGTGTGCCGGGCTTTGTCGCGCACCCAGTCCACCAGCGTGGGGTTTTCGGCGGCGCCGTACACGCCCCAGCCACCGGCGATCACCAGGGTGTCGCACGGGCTGTCGGCGGCAGGCAGTGGCTGCGCGACCAGCGCCAGGCCGGCAGAAGTCATCACCGGCTCAACCTGGTCGGCGATCACGCTGACGGCATAGGGCAACGGCACACCGCGCTGGCGCGCCAGATCATTGGCCGAGGCAAACACCTGCAACGGCCCAGTCACGTCGAGCACCTGGGCATTATCAAAAGCGAGCACGTGGACGATTCGGGTCATGATTGGCGTGATTCGTGGGCTCAATGGCGTACTCGCCAAAGCCTAGGCCCCTAGAGTGGAGCCGTCCACCCTTTTATTGGAGCTTCATCGATGACCTTGCAGATCGGCTTTGTGTTGTTCCCCGGCATCCAGCAACTGGACCTGACCGGCCCCTATGACGTGCTCGGGTCGCTGCCGGATGTAAAGCTGCACCTGGTGTGGAAGGACCTGGCGCCGATCACTTCGAGCACCGGCCTGGTGTTCACCCCGACCATGACCTACGACGACTGCCCGAGCCTGGATGTGATCTGCGTGCCCGGCGGCGCAGGCGTTGGCGCGTTGATGGAAGACCCGCAAACCCTGGACTTCCTCAAGGCCCAGGCACACACCGCGCGCTACGTGACGTCGGTGTGCACCGGCTCGCTGGTGCTCGGCGCGGCGGGCTTGCTGCGCGGGCGCAAAGCGACCACCCACTGGGCCTATCACGACATGCTCGCACCGCTCGGCGCGATCCCCGTGCAAGACCGCGTGGTGCGTGACGGCAACCTGTTGACCGGTGGCGGCATCACCGCGGGCATCGACTTTGCCCTGACCCTCGCGGCGGAGCTGTACAGCGAAGCGGCGGCGCAACTGGTGCAATTGCAGATCGAATATGCGCCGGCACCGCCGTTCAATGCGGGCAGCCCCGAGACAGCGCCTGCACCGGTGCTGGAGGAAGCCCGCAAACGCACCGCCGAGTCGCGCAAGACGCGTGGCGAGATTGTCGCGCGGGCAGCGGCGCGCCTGGGC
>NZ_JBAWDE010000386.1:0-42096 GCF_049590575.1 Pseudomonas sp.
GCGGTAGGCCAGCCAATGAATCTGTTGGCTGATGCATTGCTATCGGGGGCAAGCCCCCTTCCACATGGGTTCTGCGTCAATCCAACAGCCTTTTTCCAACCGGAACAAGCTGTTACTGTACCGATCATGAAGCCCAAGCCGCCTGGATCGGATCTCTGACTTGAAGCGTCCCCTCCTTCTACTAATAAGTCTGGCCTTGAGCTTTGCTGCGAACGCGGCGATTACCGAGAACCACGGTTACGCGCAGTTCGGCACGCTCAAGTACCCGACCAAATTCACCCACTTCGATTGGGTAAACCCTGCAGCGCCGAAAGGCGGGACCTTGCGGGTCATGGCATTTGGCACCTTCGATACGCTAAACCCGTATACCTTCAAGGGCTCAAGTCCGGTTTCCACGCCCAATTTCCTGCAATACGGCGTCAATGAGCTGAACGAACCGTTGATGGTCGGCACTGGCCTGTACGCGCCGTCCGGCGATGAGCCGACTTCCAGCTACGGCTTGATCGCCCAGTCCGTGGAATACAGCGAAGACCGCAGTTGGGTGGTGTTCAACCTGCGCCCCGAAGCGCGCTTCCACGATGGCAAGCCGATCACCGCCTATGACGTGGCGTTTTCCTATCGCACCCTGCTGACCGAAGGCCACCCGCAGTACCGCACCAACCTGCAGGAGGTGGCGCGGGTCGACATCCTCAACCGCCATCGCATCCGCTTTGTGTTCAAGCGCGCCGGCAACCCCTTGCTGATCCTGCGCCTGGGCGAGCTGCCGGTACTGCCCCAGCATTACTGGAAGAACCGCGACTTCAAGGCCACCACCTTCGAACCGCCGCTGGGCAGCGGGCCCTACCGCATCACCAAGGTCACGCCGGGTCGGCAACTGGTGTTCGAACGGGTCAAGGATTATTGGGGCAAGGACCTGCCGGTCAACCAGGGCTTGTATAACTACGACAAGGTTGAAGTGGAGTTTTACCGCGACAGTGACGTGGCCTTTGAAGCCTTCAAGGCCGGCGAATTCGACATCTATATCGAGCACCAGGCCAAGAACTGGGCGAATGGCTACAACTTCCCGGCGATCAACCGTGGCGACGTGATCAAGGCGCAGATCGCCCACCAGATCCCGACCCAGAGCCAGGGCCTGTTCATGAACACGCGGCGGGCGACCTTCAGCCAAACCAAGGTGCGCGAAGCCCTGGGCCTGATGTTCGACTTCGAGTGGACCAACCGCACCCTGTTCAGCAGCGCCTATAAACGCACCTTGAGCTACTACCCCAACAGCGAATTCGCCGCGACCGGCGTCCCCACCGGTCGTGAATGGCTGATGCTTTCGCCTTACCGTGACCAATTGCCGCCCAACCTGTTTACCCAAGCCTTCAGCCTGCCCCAGACCGACGGGCGCGGCATCCCTCGCGAGACCCTGCGCCGCGCCCTCGGCCTGCTCGGCGAAGCCGGCTGGAAGCTGTCCGGGCAACGCTTGCTGAACAAGGACGGGCAACCGCTGCGCTTCGAAATCCTGCTGGTCAACCCGAACCTGGAGCGCATCCTGCAGCCCTACGTCGAGAACCTGATCAGCATCGGCATCGACGCGCGCCTGCGCACGGTCGACCGCGCACAGTACAAGCAGCGCCTGGACCAGTTCGACTTCGACATGATCCTGATCACCCTCAACCAGACCTTAAGCCCGGGCCTTGAGCAGTGGCAGTATTTCCACTCCAGCCAGGCTGCGATCAAGGGCAGCAAGAACTACGCAGGCATCGCCAACCCGATTGTCGACCACCTGCTCGAACAACTGCTGGCGGCGCAGACCCGCGAAGAACAACTGGCGGCCGGCCGCGCCCTGGACCGGGTGCTGCTGTGGCAGCACTACAGCATTCCCAACTGGTACCTCAACTATCATCGCTTGGCCTACCGCAACCGGTTCGCCTTTGTCACCACGCCGCCCTACAGCCTGGGCCTGAGCGCGTGGTGGCTGAAAGCTTCGGAGAAAGCCCAATGATGCCTCTGCGCAACGCATTGTTCGCCAGCCTGTTGCTGTGCACCGCGGCCCACGCCGCCCCGCAGCATGCGCTGACGCTGTACAACGAACCGCCGAAATACCCTGCCGACTTCAAGCACTTCGACTATGTGAACCCGAATGCACCCAAAGGCGGCACCTTTCGCGAATCGAGCATGGGCGGGTTCGACAGCCTCAACCCGTTTATCAGCAAGGGCGTGCCGGCCGACAACGTCAGCCTGATCTACGACACCCTGGCCATGCAGAGCCTGGATGAACCGATCACCGAATACGGGCTGGTCGCCGGCAAGATCGAAAAGGCCCCGGACAACAGCTGGGTGCGCTTCTACCTGCGCCCCGAAGCACGCTTCCATGACGGCCACCCGATCCGTGCCGAAGACGTGGTGTTCACCTTCCAGGAACTGATGAAGGAAGGCTCGCCGATCTACCGCACCTACTATGCCGACGTCGATGAAGTGATCGCCGAAGACCCGCTGCGTGTGCTGTTCAAGTTCAAACGTACCAATAACCGCGAATTGCCGTTGATCCTCGGGCAGTTGCCGGTATTGCCCAAGCATTGGTGGGCTACGCGCGATTTTGCCAAGGGCAACCTCGAGATCCCCTTGGGCAGCGGGCCGTACAAGGTCGCCGAGGTCAAGGCCGGGCGCATGATCCGCTACGAGCGGGTCAAGGATTACTGGGCCAAGGACCTGCCGGTCACCAAGGGCTTTTACAATTTCGATAACCGCATCACTGACTATTACCGCGACAGCACCGTGTCCCTGGAAGCCTTGAAGGCCGGGCAGTTCGACTACTGGCTGGAGTTCAGCGCGAAGAACTGGGCCAATGCCTATAACATTCCGGCGGTGACCGAAGGCCGACTGATCAAGGAAGAAATCCCCAACGGCAACCCCACCGGCATGCAGGGTTTTGTGTTCAACACGCGCAAGCCGATGTTCCAGGACGTGCGCGTCCGCAAGGCGATCAGCCTGCTGCTGGATTTCGAGTGGAGCAACAAGCAGCTGTTCAACGGTGCCTACACGCGTACCCGCAGCTACTTTGAAAACTCGGAAATGGCCGCCACCGGCCTGCCCAGCCCTGAGGAGCTGAAAATCCTCGAGCCGCTGCGCGACAAGATCCCCACCGAAGTCTTCACCCAGGCGTTTGAACCGGCCAAGACCGACGGCAGCGGCATGATCCGCACCCAGCAGCGCGAGGCCTACCAGCTGTTGCAGGAAGCCGGCTGGCGTATTGTTGACGACAAAATGGTCGACACCACCGGCAAGCCGGTGACCATCGAGTTCCTGCTCGCACAGACCGAATTCGAACGCATCCTGCTACCGTTCAAGCGCAACCTGGCCGACCTCGGCATCGATCTGGTGATCCGCCGGGTCGACGTCTCACAGTTCGTCAACCGCATTCGCTCGCGGGACTTCGACATGTTGGTGGGCAGCTTCCCGCAGTCGACTTCGCCAGGCAACGAACAACGCGAATTCTGGAAGTCCTCCAGCGCCGACAAACCCGGCAGCCGCAACTACATGGGCCTCAAGGACCCGGCGATTGACCAACTGGTGGAACAACTGATCGACGCCGATTCGCGCCAAAGCCTGATCGCCCATGCCCGCGCGCTGGACCGGGTGCTGCAGTTCGGCTACTACGTGATCCCCAACTGGCACATCAAGACGTTCCGCGTGGCGTACTGGGACCACCTCGGCCACCCGAAAACCCCGCCGCGCTACGACGTCGGCACCGCCACCTGGTGGGCCAAGCCCGATGCCAAACCGGCGATTCCCCTGAGCACCACCCAAAGCGCCGATGCGGCGAGCGGAGGCGATTGAATGCTGGCCTATATTGTTCGCCGCCTGTTGCTGATCATCCCCACGTTGTTCGGGATCCTGCTGATCAACTTCGTGATTATCCAGGCCGCCCCCGGTGGCCCGGTGGAGCAGATGATTGCCAAGCTCGAAGGCTTTGAAGGCGCCACCAGCCGCATTGCCGGTGGCGGCGCCGAAGTCTCGGTGGCCGGCTCCAGCAGCTACCGCGGCGCCCAGGGCCTGGACCCGGCGCTGATCAAGGAAATCGAGAAGATGTACGGCTTCGACAAATCGGCGCCGGAACGTCTGTGGATCATGGTCAAGAACTACGCCCAACTGGATTTTGGCAACAGCTTCTTCCGCGACGCCAAGGTCATCGACCTGATCAAGGAAAAGATGCCGGTGTCCATCTCCCTCGGGTTATGGAGCACGCTGATCATGTACCTGGTGTCGATCCCCCTGGGGATCGCCAAGGCCACGCGGCACGGCAGCCATTTCGACGTGTGGACCAGCTCGGCGATCATCGTCGGCTATGCAATCCCGGCGTTTCTGTTCGCGATCCTGCTGATCGTGGTGTTTGCCGGCGGCAGTTATTTCGACTGGTTCCCCTTGCGCGGGCTCACCTCGAACAACTTTGACGAACTGAGCTGGGGCGGCAAGATCCTCGATTATTTCTGGCACCTGGCGCTGCCGATCACCGCGCTGGTCATCGGCAACTTCGCGACCATGACCTTGCTGACCAAAAACAGCTTTCTCGACGAGATCAACAAGCAGTACGTGGTCACCGCCAAAGCCAAGGGCCTGACCAACCACCGTGTGCTCTACGGCCATGTGTTCCGCAACGCGATGCTGCTGGTGATTGCCGGTTTCCCCTCGGCGTTCATCGGGATTTTCTTCACCGGCTCGTTGCTGGTGGAAGTGATCTTCTCCCTCGACGGCCTTGGCCTGATGAGCTTTGAAGCGGCGATCAACCGCGACTACCCGGTGGTGTTCGGCACCCTCTTCATCTTCACCCTGCTGGGGCTGGTGGTGAAGTTGATCGGCGACCTCACCTACACCCTGGTCGATCCGCGTATCGACTTCGCCAGCCGGGAGCATTGAGATGAACCTGTCCCCCCTCAATCGCCGCCGGTTCGAGCGTTTCAAGGCCAACAAGCGTGGCTGGTGGTCGCTGTGGCTGTTCCTGATTCTGTTCGTGCTCAGCCTCGGCGCAGAGTTGATCGCCAACGACAAGCCGCTGGCCGTGCACTTCGACGGCGGCTGGTATTTCCCGGCGCTCAAGCGCTACCCGGAGACCACCTTTGGCGGTGAATTCCCGCTGGAAGCCAACTACAAGAGCCCGTATATCCAGGAATTGCTCAAGGCCAAGGACGCCTGGACGCTGTGGGCGCCGATCCCGTTCAGCTACCAGAGCATCAACTACGACCTGAAGGTGCCAGCCCCCGCGCCGCCGTCTTCGGTGAACCTGCTGGGCACCGACGACCAGGGCCGCGATGTACTGGCCCGGGTGATCTACGGCTTCAGGGTGTCGGTACTGTTTGCCCTGACCCTGACCGTGCTCAGCTCGATCATCGGCGTGATCGCCGGCGCCTTGCAGGGTTTCTATGGCGGCTGGGTCGACCTGGCCGGGCAGCGCTTCCTGGAGATCTGGTCCGGGCTGCCGGTGCTGTACCTGTTGATCATCCTCGCCAGCTTTGTACAGCCCAACTTCTGGTGGCTGCTGGGGATCATGCTGTTGTTTTCCTGGATGAGCCTGGTGGACGTGGTGCGCGCCGAGTTCCTGCGCGGGCGCAACCTCGAATACGTGCGCGCGGCGCGGGCGCTGGGCATGCAGAACGGCGCGATCATGTTCCGCCACATCCTGCCGAATGCGATGGTCTCGACCATGACCTTTATGCCGTTCATCCTCACCGGCGCCATCGGCACCCTCACCGCTTTGGACTTCCTCGGCTTCGGCCTGCCGGCCGGTTCGCCATCGCTGGGCGAACTGGTAGCCCAGGGCAAATCCAACCTGCAAGCGCCGTGGCTGGGCATGAGCGCGTTCGCCGTACTGGCGATCATGCTGAGTTTGCTGGTGTTTATCGGCGAGTCCGCTCGCGATGCCTTCGACCCGAGGAAATGAGATGAATCAGGACAATCTGATCGAAGTCCGCGACCTCTCCGTCGAGTTCGTCACGGGCGCACACCACCACCGTGTGGTCAACAACGTCAGCTTCGATATCAAGCGCGGCGAAACCCTGGCGCTGGTCGGCGAAAGTGGCTCGGGCAAATCGGTGACCGCCCACTCGATCCTGCGCCTGCTGCCCTACCCGCTGGCGCGGCACCCGTCCGGCACCATCGACTATGCCGGGCAGGACCTGCTGACACTCAAGGAAAAAACCCTGCGGCACCTTCGCGGTAACCGCATCGCGATGATCTTCCAGGAGCCGATGACCTCGCTGAACCCGCTGCACAACATCGAAAAGCAGATCAACGAAGTGCTCGGCCTGCACAAGGGCCTGACCGGCAAGGTCGCCACCCAGCGCACCCTGGAGTTGCTCGAACTGGTGGGCATTCCCGAGCCGCACAAGCGCCTCAAGGCCTTGCCCCACGAATTGTCCGGTGGCCAGCGCCAGCGGGTGATGATCGCCATGGCCCTGGCCAACGAGCCGGAGCTGTTGATCGCCGATGAGCCGACCACGGCCCTCGACGTGACCGTGCAATTGAAGATCCTCGAGCTGCTCAAGGCGTTGCAGGCGCGCCTGGGCATGGCCTTGCTGTTGATCAGCCATGACCTGAACCTGGTGCGGCGGATCGCGCACCGGGTGTGCGTGATGCAAAAAGGCTGCATTGTCGAACAGGCCGACTGCGAGACGCTGTTCCAGTCGCCCCAGCACCCGTACACCCAGGAACTGCTGGCGGCCGAGCCCAGCGGCGGGCCGGCGGCTAATGCGGTTGGCGCGCCACTGCTGGAGGTCGATGACCTGAAGGTCTGGTTCCCGATCAAGAAGGGCTTTTTGCGCAACACCGTCGACTACGTCAAAGCGGTGGACGGCATCAATTTCAGCCTGCCCCAGGGTCAGACCCTGGGCATCGTCGGCGAAAGCGGCTCGGGCAAATCCACCCTTGGCCTGGCGATTCTGCGCCTGATCGCAAGCAAGGGCGGGATCCGCTTTGAAGGCCAGCAACTGGACAAGCTCACCCAGCAGCAGGTCCGCCCGTTGCGCCGGGAAATGCAGGTGGTGTTCCAGGACCCGTTCGGCAGCCTCAGCCCGCGCATGTGCGTTAGCGAAATCGTCGGCGAAGGCCTGCGGATTCACAAGATGGGTACGCCAGCTGAACAGGAAGCGGCGATTATCGCCGCGCTCAAGGAAGTCGGCCTGGACCCGGAATCGCGCAATCGCTACCCGCACGAATTCTCCGGCGGCCAGCGCCAGCGCATCGCCATCGCCCGCGCGCTGGTGCTCAAGCCACGCCTGATCCTGCTCGACGAACCGACCTCGGCCCTCGACCGCACGGTACAACGCCAGGTGGTGGAGCTGCTGCGCAGCCTGCAGGCCAAGTACAACCTGACCTACCTGTTCATCAGCCATGACCTGGCGGTAGTAAAGGCGCTGAGTCATCAGTTGATGGTGGTCAAGCATGGCCAGGTGGTGGAGCAAGGTGAGGCCAAGGCGATTTTCGCCGATCCGCAGCATGCGTACACCCGGCAATTGCTGGAAGCAGCCTTTCTGGCGCCGTGTGCGCAGTAACACTAGGCCGCCTACCGCGGCAGGAGACTCACGCCACACTCGCGCAGGAAGGTACATCTTTCATTAACCCCAAGCACACCGGACGATACCGACTCCAGCCGCCCATGCACATCGGGCGGTTCTCCACGGGGTTTTATCACCATGCAAGCCACTGCCTTTCTGGCCCATCAACGCGCCTATATTTCACCGTCTGCGATCGACCAGATCAGACGCGAAGCCAACCGCCTGCACACAGATCAGGTATTGCTCTCGACATTGATCAGTGAGTTGGCTGACAGGGTCACTGATCGCACCGAGCGCCCTGTCGGCCAGCTGACTGTCGCGGTACCCGCAGGTACGTACCTGGGACACTGGGTCGAGGTCTACCTCAAGGCCATCAATCACGCCGCGTTCCGTCACTGGGCGCGCAGCCAATACCTCGACCTGGCCACCCTTGGCGTGCACGGCTCGCACTTGCAGGCCACGCAGAACAACGCCGGGGTAAAGCAGACCGCCCATTTCTCGCTGAGTGACAACACCGGCTGGCGGCATGTAGCCGAGCCCATCATTTCGGCTTTGCAGGTACTCGATACCGGCCAGGCAGGTGTGCGTTATGTACCTGCGCGGGCGGGTCAGCATGAGGTCAAGCTGTCCCTGGACCTGGTCCTGGCTTTCTACGGCTACCCCACCCCGGTCAATCGCTGGCAAGCCCAGGTCATACTCGACGAACTGATGACGCTCAGAAGCTTTCCGGCGATCGACGACAGTGGACGAATCAAATCCACCGTGCGCGAAAAGCTCGCCGAAGAACAACGTGACTACCGGCAACTGGCCGATGAACTGCAAGCCATTCTGGACGATGGCCACGAGTTCAGATGGTTGCACGTGTATGGTCGGCGGTTGAACCTGCGCTCGGACTCTATGTTGTCCATGTCCCTGAAGGCAGCAGCGGCGATCCTGGAGGGGGTTGTCGAGAGTGAAGAATTCCTCAGCCTGAACCCGGAGGACGCAAAACTGCCGAGTGCCTACCACTACTCATTCAGCGAACAAGCGATTGTGTCGGTCAACACCAAGCGCACCCTTCATACAAAACCTGCCGATCGCACCGAGGATAATGTGCTGAACCGTCAATGGGACGAACTGGTGCGCCTGAGCGGTCTGCTGCAAATGGACATTCAGGCAGATGCCAGCCTGAGCCTCGCCGCATTGATGAACGCCTATCGCTTGCTCAGGCCCGCAAGCGCCACGGATGCCCAGGCCCAGGTCGACCAATTGCGTGCATACCGCGCGGTAGAAATGCCTTACGTCAACAGCGCGTCTCACTCCCTGGCAATCGCAAACCAACACTTGCAGCATATTGCCATTCTCAACGACCGTTACCGGGCACGCGAGGGGCTCGCGACAATGACCGACGACAGCCGCATAGGCCCGGCCCTCGCGGCGCTGCTGGAGCCGGACCCGGACTCGCCGTTCAAACCGCTGATCGACAGCGCCGCGCAGCAATTGCGGCAACTGAGCCGCGACCCCGCCTTCACACGGCTCGCGCAAGAGCATGACCTCGACGTCGAACGTTTGCTGTGGATCGACGCCGAAGGCCGGCTGACCGGGCTGGACCAGGAGGCAAAGCCCAAGACTCTGCCGGTGGCGCTGGACCAGATCAAGGCGTTGAGCACCAAGGTCGCGCCGTTGTTGCAACGGCTCAAACAGACGGGGGGGCGCATCGGCACGGATACGCGGGTCAGCCTGCAACAGCTGCTTGAGCTGTATCAACTCGACATTCCCGTCACCGCGCGTCAGGCCAAGGCCATTGACCGCCTGTTGGCCATACCGCTACCGCGCTCCCCGCTGAACGGCAACTATTGGAATGCGCTGCAAGTCGCACCATTGCTCCCCAACCAGCGTCAACAGGTGCTGCAAACCGTCCAGGCATTTCTGCCCTCCAGCGGCGACACGCTATTGGACTACCTGAGCCAGGCATTCATCGAGCCAATCACCCTGAACGATGTCCGTGCGCAGGCCGACCTGTTGCTGGGCCAGGTCCTGGCATCCCCTCGCGCCCAACGCCTGGCCGACAGGCTGTCCCAGGCGGTGCCCTGGCACGGCGTCCATGCCACCTCGAGCAGCACGCGGGCCAGCCGCAACGAGTTGCTGCTGGCCGCCCTGATCCTCAGCCTGGACCCGGAGGCAGGCCTGAAAAAGGCGTGCATCCTGGGAATTGACCTGGCCAGCCCGCACATGTGGGGGCTCAGTTTCACCGAGGTCCGCAGCGTGGTCGATGCCACCGTGAGAATGAGGCTGCTGCACGCCGGTACGGTCCCCCTGGCCACACATGTGCTGCTGGCCGGGGTAGCGCCGGAGTTTCTGGTGCAGGACATTTCTGACGACTTACCCTATATGAGTTCACAGACCTGGGTGCATTTCAAACAGTTCGTCGACAGCATCGAGCATGACAACCCCGGCGGCACCCGTGCCATGCGCTTCACTGATTTTCTCGCGCTGATCCACTTCACCGTGCCTGGCAACCCGCACAGGCGCAGCCGGGAACCGATTATCGACTGGGCGGTGGCCAACGGTGTGCTGCCCAGGAGCGACAAGGCCGACAGTCCCGATGACACCAACCGCGCCATCGGCGCGCTGAATGAGCAGCTCAGCGTGCTGCGCAGCAGCGCCCAGACTCTGGAGGCACCGCAGATCAGCGCACGCCAGGTAGCGTTAGAGGCGCTGAGCGCACTGTTCCCGCAGAACCGGCAACTGGATACGCCGCTGTTCTGGTGGCAACCCGAGGGTGCGCGCACCGCGCAAAGCCCGGCGCCCGGCCTTAGTCAACAGCAGCGTTTTTCACTGGTGGACCTGCACCTCGCGGGCAGATTGCACCACGACCCGGGCAACTGGCGCAGCCTTGATACGGCGATCAATTACCCGCAAATGACCCTGAGCTTTTTGCAACTCAAACCTCATCACCTGGTATTTGCCGACGTATTCAAGGCGCGGCTGGAGGCCGTGCGCGCAGCCCATCTGGTGTCCATTCGGTATTGGCTCTCGCAATTGTCGGTGTACAGCCGTGAAGCGCTGGCATCCGGCGCACTGGATTTTTTCAGCCTGCGCCAGGCCAACGCCACGCAGCCCGCTCGCTTTGGCATTCTGGTGTACTGCTACTACCCCGGGCATTCGCGTGCTTATGAATTTTTCCCCAAGCGCTTGGCGATTCGCGGCCGCCCGGACCTGCCACTCAAGGCCCTGCTCAAGCCCAACCGTACCTCGCTGCTAGCAGTGGACTGGCCGGCCTACGAGACCGGCGCGCTGCTTGTGCGCAACGCCCCGGTTGCGCTGATCGCCCATCGCTTCGCCCAACTGCCGGCGCTGCCGGGCCCTGGCGTTACAGTGCCGTATACCTTTGCCGCGGTCAGAAGCCAGGAACTGGCCACCCTCCTCGTCGATCAACACCTGCTGACAGGCAGCAGCGAGTTGCAAGAACGCGCCAAACAACCCATGTCCCTCAAGGATGCCATCAACCGACACGACCCCTGGGCCGCGTTCATCGCCGAGGTGATCCCGATGCGCATGCAATGAATGATTCACCGAGTGTTCTATGCAATCATCGGCGTTCATTCAGATGAGCGAGCGGCGCTGATGGCACTTGCCCCGGATAACACCATTCCTTGCTTCTGGCGCGACGAGCGCTTGCCGTTCATCGAAGCACGGACCATCGCCGACGGGCGCAAAGTCACCTACACCCGGCACGCCCACGAGCATTTCTCGATCGGCGCAATCACCACCGGACGCAGCTATTACCACCACGGCGCAGAGACCTTCCAGATCAGTGCCGGCACCGTGGTGCTGATGAACCCCGGCGATGTGCACGCCTGCAACCCGATCCATGACCAGCCCTGGTCCTATCACATGCTGTACCTCGATACGCCTTGGCTGACTGACCTGCAATACCAGCTGGGTTTCAGCACCGACCTGGGTTATCGCCCGTTCAACACGCCGCACACGCGCGACAGCGTGCTGTACAACGGCTTGATCGAGCTGTACGGAATACTGCTGGATGAGCGCGCCGAGCTGCTGCAGAAACAGAGTGCGCTGGTGAGTTATTTCACCGAGGTGCAGCAGCGCCTGAACCCTTCGCAGACCCCGGTGCGTGAGGTCAACCACAAACTGGAGCGCGCCGCCGAGTACATCCGTACGCACTGCACCGACGCGTTGAGACTCGAAGATATCTGCCTGGCGGCCGAGCTGTCGCCGTCGTACCTGATCCGCGCGTTCAAGCAGTATTTCGGGCTGACGCCGCATGCCTTCCTGGTCAACCGGCGTATCCAGTTTGCCCGCACCCAACTGCGCAATGGCGAGCTGATCGCCGATGTGGCCCTGGCTGCTGGTTTCGCCGACCAGGCGCATTTCCAGCGCACCTTCAAGCAGCACTTCGCCGCCACCCCCGGCCAATACCGCGACCTGCTCAAGCCATCAGCAAATAACCCACACTGGCCACCAGCAACCCGGCCATTGAACGGTTGAACAGCCGCACGCCGCGAGGATTGCTCAGGTAACGCCGCAAAAAAGTCCCGGCATAGGCCCAGCACGCTACCGACAGGTAGCAGATCACCAGGTACAGCGCCGCAAACAGCCAGACCTGCCCAGCGTCGCCATCGGCCACAAACAGCCCCATACCCGCCACGCAGGCAAGCCAGGCTTTGGGGTTGAGCCATTGCATGATGGCGCCATAGAGCATCGACGGTGCTGTCGCCGTGCCCTCTGCGTCCAGCCGCCCATCGTCCACCGCGAGTTTCCAGGCCATGTACAGCAAAAAGGCCACCCCACCCCACTGGATCAACTGGGTCAGGAGCGGCCAGCGCACCAGCACTTCATGCAGCCCCAGGCCGATCAACACCAGCAGCAAGGTAAATCCGACCGCCGCGCCGAACACGTGCTTCTGGCTGGCGACAAAGCCGAAGCGCGCCCCTGAACTCAGGGCCACTACATTGACCGGACCCGGCGTGATGGAGGTGGCAAGGGCGAAGGCCGCCATGGAAATGATCATGCTCATTGCAGTTCCTTTTTATGATGAGGCGCACACAGGGCTTCACGGTATAAGCCCAGGCCAAAACGGTATTGAACAAAATCACCCTCGGGCGCCGGCCTGCCGATTCTGCCGAACAGCAGCCACTTCGCCTTCCTGCAGGACCCGGCGTTGTTCAACGCGGCACCGTTGGGCTTCCTCGACAGCAAATAGACCCTGTACCCTGTCGGCGCGCACCCGCTGCGCGCACTCAGATAACTGCCACGCCAGGATGCCAATGCCCAACCCGACTCCCCGACGACGCGATGCCGCCGTCACCCGCGAAGCCATTCTGCTGTCCGCGCGCAAGGTGTTTGCCCAATCGGGTTATGACGCTGTCGGGTTGCCTGAAATCGCTGCCGGTGCAGGGGTCACCGCGATGTTGATCAACCGCTACTTCGACTCCAAGGAGCAGCTGTTTGCAGAAGTGCTTGCCGACACCCTGGCCAGCCCGATGACCCTGACGCCAGACAACCTCAGCGCGGAAAACCTCGGCCGCACCCTCGCCACCGCCCTGGTCAGCATCGACGAGGCCGGCAGCACGCCGCTGGAAGGTTTCCTGATCCTGTTGCATTCGGCGTCCAGCCAACGCGCCGCCGCGATCGGCCGCGAGCAGCTCGAAAAAGGCCAACAGGCAAGCCTGGCTGCGGCGCTCACCGGCGCCCATCACGAGGAACGGGCAGCCCTGGTGATGGCGCTGGTCTCGGGCTTCCAGGTGATGCGCCAGAGGCTCGAATTGGCGGCGTTGACCAGAGCCGATCCGCAGGTGTTGATCGACTTACTGGCGCCGTTGTTCCAGCAACTGGTGGGCGGCAACGACGGGCGTAGCCGCGTGGCAATGCTGCCCTAGCGCTGGCTGGGAATGCGGATCTCGCCGTCGCGGCACTGGGTTTTCACGCTGCGTGGGCAGCCGGTAAACGCCAGGTCCTTGGTCAGGCACACGCGCACCTCGGACAGCGCCTTGCCCTTGCAGATCACCGCCAGGCCATGACCGCCCAGGCGCGGGTTGCTCTCGCGAAACAGCGCCTCGATCTCACGGGCTTCAAGCGATGGCGGTGTGTTTAACGGTTGCAGTTGCGGCGGGATGACAACCGCGCCCAACGCCGCATCGGTTTTCTCCAGGTACGCCAGCGGCTCCAAGCCACTGCAGGTGCCATGTTTGGCCCATTCGTGCTTGAGCAGCGCACGCGTGACGAACAACGTGTCGCCCTTGGCCAATGCTTCACGACTCAGCGCTGACTGCGGGGCGCACGACGCCGGCCACCCGCCCCGCGCATACTGCGGCCACAAGCCATGCAGTACAAAGCCGTAGCCCTTGCCCGAACACTGTTGGTTGTCCGGGTGGGTCAGGCAAAACGTCGGCGACCACGACAGCGACAACACGTAAAAATCAAACGCCCCCGGTTGCCCCTGGCTACGCGGCGCCGCCAACGCGCTGGTGGCCAGCGCCAGCCACAACACCATCCAATATTTCATGCGTTCATTCCTTGGAAAAAACCAGGTGTATCGCGATTACACCGGAATATGGGGGTTACGTTGCAACACCTTGTCCAGGATTCGATCGGTCTTCAGCGCCTCGATCGCCAGCGACGGGTGCTCGGCCTCGCCACGGATATGCGCGTTCATGGCCACTACGTGATGCCACTGGATATGCGCGTGGCACGGCACGTCCAACACCTCATTGGTTTCGCCTTCAAGCCGCAGCGGCTGGTCCTCGAACACCGAGAACTGGATACGCCCGCGGCTGCCGATCAATTCGACACAGTCTTCCCTGCGGTCCGCCACAAAGTTCCAACAGCCCATGCCCAGTGCGCCGGAGCTGAAGGTCCAGCAGGCCGTCACCGCGTCTTCCGCCGCATAACGCCCGGCCTGGCGCGCGGTAAAGCCGCTGACCTCGACGATGTCCCCGGCCAGGTACTGGAACAGGTCGAACCCATGGCTGGCCAGGTCGGCAAAATAACCGCCCCCGGCGATCAGTGGGTCGGTGCGCCAGTTGGCGGCGCTGGCGTCGTCATCGGCCGGTGGTTTGCACAGGGTCCAGGTCAGGTGGCGCAGCTCGCCGATGCGCCCGTCTCGCAGCCAGTCACGCACTTGCTGGAAGCGCGGCAGCGAGCGTCGGTAGTAGGAGACAAACAGGTGCAGACCGGCACGCTCGAAGGTGCGCTGCATCAAGGCGCTCTGTTCGGCGTTCAGCGCCATGGGTTTCTCGACGCAGCAATGCTTGCCGGCCGCCGCCACCATCAGGCTGTATTCGAGGTGGCTGTCGGGCGGTGTCGCGATGTACACCGCGTCCACTTCGGGGTCGTCGATCAGTGCCTGGGCGTCGGTGTAAAAACGAGCAATGCCATGGCGTGCCGCATAATCGCGCACGGCCGCCTCACGCCGTCCCATCACGGCCACCAACGCCGAACCTGGCGCTTTGTAGAAGGCGGGTCCACTCTTCAATTCAGTGACGCTGCCACAGCCGATCATGCCCCAACGTACGGTGCTCATCTGGTTTCCTCGTCCGTTTTCATCAAACTGGCAGTATCCACATAGCCACGGCGGTGCGCCACAACCACTTAGCATGACAATTGCATTACACTTTTGTGACACTCATCCCGCTGCGGGGGCACAGACGATGAAAATACGCGCTACGGTCATTTGCGAGCACGAGGGACACATCCTCTTCGTGCGCAAGGCCAGATCAAAATGGGCGCTGCCGGGCGGCAAGGTCGAACGCAACGAGCGCCCGGTCGGAGCGGCCGAACGCGAGCTGGAAGAAGAGACCGGGCTGAACGTCGACGGCCTGCTGTATTTGCAGGAACTGAAGGCCCGCGACACGCTGCACCATGTGTTCGAAGCCTCGGTGGTGAACATTGCCGAGGCGCGGCCGTGCAACGAGATTGTCGACTGCCTGTGGCATGCCTATGGCGCCATGGACGAGCTGGACACCACCGACGCGACCCGCCACATCGTCAAATCCTTTCTACGGCGCTTGTAGTGAGTTGGGCGCTTGCAGGCAGGATGATGTGGCAGGTTTTGGGGCTGCTGCGCAGCCCGACGCAGGGCAAGCCTGCTCGCCACAAAGGGGATGTGAACACTCAAGAGCGTGGCTTGTCTTTGCCTTTGGCCTGCCCGCGCAAATACAACGCTTCGACTAACTTCTGCCGCTCATCCTGCGGCAACGTCCCGGCAAACTGCGCCAGCGTGCTGTCCACCAGCGCCCTCAGCGCCGCGTCAGCCTCACGCGCCTTGGCCAGCTCGGCCACCAATGCCTCGCGGTCCAGCGTCGGCGCCTCCAATTGCTTGATCACGCCCAACCGCGCCTCACGTCCGGCCATGACCAGCGGCTGGCTGTCGGCACGGTTATGCCGCAGCAACTGGCGCAGTTCCTTGCGGCGTTCGGGCGGCAACTTGACCATGGCCTGGCGCAAGCCGTGCTGGTTGACCACCACTTCGGCAGGCTGGGTGCTGGCGGCGATCCAGTGGTAAAGCCCACCGCCCACCCCGCCGAGCAAAAACACGTTCAGCAGCACTGACGCAATCAACCACGGTTTCAGGGATCTGACGGTCATTGCTCGGTTTCCTCGGCATTCACGCTGAACACGACTTCCGCATCGCCCTGGTCGAAGACACTGGGCAGCACTTCAGCGGACAACATCGGCAGCGGCACGCTCATGGACGCCACCAGCATCCCGGTGACAATGCCTGCAACGCCCACGCCAACGAGGCCGGCGGGTGATAACCAGCTGGCATAGCGCGACCAGAACGCGCGTGGGGCCGATTGGCGTATCTGCCGCACCAGGTCCGGGTCCGCAGCTGGCAGTTGATGGCCGTCCAACTGGCTGTCGAGCCAGCGCGCCTGTTGCACGGCCTGGCGCGCATGCACATTGCCGCTGTCGAGCAATGCCTGGGCGGCTGACTGTTCGGCGCCGGGCCAGCGATGCAGGTCTGCCCCGTAGGCATCGGCCAGGTAAACAAAGCGTTCGGGTGTCATGATTTCCCCCTTCCTGGGCGGGCGAGCCCGGGTGTGTCGGCAAGTTGGCTGCGCAACTGGCGTCGGGCCCGCGACAGCAGGCTCTCCAGTGCCTCGACGCTGATATTCATCAGGGCCGCGGCGTCGATATTCGACAGCTCCTGGTAGTACTGCAACACGATGGCTTCGCGCTGGCGTTCGGGCAAGGCCGCCAACGCGGCGGCCATGCGGGCACTGCGGTCCTGGGCTTCGAGCTGCTCATCGGGTGACGGCGCGCTGTCTGCAAGGTCCAGCGTGGCCGCGTCGCTCAACGGGCGCTCCTTGCGACGACGCAGGCGGTCGTGGCACAGGTTCAGCGCGACCCGGTGCAGCCAGGTGTCGAAACGCGCCTCGCCACTGCGCCAGTTGGCCGCCTGGCGCCAGATCCGCAGGAAGCTTTCCTGGGCCACGTCCCTGGCCTCGTCGGCATCGCCCAGGATCCGGCCGGCGAGCGCCAGCAAACGCGGCAGCTTGCGCGTCACCATTTCGTTGACGGCGGCAGGTTCGTTGTTGCCGATACGCGCCAGCAGTTCAACGTCCGGGTCAGTGTCTTTCAATCAGAGAGTTCCCGCGGCCGAGGGTCAGGTTTCAGCGGATCCAGTGCCCTTCGCGCCAGTACCAGTTCGGCCCATGGGCTTCCCAATGGCCCGGCTCCCAGCGCGCATTGCGCATCACCGGCTGCCAGTGGCCGGGCACCCAGCCGTAGCCGCGCCCTTCCCAGCGCCAGTGCCCCCGGTCCCAGGCATAACCGGGGCGCTGGGCCGGGATCACTTCGACGCGCTCTGGCGGCGGGGCCTGCTGAATGATGATTTCGGTCTGGGCAAACGTCGGGGTGCTGACAAATGCGGCCAGGGCCAGCGGTGCAAGCAAGGCAAAACGCAATGTGGCCAGGGGTTTCATGGCAACTCCTTCATGCAACGGGCGAAAGTGCAGGTTGCTGATGGGTTGAACGGCGGGTGCGCAGAAAATCCGTCGCGGGCTGCGCAGATTTTTCGTACAGAGGACACGGGCAGTATTGCGCAGGGGATGACAGGGCTTGATGAAATATCTGAAAGCTTGGCGACGGATTTATGCAGTGGGCAACGTTGAAGGATTAACGCAGGTAAACCCACGAGGAAATACCATGAACCGTCGCCTAACCATGCTGGTTGCCGCCCTGCTGATCGTCAGTCTCAGCGGCTGCGTGATCCTGCCGGAACATCGCCACTGCTGCTGGCGCTATTACGGCGCGCTCGACACGCCAACCCACACCGTCAACGGCTAGCCTACTGCCGCAAACCCACGGCAGCCGGAGTCAAATCGCGGACAAAAAAAATCCCAAGTAGCTGATGGAAACTTGGGATTCAAAAGTGCATAAACCGTGGGAGGTGAACGCCCGGCAATAATACCGAGTGCAAAAAGCCGTAACAAGATTAATTTAATCCTTTCGTCGGATTAAAAGCGTTGTAAGTCATTAAATAACCACACATTTTTAAAGGTGGTCGGTCATGTAAATGCCACTTTTTGGTGCAACTACCGAGCATATATCCACGTATAAAAAAGGGTTATAGATTACTTGGAAGTGCCATTACCCGTTGACTGATTGATCAACTTTTTGCACGCTTCGCTAAGTTCAACACCACCGACCGAGGCCGCACTGGCAACGCGCTCAACCTGCCGACACAGCGCTAAACGCTCCGCAGCTTCCTGTCGTTGGCGGTCCGTCTTGGCGTTGAGCTGCATGAAATAAACGCCAAGCAACACGGCAACGCACAGCACCGCGCCCGCGAAGTAGCGCAGGCTGTTGGCCGATGATTCGTCTGGCTGATGCATGATGCTGGAGCGCCCTGCTCTATCTGCGTCGAAGTGCGCAATTGTATGCAAATAGAAACACAGCGAATGTCGTGGATTTGTAAAGCGCCCTACAACGCGTCAGCGTGTTGCGCGCTTCGGAACTGCCCCGGCGCCATCCCGTGGGCTTTGCGAAAACACCGGGAGAAGTACGCCTCATCGGTAAAGCCGCAACGATGCGCAATGGCGCCGATCATCTGGGTGCCATTGAGCAACAGCGTGCGCGCCAGTTGCATGCGGCGGTCGAGCACCAGTTGCGAGAAGGGTTTGCCGGTTTCCTTGCGCAACAGGTGGGTCAGGTAGTTGGGTGACAGGAAGGCGGCGGCGGCCGTGTCCGTCAGGTTCAGCGTCGGTTCATGCAAGTGTTCGCGGATGTAGGCCTGCACCCGCGCCAACGCGTGCTTGCGCCCGCGCCGGGTGGCATTGTTGGCGGCAAATGCCTGCAACGGTTCGGCGTAGTGCTCACACACCAGGCCGATCAATTGAAACAGGTAGCCCTTGAGCCGTTCGCGCGCGCCGAAGGTGCGCTGGGCATCGAGGTCGCGCATATGCGCGAGCCAGGTTCTCAACTCGGCAAAAGCCTCATCGTCGAGGATGAAATCCAGCTGTTCCTGAAAGCGAAACGGCGACAGCTCCGGCGCCTGGCCGATGGGGATGTCTTCCAGATCGAGGGGGTCGCAGGTCAGTTGCGGCAGGAAAAACGCCTGGCTGAAGTTGATCAGCATGAACTCGCCATCCTCGGGATGCGGAATCACATGCAGCCGATGCGGCAAAATAAACGCCAGCGCCTTGCGCGGAAACGGCCGCACCGCGCCGCCGATATGCTGCACGGTGTCGCCGCCGAGGTTGATCTGGATCTGGAAATACTCATGGCGATGGGGACTGGTCAGCGCCGCCCGCCCGCGTTTGTCGCGGATGTAGAAGTCCGGGCGGTCGCTGCGTTGCTCCATGCCGTAGGTGGTGACGCGGGTGCCTGGCATAACGGTCTCTCGGGTGGCCTGGGCACCACTGTAGCCTCAACCTTGGGCGAGGGTGAAATTCAACTCGCCAAGGCCGTCGATGCCGGCGCTGACCACGTCGCCCGGTTGCAGCGCGCCAACGCCGGCCGGGGTGCCGGTAAAGATCAGGTCGCCGGGCTTGAGTGCCACGGAGTGGGAGGCGTGGCTGATGACTTCTGCGACAGACCAGATCTGGTCCGCCAGGTCGCCGACCTGGCGCTGCTCGCCATTGACCTTGAGCCAGATTTTCCCTTCAGAGGGATGCCCGATTGCACTCACCGGCTGCAGCGCGGTGGTCGGCGCCGATTGATCGAATGCCTTGGCCCATTCCCACGGGCGCGAGAGTTTTTTCGCTTGGGCCTGCAGGTCGCGGCGCGTCAGATCAATGCCGATGCCGTAGCCCCAGACATGCGACAAGGCATCCTCTGGGCTGATGTCTACCCCGCCTTTGCCGATCGCGACCACCAGTTCCACCTCATGGTGCAGATCGGCAGTCAGTGGCGGGTAGGCGATCACGCCCTCAGCCGGCACCACGGCGTCCGCCGGTTTCATAAAGAAGAATGGCGGTTCGCGGTCCGGGTCATGCCCCATTTCGCGGGCATGCTCGCTGTAGTTACGGCCCACGCAGAATATGCGGCGCAGTGGAAAACACGCTGCGCTGCCCTGCACGGACAAGGAAGGAGTTGGCGCCGGGGTGAAAACGTAATCGGTCATGGCCTGTGCCTCTTGGTTTGCCAGGCGCCAGTATCGCGAGGCACGGCGCGGCGAAGTTGGACAGGCTTACGCAGATTTTGCACTGGGCGGTGCTTGCACCGGCGTCACCGCAAGGGCCAGGGCCGTTGGGGGATTATTTGCGCGCGACTTTGTAGCGTACGCAATCCTGGTAAAAACTCTGACGAATCGCCTCGGGCTTGAGCCGCGAGCGGCTGTCATAGGTCTGCTCGGTGATGCCCATGGCCATCATGCGCATCCACGATTTGTTGAACTTGATGGTCTGGATCTTCTGCCGCGCGGCGTACAACGACACCCCCGACAGCTTCAGCTCCTGGGCCCTGGCGGCAGTGCCGGCGCCCCAACTGCACATGTACTTGTCACCCTCGCGCAGCTCCCGTGCCTGCACGGCAGCCGCGCCGCCGGCCAGGGAGCAGGCGATCAGCATGATTCCAACAGTGCGCATTTGCTTCCTCACCTAACCACCTGAAAATAAAAGCGATTCTGGCGAGGATTTTGTTACAAAGGGGCCATTAAATTGCCTTCTCAGCGTGCCATCACCACTGGTAGGTGGCGCTGGCCTGCACGGTGCGCTGTGAGCCATACCAGCACCACGAGTAGGAATAGCAAGACGCGACGTACTCTTTGTTCGCCAGGTTAGTGGCGTTGAGTGCCAGGCGCAGGTTGTCCTTGAGGTTGGCGATGTTTGGAATGTCGTAGTGCACCGCCGCATCGAACAGGGTGTAACCCGGTACTTTCAGGGTGTTAGCGGTATCACCCCAGGATGAACCGACATACCGCGCCCCCGCGCCGACGCCAAAGCCTTTGAGGTTGCCATCATGGAAGGTGTAGTCCGCCCACGCCGAGGCCGTGTGGCGGGGTACGCCGTAGGTGGTGGTGCCTTCAACAGGGATCGCCGGGCCGATGCCCCGATCCGTGAGCGGCGCGTATTGCACGGTGCTGTTGGACTTGCTTGCGCGGTTATCCAGGTAAGCATAGGCGGCGGTGATGTCGAGGTTATCGTTGAGGCTGGCTTTGCCTTCAAGTTCAAAGCCGCGCGATTGCTGTTCGCCGTCCTGAATGCTGCAGCGGCCGTTGCCACACAGGTGCGTTGGGTCCGGGTCCAGGGTCGGCACATTGCTTTGGCGCAGGTCGAAAATCGCCGCCGTGATGAAACTGTTGCTGCCCGGCGGCTGGTACTTGATACCAATCTCATACTGCTTGCCTTCGGTCGGCTTGAACACCGAACCGCCGAAACCGGTGCCCGACTGCGGGTTGAACGACTCCGCATAACTGGCATATGGCGCCAAGCCATTATCGAACAGATAAACCACGCCTACGCGGCCGGTAAAGGCTTCACTGTCCAGAGACGACTTGCTCTTGGCGCCGGTCCTCAGGGTTTTGGTGGTGCCGTCGGTGCTGGCCCAGTCATAACGACCGCCCAGCAGCAGCACCCATTTATCCCATTTCATTTGTTCCTGCAGATAGACGCCGGTCTGCTCGCTGCGCGAGGTGGCGTCCGTGGTGAACGCCGGCGTGGCCACCGGGGCGCCGTACACCGGGTCGAAGATATCCAGGGTCGGCCCACTGCCGTAACCCGCCTTGGTATCGGTGCTGGTGTTCTGGTAGTCGAGGCCCATCAGCAGCGTGTGCTGCAACGGCCCGGTGTCGAATCTGGCCTGGACCTGGTTGTCGAGGGTGTAGGCGTCCATGTCCACGTCGGTGGCGATGGTCGAGCGGTTGGAGGTGCGGTAATCCGCCTGCAGATTGCTGTTGTAGATGCTCCGGTAGACGCCTTCGGCGCGCAGGTAACGCGCGTTCTGGCGCACGGTCCATACATCGTTGAAGTGATGTTCAAACGCATAGCCGAGGGAGTAATACTCGCGGTCGCTCTTCTCGAAATGCTTCTCGCCGTCGTAGAAATCCACATCGATCTTGCGCCCGGTCGGGCTGTGCAGCACCGAGCCCCACGCCGGTACCGAGCCGTAGGAAGCGCCCTTGGGGTCCTTCTGGAAATGCCCGAGCAAGGTCAGCGAGGTGTCTTCGTCCGGGCGCCAGGTGAAGGCAGTGGACAGCGAGTGCCGGCGGGTCTCGGTGTGCTCGACCTGGCCGTCGGCGTCATCGAAAAGGCCGGCAACGCGGTAGGAATAAACCCCCTGATCGTCCATCGGGCCGCTGAGGTCGAAGGTGGTGCGCTTCTTGTTGAAAGTGCCGTATTCCACGCCCACTTCATGAAACGGCGTGTCCAGCGGGCGCTTGGTGACCATATTGATCACACCACTGGGCGTGCCCTGGCCATACAACACCGAGGCCGGGCCGCGCAGCACTTCGACGCGCTCCAGGTCAAACGCATCCTTTTGCGGCAAGGCGTCACGGCTCGACGGCATGCGCAGGCCGTCGAGGTAAGTCGCCGGCGAGAAACCACGGATGGTCAACTGGTCCAGGCGCGAGGCCGTGGCGCCGCGGGTCTCCGGGACCACAGCGGCGCTGTAGCGCAGGATCTGGTTGAGGCTCTCGGCGTTCTGCGCGCGCATCTGGTCTTTGGTAACAACCGAGATCGACTGCGGGGTTTCGATCAGCGCGGTATCGGTCTTGGTGCCCGACAAGCTGCGCGTGGCCACATAGCCGGAGACCGGGCCGGTGGGGCTTTCGGCCTGGTACGCGCCGCTGATGGTGGTGGCCTGCAACTCCATGGCATCGCCGTTATCCGGGATGGCTTCCAGGCGGTAGCGGTCGGCAGAAATCTTCAAGGCTTGCAGGCCGCTGCCGGCGAGCAACTGGGCCAGCGCCACATCGGTGTCGTACTGGCCGCTCAGGCCATTGCTGCGTTTACCACGTGTCAGGCTTGCATCGAATGCCAGCACCAGGCCTGCCTGTTCAGCCAGGCTATTGAGCGCCTGGCTCAAATCCCCCGCCGGAATCTGGAAACCACGCACAGTGCTGCTTTCTGCAGCAACGGTGGATTGGACGGTCAACAACGGCACGGCGGCAAAAGCTATCGCCACTGACAGGGCCAGTGGATGCAAGGGACGAGCGAGGCGCGACATGGGAAATCCTGCGTAATAGAGGTTCTATTAACCATGACGGCCATGTCGGCAAATCGGGCAAGGATGAGAGCGATTTTTATTTGAGATACTTTTTCCGCAGCTGCTGCAATCAGTTGCAGCGCTTTTTTGTGTAGCTTCCAGACCCAGTTTTTTGCGGCTTTTCCCCTTCGCTGGTAAGCCCTTTCTGATTTTCCCAACCGCTGATCCAGCCGCTTTTTCCTGCGGCAGACTCCGACGCCTTGCCCTTCGCCGAGACGTCACGGATGACCCACGCCGCCCACATCACCTTTATCGAACATGAGCTGGATGGCTTTCATCAGAGCCTGGCGGTGTATCGCCAGCAGATGGGCGAATGGTATTCGCGGGCGCTGGATTCAGTCAGTCATGCGACGGATATGCCCTCGTTGCTGGGGATAGATCGGGTGCTGCGCGTTGGTAATTCGCAGACAGCAGTGAGCATGACCGATCCGGACGTTCTGGGCAGTGTCACCCTCTGCCAGTTAGGCGGCGAGCTGAAGATCGAAAGTAAGTTCGAGTCGGTTTATGACGTGCCGATTGGCGACATCCCGGTTGAGGTAATCGGGCTGGACGACGGCAGTTCCACGGTTGTAATGCTGGATGAGCACGGCAAAGGCTCGCACGCCTGCGTAGCGGGCGGACGCTACCAGGTTCGGGTGCAGGGCGGCGTGTCGGCGGAACAGGTGGACGCGCTGTTTGCCTCCTACGCCGGGCTGACGGCGGACCTGGAGCAGTGGCTTCGTGGCGAGTGGTCTGGCTTTAAACCGCACTGGGAACGGTCAAAAGGGACCGAAGAAAGGAGCAGAAGTTAATATAGACGACCCGACACGTGTTCCGAGCAAAGTAGGTCCACGCTCACCGCATATTGGATATCAGACTCAAGGAAAAAGATCCAGCGGCGGAGCCATAAGAGGTCACATATTGCTCGACCTGCTTCCAGTTAGCCGCTCAAAAATAGGTGCCCCCTAATGAATTACTTAGAGGAAGAAATTGACGAAGCACTCAATACACTCAAGATCGAGCACAAAAAAATAGTCGCGAGAGAGATTGATCAACTAATAAAATCGCTGACTAAAAAATATTTTAAAACTGAAAGCACACTACTTGACGCTATGGAATTCAACGAAACCAAAACCGAACACAATCCAAATTTCTGGCAAGAAATAAAGAATCGCATAAAAAACCCCGATCTGATATTACTGGTTTTTGATACTGATTATAGAGCGTGGAATATCAACAACTCTCAGGATCTTGAATCCATTATAGGTGAAACAACAGGCTACCCTTTTTGGCTGACTGATCGCAACCTAACTTTTTTGCTACATTTGGACGACCATGACTGCATAATTTCGGCATAACTAAAATTGCAATTATCGAGACTATCTATTGAGATCGACGTACCTGAATCGCACACTGAGAAATTGCGCAACCCTAGATATAACACATTAAAACTTACCATTAAGAGAAATCCTACAGTGGAAAACCCCAAGTCTATGAGAAAAAAACAATGCTAGAGCAAAATAAAAATATAGCTCTCTCTGGCGAAGAAGCAATGGACGCCCTTAGGGAGGTTGAATTCATACTAATATCACTGCATAAAATGGGCAGCTATTACGGTGAAAAGCCTGGAGCAACTGAAGAGTATCGGAAAGCAACCACCGACTTCATCGACGACTGCGCAATCACACACCGCTTGGCAAAAATCCGAACGATAATCTCTAAAGGATTCGATGACACGCTCGGCGATGATGATATGGATGATGTGGAAAGACATTGCTCCGACTTGGAGTTCTGGAGACCCGACCAACCACTAAACAAGAAAAAACACGAAACAGACGCCATTGAATTTTCGGGAGGGACCATCCAACAAGTGACCTGCAAGCGCAACGAGCTATTGGTGATTGTTAGCGACTCGCAATCTGAATATTTACTCATCACCTTTCACAATTACGTAACATTCCAAGGCGTGAGCGCGGTAGGCGCAGAAATATGTGGAATTTATGAGGAAAAAGACCCGAGCCCACCGCAGATTGCGAAGTACACCCCTCAAAAAAATGAAAAAAATTACTATTTAAAGGCAAGTATAAATAAATCAAATATTTTCACAGTAACTGCAAACACATACAGCATCGAAAAAATATGAGCTAATTGGGACGGCTTTATTTAACATTTGCTCCCAAATAAACCAAATAAATCTGACACCTTAATTCCCTTGACCATAAAAAAGACAACTTGCATCCACATTTTAATACTGAGGGACGTACCAATGAAAACCCAACGCCATTAAAAAATCACACAGACAATCATTCAATTTCAGGAGATAAAAATGAAATCGGCGCTCATAAAAGAAACAGGCATTCACCCTTGGGAGCAACTGAACCCTAGCGCTGATGAAAACTATATAAGCATAACATTACTCAACCAAGCGTTTTCTGGAGCGTGGGAAACTTGGTGCGAGGTTAGCTCGCTACTTAAACAAAAATGGCCAAACATTGTGAGGTGGCACACCAACTCACTACCTTACTACAGCAAGAGCCAAGAACACACATCACAAAAAAAATTCCATGAAAACTCAAGACCTGGAGATATTTATAGAAAAAATGAATCAAACATCTACTCTCAGATAACCAATCTAAATAGCAATCCGTATCGTACAGACCCTAACAGTATGACAGGCCATCGAACGTCCGTGGTGCTCATGTTGGAGAACAACAGCAACCTTGATTATCTATGGAAAAAATTAAGCAACCTGACAGACATTTCAAAAATCGACGATTTCAAATTGATACTTTCCGACGAAAACGCTATTTATCTTAGATTCCATGACTCGGAAAC
Source organism: Pseudomonas sp. (assembly GCF_049590575.1). Taxonomy (GTDB): domain Bacteria; phylum Pseudomonadota; class Gammaproteobacteria; order Pseudomonadales; family Pseudomonadaceae; genus Aquipseudomonas. Next base: position 26,004 of record NZ_JBAWDE010000386.1, read on the forward strand.
ACATGGTGTTGTCCAACTCATCTGCCACTCAAAACATTCCCCTTCCTTAGAAAAAGTCATCAAAAAAATCAATCTAGAAGAAATCCAGCAGGAAGACATCTACGAATTCATCCACAGGTAACGCACTCGCTGATTCTTGGGCAACTAGTAAGTACCCACTCACTCAAATACTGCATTGAAAATGCAAGCAACCCAGACGGGGAGGAATTCATCGCACCTAAAGACGTTAACGAGCTAATTGAAGCTAATTGGAACATGCAGAGGAAAATCATGGACCACCCTTCAATACCAAAAATGCAACGCACGAAATCAAAGTCCTTTTTAAGATCAGCGATGACTCACACACATACTTCAAGAAATAAAATATGAAAACAGTATACATAAATGAACGTGGCGTTAGACCTTGGGAAAGTCTATATCCAACCAACGACTCGAAATTTTCCACGACGACATTCTTAAGTCATAACTTTAACTGCGCCTGGGAATCATGGTGCAATGTAATGGAGCAATTATCAGAAACGTGGCCATTCAAAAGAGAATGGCGATCAACGCTAACCGCTGACTTCAACTCTACATCTGAAGAGTATCTATTTAAAAAACATATCGCCAGAACTCTTCACGAGGGGGACCTGTGTAAAAAAAATGATCAAAGTGGAATTTATTCGACAATCAGGAACCTTCCAAGCGACCCCAAACACATCCAAGACCAAACCTTCGAGGGCTCACATAACACACTGTTAGTGGCTCAGAAATCCGAAGAAGAAATAGAAGAATTCTGGTTAAGGATGACCATATTTGAAAAATGTATAACCCCATTAAAAATCAGTAAATTTCTTGACTCTCAAAAAGACACATTAATATGTCGGTTTTATGATGCAGAAACGCATGCCACAGCTCAAATTTTCCACAACACATCTATGGAAACCGACACAATTATAAAAGCAGCTCAAAGCCAATTTAATAAAATTAACGTGGAGGATGTATCAAACTACATAAACAAAATTCAAAAAACATGACCAACCCCTATATCACCTTCAAATGACTTGCTTGTTTAAACAAATTCATACCCCGTAGAGATTCAGAACACTTCCAAAGGCTGGCAGCCAACTTAATTAATAAAATTATACAAACACTAAAAAACAACTTTTAAAGATGAATTATTTCGACGAAAATTTAATTTAGCCATCAATTATTAGGAGATTATTTTTGATGTTCTCTCTTAAGAAGATAACGCATCCATCGTCAGAGCAGTATTTTTCTCGACAGTAAAATGGATTGAGGAAAGTTGAAAATCGGTATTTGTTTTTGACCGTCCCCTCAGACCTGGTGACTTTTAGACTAGCAGAGAAAAAACTAGAAAAGTGTTTGAAAATAATTTAACCTTCATTGCCGGCCTCGCCTACGACGATATTTACTTCATAAACTCTGAATACTTATAAAAAGCACTTTGAATATTTTCCGACCTGCCTCAACACACCTAAGTTACTTCGAAATCATTGACCTGAATTACCTGCCTGTCATCTGAAAGCCACGTAGAATTCGAGGATATTTTATGAAAATACAAATAACTGACTTACAGGAAGTACTTGACGCGGCCCTCGTAAATTTTCAATCCGAGATCGGAAATGGTACAGCACGATGGGTCGGTACCACTCCCAAAATCGGTGACGAGCTAGATGTAGAACTCGATTTAGATGAAGTTTTTTCATGGGGTAAAAACCTAATACCATCCTCCCGCAACGCACCATACATAACTGTGATAGGCAAGGTGACACACATAACCGCCGAAATCATCCAAGACTCAAGCGAAGAGTGTACAGCCTTAAAATTCGCAGACTCAATAATCCTCATTGAAACCGACGAACCAATCCCTCAACCATCGGGCTTTGTTGAATTGCGAGCAACCAACGTCTATTTATACCCAACAAACCTCTAAAACCGACTCACCCCCACGCCACCACCAACAACCCAACCCCCAACACCAAACACAACGGCGAATAAAAATACGTATCCAACTTCGCAAACCTGGACCCACCCACTTTCTTGAAAAACCCCACCAACTCCGAGTCCCCTATCGCCCTGGCAAACATCACCACGGCAATCGCACTGATCCCCCACTGAAGTGCCCCATGGGACACCGCCGAAAAGTACAGCCCAGCTCGTAGGCAGACAAGTAGCGCAATCGCCACCAAGCCCATTGCCACCAGGAAAGTGCCGAGCGCCGAGGGTTTGAATGCCGGGCGTGGCCCGCGGGCGAATTCGCCGGGTAGTTGGGGGATGGCGGCGAGACTGCCGAGTTTGCCGCCGGCGGCCCAGTACAGGTGGACCATGCTGATGCAGGTAAACACGCCGACAATCCATCGTGCGACAACGAAGCTCATGGCTGGCTCTCCCTGAAAAGGTGCGAAACAGCATAGTCGGCCTGATATTTTTTGCAGGCATTTCGTCGGCGGCTGATGGTAAAGTGCCGCCCCATGAAAATCGCCCGTGCCGACCGCTCACTCATTGCCTGGATGCTGTATTGCTGCGTCCTGTTCAATGTGTTCGCCTGCAGTATGGGTCACGGGCAGATGGTGGGGATGCAGCTCAATGGCATCGGCGGGCAGTTCTGTACCGTGGACCCGCGCACCCAGGCGCCGCAGCCGTCCAACTCCACCGATGAGAACCTGCCGACGCTGGCCAAGGCATTTGGCTGCCCACTGTGTTCCACGGGCGGCATGGGCCCGGCGCTGAGTTCGAGCCTGAATGTGGCGGTATTGCCGCAACCCCACGCCCCACCGCCAGCCATTGTCCTGGCTGCCGACATCCCTGCCCGCTTCACCTGGCCCACGGCGCACCCGCGCGCGCCGCCTGCCCTCGCCTGATCCCTTCGCTTTCTGATCTGCACTGACCAGCGTTTCCGCGAGGAAATACGCGTGGCCGTGCGTTGCTTTCAAGCCAAGTTTTTCAGGATTCAAGCATGAAACATTTACCTCTGTTGGCAGGCCTGTTCGGCTGCCTGCCTGTGTGTACCTGGGCGATCGAACTGGCGCCTACCACCATTGACGGCGACCAGTCCGCCGAGCCCGGCCTGACCCTCGACCAGTCCAGTGGCGTGGCATCGCGGTTGGGATTGAGCGTGCGGGAAACCCCGGCGTCGGTGGCCATCGCCAATCGCAATGACATCGAGCGCCATGGCGCCAAGACCTTTCGCGACGCGGCCAACACCCTGCCCGGCGTCAACGCGAGTGCGCCGCCAGGGTTTGGCGGTTTTGTGTCGTATCGAGGATTCACCAGCAGCCAGATCACGCAGATGTTCAACGGTATCAACGTCGCCACCGGCCTGGCCCGGCCAGTGGATGCCTGGGTCTATGACCGGGTGGAATTGGTGGGCGGCCCTTCCTCGCTGATCAACGGCGCCGGCTCCGTGGGCGGTTCGCTCAACTACGTGACCAAGCTGGCCACCCGCGAGGAACAGGCTGCCGAAGGCCAGCTCACCTATGGCAGCTATGACACGGCCGGCATGGCGTTTGGCGTCAATCACGCCCTGACCGACCCCGGCGCCGATGTGCAGCATTACGCGCGCCTGGACGTGAGCCGCAACACCAACCACAGTTACATCGACCGTGATCAGCGTGACGCCTGGAGCCTGGCATTCTCGCTGCTCAGCGACCTGACCCCCAACCTGTCCCACACCCTGGCGCTGGAATACCAGGATGAGCATGAAGACAGCCCCTACTGGGGCACGCCGGTGCTCAACCCCAAGGTGGGCGAACTGAAGATCGACAAGCACAATCGCTTCAACAACTACAACGTTGCCGACGGTCGTTACGAGCAGCGCACGCTTTGGGCCCGTTCGATCATCGACTACCGCATCAACGACAGCACCACCCTGAAGAACACCCTCTACCATCTGGACAGCCAGCGCGATTACCGCAACCTGGAAACCTACCAGTACAACGCCAGTAACACTGCGGTAAACCGCTCCACCGCGTATCAGGTGCGCCATCAAGGCGAACAGCATGGCAACCAGTTCGAACTGCGCCACGACGATAGCCTCTTCGGCCTGTCGACCACCTGGTCCGGCGGCTTTGAATACAAGGTCAACAGCACCACCAGCACCCCGCTGAATGTACCCGGCAACAACACAGTCGACCCGAACAACTACAACCCTGGGCACTTCTACGACCTGCCGCGAACCCGTGAGAGCTTCGGTAACGACAAGACCAATGAGGTCACCACCAAGGCGTTATTCGTGGAAAACCGCCTGGGCCTCACTGACAAATTGTCACTGCTGACTGGCCTGCGTTATGACGCCATCGACCTGGACGTGACCAACCACCGCGCGGTAACGGCCACCAACCCACGGCACGTCAAGCGCAGTTGGGAACCGGTGACCGGCCGCGTGGGCCTGACCTACCAATTCATCCCCTCGGCCAATGTGTACGTGCAATACAGCACGGCCGCCGAACAACCGAGCACCACGACCCAGGTGTTCGACGTTTCCACGGGCAAGCAATGGGAGGTCGGCAGCAAGTTCGACTACCTCGACGGCCGCGGCTCGGCCACCGTGGCGGCTTATAAGATCGAGCGCAAGGACTTCGCCGTCACCGACCCGCTGGACCCGACCAGCAGCATCCCGGTGGGTGCGCAGTCATCCAGGGGTATTGAGGTCGCCAGCTCGTTGCGCATCACGCCGAGGCTGTTGGCAGAAGGCAACGTCGCCTGGGTGGATGCCGAGTACGACGCGTTCAATGAGAAGATTGCCAGCGGCGCCGTGGTGTCGCGCAAAGGCAATACGCCGACCAATGTGCCCAAGCGCGTGGGCAACTTGTGGCTGACCTATGATTTCGCCGAAGACTGGCAAGGTGGCGTGGATGCGCGCTATGTGGCCGAGGTGTATGCAGATAACGCCAACACCCAGACAGTGCCGGCTTACACGCTGTTCGGAACGTTCCTGCGTTACAAAGTGGACGCGCATACCTCGGTGACGGGCCGTGTGCGCAACCTCACGAATGAGGTGTATGCCGAGTTTGCCCACGTGTCGCCGGCGTATTACCTGGGATCACCGAGGACGTTCGAGCTGGCAGTGCAAACCCGGTTCTAGACCTGCAACGCACATGGGAGAGGCTTGCCCTCCCCCATTTGCCTGATCTGCAGTCTGCGCCGAGAAGGGCTTACTTCAAACTTGCCTCAACCTTCTGCGCCACATCCTCGGTCAACCAGGCTTTCCACACCTCGGGATGTTCCTTTAGAAACACCTGCGCAACCTCGCGCGGCGCGGTGTGATTCTCGCTCATGCTCGCCAACGCCTTGTTCAGCGGCTCAATCGGAAACTCGACCTTCTCGAAGAATCCGGCAATCTGCGGGTGTTCCTTCTGGAACGGGGTGGACACGCCGATACTCAACTTGGACGCCAGCGACCGGGTAGGCTTTGGATCCGGATTATCCGCGTCCGTCAGCGTCTTCCACGCCTCGGCATCAAACGGCGGCTCCTCCAGCTGGATCAACTTGTAGCGCCCCATCAACGGCGTCGGCGACCAGTAGTAGAACAACACCGGCTTGCCGCGGCGGATTGAGGAGGCGATTTCCGCATCCAGCGCCGCGCCTGAACCGCTACGGAAGTTCACGTAGCTGTCATCCAGGCCGTAAGCCTTGAGCTTCTGTTTGTTGACCACTTCCGAGGTCCAGCCGATCGGGCTGTTGAGAAAACGCCCCTTGCCGGGGGATTCCGGGTCCTTGAACACGTCCTTGTAACGCGCAAGGTCCTTCACGCTCTTGAGTTCCGGTGCCAACGGCTTGATGCCCTTGGCCGGGTCGCCCTTGACCACGTACTCGGGCACCCACCAGCCCTCGGTGGCACCCTTGACCGTATCGCCCAGGCCGACCACTTTGCCTTCGGCCTCGGCCTTGACCCACACCGGGCTGCGGCCAGCCCACTCTTCACCGATGACCTGGATGTCATTCTTTGCCAGGGCGGTTTCCAAGGTGATGGTGGTGCCGGGCAAAGTGTCGGTGGGCAAGTCATAGCCCTTCTCGACAATGACCCGCAGCACTTCGGTGATAAGGCTGCCGCTTTCCCAGTTCAGGTCGGCAAAATGTATCGGCGCCTCGGCGGCCGAAACCGGCAGCGTAGCCACCGACAGTCCCAGGGTGGTCAGGGACGCAGCCAACAGCGTTCTCAATCCTTTCATGCCTTCGCACCTCGCGATATCGCAGCCAATGGCGGACGGCTTTGCTGCGTATGCGCGAAGCCTCTGAATAGTTAAGTCAACTCAACTGTAGTAGAGGTTCCGGGAGATAAACATGGACAGGATATTTAAGTAATCACTCGCTGGCCTTGAACGTCACCAGTTCACCCTTGCGCCACTTAGCGGCCTTGCCGGTCACGGCTTTAAGGGTTTTGGTCAGGCCTTCCTGCAGTTGCTCGTTGGCGGCAAACGCCAGCATCACGCTGTGGCCTTCCTTGAACACGATGCCCTGGCCTTCGGCTGAAGAAACAAAGGCGTAATCGCCCAGGCCATAGACCGTTAATTTGATGTCACGGAACTTGAGCTCAAACTTGCCGCCTTCACGACTGGGCAATACTGCTGCGCGGAAATGATCACCCACTTTGAGTTCAAGGCGTGGTTTGTCATCGACCACCATGGCCGCCTCGGTATCGATTTCGGCGATATAGATGCCTTCCGGCGTCTGCTCAGTGATGTAAACGAAACGGGATTGAAACTGTTTGACCAACTTTGCGCGCAAATCACCCAGCACGAATAACGCGTGCATATCCAGATTACTGACTGCCAAGGAAACGCCCCCACATCGAAAAGAGCGCTGTCCGCCAGGGCGGGCAGCACGAAAAATCGGCCATCAAGGCACGAGCACACAACACATTCACTGAAAAAAAACTGAAGAAGATCACGCTGTAGCGTCATAAGACTAGTACAGGCGTACGTGATCAACCTTGTGCAAGGTCATCAGGCATCACAGGAGATCACAGGTTCAACGGCCCGAGAACACGAGCCGACCAACTTCAGACAATGACCCTATTAAAAACGCAGTTTTCCGACGTTCCACACAAGAACACATACCTGGCGATGGAACCAGACGCCAGGCACTGACGACAATACTAGAACAGCTGTACAGCGCAAAACTACTCAAAACACTACTGGCAGGTCAACCGGATCGATCGAAAGGAGCAGGCCATGCAACGACCGAATAATCACGTTATGTCTTCGCGCACTCGTTCATCAAGTCATAACGACGCGCAATACTACCCCTTGCACGGCTGCCGCGGATACTCGGATCCTGTTCTTTACCAAGTCGTACCTGCCGGCAGAAACTTCTTTCATATCCGTGAAGTGATCAGTGGCCGGGTCAAAGGCTTTCGCAGCGATCATATCCAGGCGTGCGAACTGGCTAAAAAACTCGAAGCGATCCTGCAGCAACCCGATGGGGCAATCGTTTCGTCAGCTTGATGACTTTACTGCGCCGCCGACCCGCAACAACTGCCATACTGGCCCGTCCACTGAAGTTTGCCCCTCCGGGCCAGGTTTCACCAGTGCAGTTATCTCCAAGGGAAGGCATACGTGACGGAATTTGATATCGGCGAATTTTTCATCCATGGCGACGCAAGAGAGGTAGAGGGCGAATTTCAAGCGGTCATTGTGATGCGCGCCAAGCCACCACTGACCACGATCACCACGCACCAGGTGGAAAAAGACCGCTGGTTCAAGACCGTCGAAGCTGCTGCCATCGCCGCAAAAGATGCCGCCAAGGCACTGAAAAGCGCAGTGGATTCGGGTGCACTGAACTCCTGATCAACAAATTCGAACTCTGCCGCCCCCTCAGCCTCCCATGCATAACGACCCACCCTGCATGGAGAACCAAATGGACGCGCCAATCCCTACCCTCGAAACCCTGTTTAATCAACTTGGCCTGGAGTCCTCGCCGGAGGCTATCGACGCCTTTATTGCTGAGCATCCGTTGCCTGAGGACGTGAAGCTGGTCGATGCGCCCTTCTGGACGAAGCAACAAGCCGGGTTTCTCAAGGAAGAGCTTGGCGATGACGCCGAATGGGCCATTGCGGTGGATGAATTGAACCAACGCCTGCACCAATCGAACTGATCCGCGCTCAGTGCAGGCTGTCTGACTGCTCCAGGCGCAACAGCGCCTGCCAGGCAGCCCTGCACTCTTCGGCTTCATCGCGGCTGGCGAACGCGGTACCGCGTTGCTCACCGTTGAGCAACACCACCCAGCAGGCCTTCTGGCCCAGCGCACGCAGGGTTGGAGGGACGCCACTGCCGATCATCACGGCGACATCAACTTTGGTTTGCATGGATTCTCTCCGCAACATGAGCCCGCAACATTAGTTAGCTGGCTAACAATGTGCGCCATGCTACGGTTTTCCTCCCGTTGGAAAAAGCTATCCCCGGAATAGCTGCATTGCATGAATCGCAATAATCCCTAGCGCCCGCCCTTCGCTCCTTCCGGTTTATACCCCAGGCGCAAGCCGCCCCAGTGCCTGCCGTTGACCATGATCGGCACCGACAGGTCGTGCATCAGCTCGCCGGTATCGCGGGTGTAGGTTTGCAGCAAGACGGCCTGCTGATGACTGCCACAGCGAATGCCGGTGCGGTCTTCAAATTTGCGTTTGGTGCGATTCTGTACAGCATCCACCTGGGCATCACCGGTCAACGCCTGGGAAAACGCCTTGTTGTGCGTTGGCACATAGCCCTGAGGCGTGCAGGCGATGGCGAACACCAGCCCCTCGTGGCGCGGCAACAATGCTTCCTGAATTGCCGGCAACACCTGGTCGGTGTAGCCGTCAAAGCGGCTGTGGTATTTGTTTGGGTTGGTATTGGGGATCAGCGTGTAGCTGCGGTCGAACAGGTCATCCAGGCTGACGCGGTGCTGCTGCACATCGGCCTCGAATTGCGCGGCGATCCGGCTCGCGCCTTCACGCGCCAGGTCATAGATGCGCTGGTGATAGTCATCCAGACCGACCTCCGCCAGGCGTTCGCTGATGGTTTCGGCCTGGCCTTCCATCTGCACCGCTGCATCGGCCAGCTGGCGGGTCTGCTGGTCGCTCACGGCCAAGTCGCTGCGCATTTGCTCCACTGCATGGAACAGGCTGTCGAGCTGGGTGCGGTTGGTGTCGGCGCCCTGGGCGATTTCATTGACTTGCCCTTCCACGCCCGCCGCCAGGCTGGCGATGCTTTCCAGCTGTTCGCCCGCGTGCTCCACCTGCTCGACACCGGTGTGCAAGTCCGCCGAAAGCTGGCGTATCTGCTCGACCACCTGGGCCGTGCGTTGCTGGATATCGGCTACCATCACCCCGACTTCATCGGTGGCCGTGGCCGTGCGGCCCGCCAGGCCACGCACTTCATCCGCGACCACGGCAAACCCGCGCCCGTGCTCACCGGCCCGCGCGGCTTCGATCGCCGCGTTCAGCGCCAGCAGGTTGGTCTGGCTGGCGATGGACTGGATCACCAGGGTTACCTGCTGGATCTCTTCGCTGCGCTGGCTTAAGGCCTCGATCAGCTCGCGGCTGGCGTTCGCACGCTGGCTGAGCTGGTGCATACGGGTGATCGACTTGACCAGCACCTCGCGGCCTTCAGTGCTGCGCTGGTGGGCCTGGCTGGCAGCTTGCAGGGCTTCACGGCTGAGTTGAGAGGTGACCTTTTCCGTGCCGATCATCACTTCGGCACTGCTGACGATCTGCTTGGCCGCGCCCAATTGCGACTGCACGCGCGCCGCCAGTTGCTTGACCGAATAGGCCACGCCAGCAGCGGAGAGTGCATTGTGGCTGGTGGTATAGGACAGGTCGCGGGTCAGCTCGCCAATCGCATCGATGGCCTCGGACGGTGCCGCGCGCGATGTACGATCTTTCAGGCTGGGCAGCCAGATGACCAGCAGGGCCAGTGGCAGGCAGAGATATATCGGCAGGCTGGCAAACGCCAGGCCCAGCAGCACCAGCACCAGGGCGGTGCTCTGCAAAAGCGGCGTCAGCCAGCCGGGCAACCCGCGCACCACCCTTTGCGGTGGCACTGCTGCGCCCATCAGAGATCCGTCTCCAGCCATCGTCGTCACCCCACTGCTTGTCGTTATTGTCGCTGCATTAAACGCCACTATCAGGCCATTATCCATGGGCCTTTAGTGGGATAGCTTGCAGCAGATCAATAGACGCGGCGTAACGGATGTTTCTTCGGGGGTCGCTCGTAAGGCGCCCCCTGGTTTCACGGCATCAGGCTTGGCGCTGGTGCTTGTCGATCTGCTCGTGACGCTCTTGCGCTTCGATGCAGTATTTGGTGGTCGGGCTGATCAGCAGGCGCTTGAGGCCGATAGGCTCGCCGCTGTCGTCACACCAGCCAAAGGAATCTTCCTTGATGCGCTCCAGTGCACGCTCAAGCTGCGGCAGCATGCGCTGGTCGCGGTCGATGGCGTTTACCAGCCAGGTGCGTTCTTCTTCAACGGAAGCGGCGTCGGCAGGGTCGGCCGGGGTGTCCAGGCTTTCAATAGCGATACGGTTCTGTTCAATGCGCTCGTGGTGTTCCACTTTCATGTCTTGCAGCAACTGCTCGAAAAAAGCGTGCTGTTCGGCATTCATGTAGTCATCCGCCGGCATGGCCAGCAACTTTTCCTTTGTCATTGATTTCTCTATAAAAAATACGTGCATTAAGGCGAATAAGGGAGCGTTCCGGCAGGCCTCTGCTGGCCTCGGAAAGGCGCCGTCCATTTCAAGCGCCACCCGGCACTCAATTTACGAGGGGCGGCAGTCTAAGGCCGACTTGAGGGCTCAGCAACTGAAAAGACAGGCATTTTTTCCGATATACCCCCAAAAGGCACCAGGACGGGCTTGGCGAATGGATATCGGAGTGCGTTTATAGCAAGAAATTCAAGTGAGTGGAGCTATATAGAAGACAAACGGTTAGAACTGCCTGGTATTCCGCAGATGTGGGAAGGGGCAGCCCCCTCCCACATTTGTATGGCGTCAGCGTTTCAGTTTGCGCTTGTTGCGGTATTGGTCGATCACCACCGCCACCACGATGATCAGACCCTTGATGATGTCCTGGATGTACGCGTCCACCCCGACAAAGGTAAACCCGCTGGCCATCACCCCAAGGATCAGCGCGCCGATCACGGTACCGGTGATGCGCCCTACCCCGCCCGCCAGGCTGGTGCCGCCGATCACTGCGGCGGCAATCGCGTCCAGCTCATACGACATGCCCATGCCGGCCTGGCCGGTGGCGGCGCGTGCCGAAGCCACCACGCCTGCGAGCCCCGCCAGCAACCCGGCAATGCTGTAGACGATGATCAGGTGGCGCTTGACGTTAATCCCCGAGGTGCGCGCCGCCTGCATATTGCCGCCGATGGCGTAGGTGTACTTGCCGTACTTGGTGTAGCGCAGGGCGATATGGAAGATCACCGCCACCACCAGGAAGATGATCACCGGCATCGCGCCATGGCCGATGGCCGTGTACGAATCCGAAAGCATGCTCACCGGCTGGCCCTCGGTGTAGTAACGCGCCAGGCCACGGGCCGAGACCATCATGCCCAGGGTCGCAATAAACGGCGGGATACCGGTCACGGCGATAATGCTGCCGTTGATCGCCCCTGCCAGCAGCCCGACACCCAGGCCCATGGCCACCGGGATCCACACCGGCAGGTCAGTCAGGCTGGGGAACACCGCGCGGGAAAAGTCGGAGGTCTGCGCCAAACTGGCGGCGATCATCGCCGACAACGCGAGGACTGAGCCCGAAGACAAATCGATCCCCGTGGTGATAATCACCTGGGTCACGCCGATGGCCAGCAGGCCGATGATCGACACTTGCAGGATCATCAGCACCAGGCGCTGGGAGTTCATCAGGAAGCTTTGATCACGCACGATCCAGCCGAACAGCTCAAACACCAGGCCGATGCCAATCAGCACCAGGAAGATGCTCAGCTCAGTGGGCAAACGTCGGCGGTTCTTGACCGGTGCCGTGGCAGGCTTGTTGTCTGTTATTGCGTTCATAGCCAATCACCTTCTTATTCTGTGCTGTTCGTCAGTGGACCGCGGTCATACCGGAGGCCAACTGCATGACTTTTTCCTGGGTCGCATCCGCACGGTCCAGGGTGCCCATCAGTTCGCCTTCGTGCATCACCATGACCCGGTCGCTCATGCCCAGCACTTCCGGCAGCTCGGAGGAAATCATGATCACGGCCATGCCTTCGCTGGCGAGGAAAGAGATCAGACGGTAGATCTCGGCCTTGGCGCCGACGTCAATGCCGCGGGTCGGCTCGTCAAGAATCAACAAGCGTGGGTTGGTCATCAGCCAGCGCGCCAGCAGCGCTTTCTGCTGGTTGCCGCCGGACAAGGTGTCAATGCACTGCTCCAGGGAAGGCGTTTTCACCCGTAGCTTCTTGCACATGTCCTCACACAGCGCGCGCAGGGCCTTCTGCTGGATAAAACCGTTACCTGAGTAGTGTGGCAACACGGCCATCTCCATGTTTTCCAGCACCGACAGGCACGGGAACAGCCCACTGAGCTTGCGGTCCTCGGTCAACAGCGCAAAGCCTTTCTCGATGGCCATGTGCGGGTCGCTGATGCGCACCGGCTTGCCGTCGAGTTCAATCTGCCCGCCGTCGCTTGGGGTGATGCCAAAGATGGTCTCCGCCACGTTGGTACGGCCCGAGCCCATCAGCCCGGCGATACCGAGGATCTCGCCGGCATGCAGGTCGAACGACACGCCCTGGAACACTCCGTCCAGGCGCAGGTCGCGCACCGACAGCAGCCGCTCGCCGATGGGCGTCTCGCGCACCGGGAACAACTGGCTCAGCTCACGGCCGACCATCATCGAAATCAGGCTGTCGCTGTTCATGCTGTCGGCGCGCTGCAGGCCGATGTAGTGGCCGTCGCGGAACACCGCCACTTCATCGGCGATGGCAAACACTTCATTCATTTTGTGGGTGATGTAGACGATGCCTTTGCCCTGGGACTTGAGGTCGGCAATGATCGAAAACAGGTGGGCCACTTCCTTTTCGGTAATGGCCGATGTCGGTTCATCCATGATCAGGATGTCGGAGTCGTAGGACACCGCCTTGGCGATCTCGACCATCTGCCGCTCGGCGATGCTCAGGTTACCGACGTGTTCTTCGGGGTCCAGGTTGATCCGCAGGCGCGCCAGCAATTCGGCGGTGGCGCGGTGCATTTCGCGGTGGTTGACCATGTGCAGGCTGTTGAGCTGCTCGCGGCCGATCCAGATATTTTCGGCGATGCTCATGTGCGGCATCAGGTTGAGTTCCTGGTGGATCATCGCGATCCCCGCCTTCTGTGCCGCCAGCGGCGTTTCGAACACAATCGGCTTACCGCGCAGGCGGATTTCCCCGGCGTCGGGCTGGTAGATGCCGGCGATGATTTTCATCAGCGTCGACTTGCCCGCACCGTTCTCGCCCATCAGCGCCAGCACCGAACCCGGGCGAACGCGCAACTGCACATCGGCCAGGGCTACGACACCGGGAAAGCCTTTGCTGATATTGACGATTTCCAGCAGGTAGGGTTCTTCCAGCGGCAACGGCTGGATACCGGGAGGCTGCGAGACAGCGGCTTGAGCGAGCATAAGACGGTACTCCATCAGCAGGGGCGGGCACGACCGCCCTGCCGGTTCATTGTTGTTATGTCAGGGCTACTTGAACTTGGCGACATTTTCCGGAGTGATCAGCTGGAACGGGATAATCACGTTCTGCTCGACCGGCTCGTTCTTGGCCATCTTGCGTGCCGCTTCCACCGAGCCCACTGCCTGGCCCTTGGCGTCCTGGAACGCGGAGGCGGCCATGTCACCCTTGGTGATCGCATTCAAGCCGTCCGGCGTACCGTCGACCCCAGCGATCAACACACTGCCCTTTTCCTTGCCGGCCGATTTCAGCGCCATGGATGCGCCGATTGCCATTTCATCGTTGTTGGCCAACACCGCATTGAACTCACGGCCTTGGGTCAGCCAATCGTTGACCAGGGTCATGCCCTTGTCCCGCAGCCAGATGCCGGTCTGTTCCTGTTCGATCTTGATGTCCGGGTACTTGGCCAACACTTCCTTGACGCCCTTGGTGCGGTTGGTGGTGGAGTTGTTGGCCAAGTCGCCCAGCAGGATCACGATCTTGCCCTTGCCACCGAGTTTTTCAGCGATGTATTGCATTTGCAGCTTGCCGGCCTCGACGTCATCGGAGGTCACGGCCACGACGTCCTTGGGCAAGTCCTTCTGGTCGGGACGGCGGTTGACGAACACCAGCGGGATGCCCGCCTTGGTCGCGGCATTGATGATGTTCTTGGTGGAAGCAGTGTCGACCGGGTTGACGATGATGGCGTCGACTTTCTGGCTGATAAAGTTCTCGACCTGGCTCAGTTGCTTGACCACATCGGCGCGGGCGTCTTCGAACTGCAGCTGCACGCCGTCGCCCTTGGGATAGGACTTGGCTTGCTTGTCCATGTCTTCGCGCAGGTAAGTGAGGAAGGTGTCATCGAACGCGGACATGCTCACGCCGACCTTGATGTCGGCGGCGCTGGCAAAACCGCTGGCCAGCATCAGGGATAAAGCCAGCGCGGTAAAACGGATCGGGGTCTTCATGAACGGTCTGTCTCCAATTTCTTGTTGGTTTTGTGGACGTTGCGTTTATCAGAGCGAGGACGACGGCAGTCGAACGACCGGTGCACCTGGAATGCAGCAGACCAGGGCGCCTTGGTTTTCGACGCACAGCACATTAAGGAAGGAGAAATAAAACGGCCGGGCGCGGGGCAGACCGCGGGGCGTGTGGGCAGGGCGTAAAACTCGCAGTACAGCGTTGAAGATTTTCATCTGACGGTACCTGGTTGTTTTTGATCTTGTTTTTGTTGAGTCGCGCGAATCGAGTCCGAACGTACTTTATGCAACCTGGAAAAGACTTTATTGGAAAATAATTTCCATATCAACCTGTTTTAGAATTTTATTCTATTTTTGTTGAAACCACCTGCTGGCGCTCGGCGCTCAGGCGTGCGGCGTCCAATATACGGGTGGTTTCCAGCGCGTCATAGGCATCCACAGGCAGCGGCCCCTGCCCTTGCACGGCAGCTTGCAACTGCTGATAGAACTGCGTCCAGCAGCCTTTTTCCGAGGGCACCCGTTCACGCTCCTGACCCTGTTCAAACCAGCCCCAGCGTCGATGTTCTTCCGCGCCCCAGTGCTCACCTTCGGTTTTCGGCGACTTGCCGGCCATCAAGGCGTCTTCCTGTCCGTCCAGGCCCTCGACGGTGTAGCAGCCCAAGGTGCCGCTGACGCGAAAACGCGGGGCCTGGCTGTTTTGCAGCGCACTGCCCCACAGGTGTGAAATCACCCCGTTGGCGTGGGTCAGGGAAACAAAGAAGCCGTGATCGAGGCTGGGATGCTGCGGGCTGAACTGCAATTGCGCGAACACTCGGTCCACCGGGCCGAACAGTTGCAGCGCCTGGTCCACCAGATGGCTGCCCAAGTCGCGCAGCCAGCCGCCACCGCTGGCATTGCCCACCGCCTGCGGGCTGAAGCGTTCGACGCGCGATTCAAATCGGGTGATCTGCCCCAGCGCGCCGGCGTCGATCAGTTTGCGCAGGGTCAGAAAGTCCGAATCCCAACGGCGGTTCTGGTAGACGCTGAGCAGCACGCCCTGGCGTTCGGCAGCGATAATCAGCGCCTGGGCCTGTTCGGCATTGGCGGCGAAGGGTTTGTCGCTGACCACCGCCACGCCATGCTCGATGGCCTCCAACACCAGGGCCGGGCGGCCTTTGAGGGTGGTGGAAATCACCAGGGCATCGACGCCGGCCTCGACGATCTGGCCGATGCTGTCAAAGGCCTGGACGCCGGGGTGGTCGGCATTTAACTGTTGGCGCCGCTCGGCAGAACGGGTTACTACACCGACGAACGTTGCGCCGGGCAGAGTTGCAATCAGCGGCGCATGAAAGAAGCGCCCTCCGTGGCCGTATCCAACCAGTCCGATTCGCATGGGTTGATTCCTCTATACAGGTAGGGATCCAGGGCGATACGCATTTTCGGATACTCCCGGATCTCGCTTTATGTGGGAGCGGGCTTGCTCGCGAATGCGCTGGGTCAGTCACCGGGCGGGTTGACTGATACACCGC
>NZ_JBAWDE010000387.1:0-46547 GCF_049590575.1 Pseudomonas sp.
GGGCAATGTCGGCCTGCGCCTGGCCCAGGCCGATATGTACCGCGCCCGCGATCTGCCGCGCCGCGCCGAAGGCGTCCTCAAGGAAACCGAAGCCCAGGCCCCGCGCGACATTGGCCTGGAAGTGAGCCAGGCCTACACCGCCATGGACTTGCAGGAATGGCGGCAAATGGACGTACTGACCGACGATGTGCTCGCGCGCAACCCGGACAACCGCCAGGTGCAGCGCCTCAGCCGCCTGCGCGACGTGCACGACATGGCCGAGCTGCGGGTCGAAGCCTACACCGGCAAAAGTTTTGGTGGCGGTAACAACGGCGATGCAGGGGCCGTCTCGGGAACCCGGGACTGGGGCATTGAAAGCCGTATCTACACGCCGCCCATCGACGAAGACTGGCGCGTGTTCGCTGGTGCCGGCTATGCCCGCGCGGATTTCGAAGAGGGCACCGGCCAGCACCGTTGGCAGCTTGTGGGCGTAGAGCGACGCACCCGTGACATGACCGTGGAAGCCGAGGTGTCCAACCATTCCTACGGCAATGGCACCAAGCAGGGCGCTGCCGTGTCGATTGCCCGCGATATCAACGACAACTGGCAATACGGCGGCAGCCTGGGTTACCTGTTGTCCACCACGCCGCTGCGCGCGTTGAATGCCGACATCACCGCCAACGGCGGCAGCGGTTTCATCCGCTGGCGCGCCAATGAAAGCCGCGAGTGGAAACTGACCCTCAGCCCGTCGCATTTCAGCGATGGCAACGACCGTTTCGAAGCCCTGCTCAGCGGCCGCGAAGGCCTCTACAGCTCGCCGAAAGTGCAAGTGGACCTGGGCCTTGAAGTCGGCGCCAGCCGCAACAGCAAGGAAGACACGATCTACTTCAACCCGAAGTCGGACTTCACCGTGTTGCCCATGGTCAACGTCAACCATGTGCTCTATCACCGCTACGAGACCCAGTGGAGTCAGCAGTTCCAGGTCGGTGCGGGTACCTATAGTCAGCGCGATTATTCCACCGGTGGCATCGGTCTGGTGGGCTACGGCCAACGTTTTCGCTGGAACGATGTACTGGAAGCCGGCGCCAACCTGAGCCTGATCAGCCGACCTTACGACGGCGATCGCGAACGCGATCTACGCCTGCTCGTCGACCTCACTTACCGTTTCTAGAAGAGCCTGACCATGACCGTCCTCAGCCGTTGCTTGTTGGTCCTGGGTGTATTGCTGGCCAGTGCCTGCGCCCAGCAACCCGCGCCATTCACTCCACCCGCCGAGCGGCCGACACCGGCCAACGAAGCCGCGTGGCCGAAAAACCATTTCCTGGGTATCGCCTACCACGACATCGAGGACCGCGACCCCGACCAGGCGGTGGTGGCGGTGCGCACCGAGCGCTTGATCGAGCAGCTGGCCTGGCTGCGCGAGAACGGCTACCAGGCGGTCAGCGTCGACCAGATTCTCGCGGCCCGCAATGGCGGCCCCGAGTTGCCACCCAAAGCCGTCATGCTCAGCTTCGATGACGGTTATTCGAGCTTCTACACCCGTGTGATGCCGATTCTGCGCGCCTACCACTGGCCGGCCCTGCTGGCGCCCGTCGGCAGTTGGATCGACACGCCGCTGAACCAGCCGGTGGACTTTGCCGGTTCACCACGGCCGCGGGGCGAATTCCTCACCTGGCAGCAGATCCGCGAAGTGTCGCAGTCCGGCCTGGTGGAAATCGCCGCCCACACCGACGCCAACCACAAAGGGATTCTCGCCAACCCCCAGGGCAACCTCGAGCCGGCCGCGACTTCGCTGCGCTATGACCCGGCCAGCGGGCGCTATGAAACCGAGGCGCAGTTCCAGGCGCGGATGCGTGCGGATGTGCAGGCGATCTCCAACAAGATCCAAACTGTCACCGGCAAAAAACCACGGGTGTGGGTATGGCCCTACGGCGCCGCCAAGGGCACCTCGCTGGCGGTCGTCAGCGAGCAGGGCTACCAGATGGCGCTGACCCTGGAAGACGGCCTCGACAGTTCCAGTGACTTGATGAACAGCCCGCGCTTCCTGGTGGCTTCCGACCCGGACGGCGAGCATTTCGCCAACAGCATCGTCGCCGCACAAACCGCGGCCCCGCTGCGGGTGCTGCATGTGGACCTGGACAACGTCTACGACCCGGACCCGGCCCAACAAGCGCGCAACCTCGACCAGTTGGTGCAACGCGTGGTGGATATGGGCGCAGGCACTGTGTTCCTGCAAGCCTTCGCCGACCCCAAGGGTGACGGCCTGGTGCATTCGGTGTACTTCCCCAACCGTCACTTGCCGGTGCGCGCCGACTTGTTCAACCGCGTGTCCTGGCAGTTGCACACCCGGGCCCATGCCGCCGTGTATGCGTGGATGCCGGTGCTGAGTTTCGCCCTCGATTCCAAGCTGCCGCGCGTGACCCGCTGGGACCCGAAAACCGGCAAGGTCAGCACCGACCC
The DNA here is from genome assembly GCF_049590575.1 of Pseudomonas sp. Lineage (GTDB taxonomy): Bacteria > Pseudomonadota > Gammaproteobacteria > Pseudomonadales > Pseudomonadaceae > Aquipseudomonas. The sequence continues at coordinate 2,440 of NZ_JBAWDE010000387.1, forward strand.
TGACCAGTACAAGCGCCTGTCGCCGTTCGATCCGCAGGTGCGCAAGATTATCGGCGAGATCTATGAAGATCTGGCGCGCAACAACGCCATCGACGGCGTGCTGTACCACGACGACGCCGTGCTGTCGGACTTCGAAGACGCCAGCCCCGCCGCGCTCAAGGCCTATGCCGCCAATGGCCTGCCGGACACCATTGCGGCCTTGCGTGCCGACCCTGCAGTGATGCAGCGCTGGACGCGCTTCAAGAGCCGCTACCTGATCGACTTCACCAAGGAGCTGACCGCCAAGGTCCGTGCCATCGGTGGGCCGCAGGTGCAGACCGCACGCAATATCTTCGCCGAGCCGATGCTCAACCCGGACAGCGAAGCCTGGTTCGCGCAGAACCTCGATGACTTCCTCCAGACCTACAACTGGACCGCACCCATGGCCATGCCGTTGATGGAAGGCCAGGAACTGAACACCTCCAACGCCTGGTTGGAAAAACTGGTCGCCACGGTCAAGGCGCGTCCCGGTGCGCTGCAACGCACTGTGTTCGAGCTGCAGGCCAAAGACTGGCGCACCGCGGCCGCACCCGATATCGACGGTGCGCAGATGGCTGAATGGATGGGTGTGCTCAAACGCCAGGGGGTCACGAGTTTTGGTTATTACCCGGACAACTTCCTGGAAAACTCCCCGGACTTGAAGACGGTACGTCCGGCCCTTTCCAACCAATGGAACCCTTGACCATGTTCGACAGAATCCTGGCTTTATTCGTGTTGGCGCTGGTGTTAGGTGTGCCTCTGGGCCTGATTTTCCTGGTCACCGGGCAGTTCCTGATGGACTTCGTGTTCTTCTACCCGCTGTTCATGTCGGCGTTGTGGATTGCCGGCGGCGTGTACTTCTGGCTGCACTGGGAGCGCCACTGGCCCTGGGAAGAAGACACGCCGGCGCCGACCCTGGCGGGTAACCCGCTGATCTCGATCATCATCCCTTGCTACAACGAGGGGGATAACGCCGCCGACACGATGCACGCGGCGCTGGACCAGCTGTACCCGAACATCGAAGTGATCGCCGTGAACGACGGCTCCACCGACAACACCGCCGCAGTGCTCGACGCCTTGGCGTTGCAGCACCCGCGCCTGCGCGTGCTGCACCTGGCACAGAACCAGGGCAAGGCCGTGGCCCTGCGCATGGGCGCTGTGGCTGCGCGCAGTGAGTATTTGGTGTGCATCGACGGCGACGCGTTGCTCGACAAAAACGCCGCGGCTTATATGGTCGCGCCGATGCTCGACAACCCGCGCCTGGGCGCCGTCACCGGCAACCCACGGATTCGCACACGCTCGACCTTGATCGGGCGGGTCCAAGTCGGCGAGTTCTCGTCGATCATCGGCTTGATCAAGCGCACGCAGCGGGTGTTTGGTCGGATCTTCACAGTGTCCGGTGTGGTGGTGGCGTTTCGCAAGAAAGCGCTGGACCGCATCGACTACTGGAGCACCGACATGATCACCGAGGACATCGATGTCAGTTGGAAGCTGCAACTCGATCACTGGAGCATTTTCTACGAGCCGCGCGCGCTGTGCTGGATCCTCATGCCGGAAACCGTCGGCGGCCTGTGGAAGCAACGTCTGCGCTGGGCCCAGGGCGGGGCGGAGGTGCTGTTCAAGAACATTCGCGGCATCTGGCAATGGCGCCATCGCTACCTGTGGCCGCTGCTGTTCGAGTACTGCCTGTCCACCGGCTGGGCCTTTACCTTCTTGCTCTCGGTGATCTTCTGGGGCGTGGGCAAATTTATCCCGCTGCCACAGGCAATCGCCGTCGACTCGCTGATGCCGCCGGCGTTCACCGGGCTGGTGTTGGCCATGGTCTGCCTGATGCAGTTTGCGGTAAGCATCCTGATCGACCGCCGCTACGAGAAAGACCTGTGGAAAACCCTGTTCTGGACCGTGTGGTACCCGATGGTGTTCTGGCTGGTCAGTCTGTTCACCACCCTGGTCAGTTTCCCCAGGGTGCTGTTCAACCAGCACCAGAAGCGCGCCCGCTGGGTCAGCCCGGACCGCGGTATCAAACCGATTGAAGAGGAGGCGTGAGCATGAAACTGGTCAGAACTCGCCAACGTTCCGTGATGTGGGTCATCGACGTACTGTTGACCCTGGTGGCCTGGGCCGGGTTGATCTGGTTGCTGGCGCGCGGGATTATCTCGATGCTCGAAACCCATGGTGGCCCGCGTATCGAAGCGCCGATTTTTGCGGCGCTCAATACCCTGCAAATCTACTTATGGATTGCCCTGTTCAACGCGGTGATCCTGGTCACCTGGGCGCGCTACCAGCAGCGTAAAGGGCGCAAGTTTGCCCAGCGTCGCGCTGAGGGCAAGGCCTTGACCGACAAGAACCTGAGCGAGAGTTTCAGCCTGGCCGAAGGTGACCTGGAGCAATTGCGCCGGCCTGGTGTTCTGGTGATCCACAACGACGAGGAGGGCGGCGTGGCGGAAGTCAAATCGCACGTCTCGCGCGATGTGGAAAAGCCTGGCTTGACCCTGGTGCCCGGCCAGGATCGAGACAAAGACGCCAGCTAGGATTGAACTGCACGGTTGTTCCCGCGCAATGTGGGAACAATCTGGTTTAATACCGACAAATGGGATCCAATTCACAAAACGCCCGCGAACTTTTCCGACTTTTCCGGTACTAACTTATCTCGGCAAGAACTTGATGGCCAACTAATGGCAATTTCCAGGTTCTCCGACGAATCGCTATCAAAACGGTTGCCGCTTGTCGGAATAATACTTCCCGTGACGAGCTGCCTATCTTTTTTGATAATTTTTGTTGTTATTAATCAATTGGTTGAGTGATTAGCGCGTGCGGTTGTGCAACTAATTCAGATTTTTGGATTAGCACTAGTTCGATGTTAGTTTGCCGCCCTTGATTTTCGATGGATCGAACATGTCTTTGTTATCGCCACGGACTCGGTATCTTCTGTGCACTTTCCTGCTCGCTTATTTGAGTTTGAACAGTGCGATGGCCGCCCCTACACCTGGGGACCAGGACCTGATTCGTGATCGGCAGAATCGCCTGCTCGAAGAGCAGCGCCGACGCCTCGAAGAGCTTCAGGACTTGCCCGGCAAAGACACCAAACCCCAGGCCCCGGCGCTGCCCGCAGACACCCGTTGTTTCCCGATCAAAGACATCGAGCTCAAGGGCGCCGACAGCCTGCCTGCCGTCGACCGTACACGCCTGCTCAAGCCCTACATCGGCCAGTGCCTGGGCGTGGCGCAGCTCAATGAATTGCTCAAGGTCATCACCGACTATTACATCGCCAAGGGCCGGGTCACCAGCCGCGCCTACCTGCCGCAGCAGGACCTTTCCAACGGTCACCTCCAGGTGCTGGTGGTGGAAGGCAAACTCGAAGCCTTGAAGGCAGCCGAGGGCAGCAGCGTGACGGACCGCGAACTGGCCATGGCGTTTCCCGGCAAGGTCGGCGAAGCCCTCAACCTGCGCGAAGTCGAGCAACTGGTGGACCAGCTCAGCCGCCTGCCCTCCAAACAGGCGCAGATGGAATTGACTCCTGGCAGCGAAGTCGGCGGCAGCGACGTGGTGGTCAAGAACCAACCGCAAAAGCCCTGGCGCGCCAGCCTGTCGCGCAATAACGATGGGCAGAAAAGCACCGGCGAACAGCAATGGGGCGCCGGCCTGGAGTGGGACAGCCCGCTGGGCCTGGCCGACCAGCTGATATTGCGCGGCGGCCACGACGCCGTGAGCGACTACCAGAAAACCTCGAAAAACAGCATGCTCTACTACAACGTGCCGTGGGGTTGGTGGAACTTCAGTTACAGCTACAGCGAGAGCGAGTACCGCACGTTCGGCGTGGTCCAGGGGTTCAAGTTCAAACAGAACGGCGACAGCCAGAACCACCAGTTGCGTGCCGAACGCGTGATCCATCGCGACGACGTGAGCAAGACCTCGGTCAACCTCGGCCTCACGCACCTGCGCACCAACAACTACCTGCTCGACGCGCGCCTGGATAACAGCAACCGCCTCAGCGAATTCCAGGTTGGCCTCACCCACGGTCGGCGCATCGGCAGTGCCTTCGTCAACCTGGATGTCGGCATGCAAAACGGCATCGGTGCCTTCGACGCGCAAAGCAACCAGCAAGAACGCGACCCTCAAGGCAACCTCACGCCAACCCCGCGTTATCGCAAATACACCGCGACCATGAGCTACCTGCAGCCTTTCACGTTGTGGGGCGAGTCGTTGAGTTTTTCCAGCCTGGCCACCGGGCAGCGCAGTGAAGACGTGCTGTTCGCGCCACAACGCATGAGCCTCGGCGGTTCCTACTCGGTGCGCGGGTTCAAGGACCAGCAACTGAACGGCGACAGCGGCGGCTACTGGCGTAACGAAGTGCGCTGGGCGCGGCCGGTCACCGTGGACTGGATGCGCCCCGCGCTCCTTGAGTACGGCGCCAGCGTCGGCTACGACCAGGGCGTGATTCGCAACGATCGCTACAACGACGACCAGCACGGCCGGGTGTCGAGTAATTCCGTCGAGCTGTTCGCCCGAGGCAAATACGTCAGCACCAGCGTGACCTTTGCCCATTCCCTTGAGCGACCTGGCGTGGTGACCGAGCGCGAAGCGCCGATCTACTTCCGCCTGGATTTCTTCCTGTAATTCAACACCGCTGCCCGAGACTTTGAATATGGACGTTCGCCCCGTTTCTGCCCTGAAAACCCTGAGCCAACGCGGCCTGGCCCTGATCCTGGCCAACGCGCTGTTCTGGCAGCCACTGCTGGCCCAGGCGGACGGCATAGTGGTCAGCGGCCCTGGCACCACGGTTGGCCAGGCGGGCAACGGCGTACCGGTGGTGAACATCGCCACGCCCAATGGCAGCGGCCTGTCCCACAACCAGTTCAAGGACTACAACGTCGGCCCCAATGGCGTGATCCTCAACAACGCCACCGGCGCGGTGCAGAGCACCCAGCTGGGCGGGATCATTGTCGGCAACCCGAACCTCAAGGGCGGCGCTGCGCAGGTCATCCTCAACGAAGTCAAAGGCGGTAGCCCCAGCCAGTTGCGCGGTTACACCGAAGTGGCCGGCCAGTCGGCCAAGGTGATCGTCGCCAACCCCTACGGCATCAGCTGCAACGGCTGCGGTTTCATCAACACCCCGAATGTGACCCTGACCACGGGTAAACCGGTGATCGATAAAGTCGGGCGCCTGGACCACTACCAGGTCGACGGCGGTGCGGTGACCATCGACGGCAAGGGTTTGAACGCGAGCAACGTCGACCGCTTCGAGATCATCACCCGTTCGGCCAAGATCAACGCGCAGATCAACGCGCGCCAGCTCACCGTGATTGCCGGGCGCAACGACGTCGATGCACAAACACTGAAGACCACCGTACGCGCCGATGACGGCAGCGAAAAACCGGAACTGGCCATCGACTCCTCGGCCCTGGGCGGCATGTACGCCGGCGCTATCAAACTGGTGGGCACCGAAGCCGGTGTGGGCGTGAAACTCGACGGAACGCTGGCGGCCAGCGGCGGTGATATCCAGCTCGACGCCAACGGCCATCTGAGCATGGCCCAGGCCGCCGCCAGCGGTGCGGTGGACATCAAGGCAGCGAGCCTGGAAACCAATGGTCCGGTCTACGCAGGCACCACGCTCAAGGCGAAAACCAAGGGCGAGCTGAAAAACCGCAAGACCCTCGCCGCGCGCGACAGCATCACCCTGGCCAGCAACGGCCAACTGACCAACACCGGCATCATTGAAGCCGGGGTCAACCCCGACAACACGCGCAACACCGCTGGCGACGTCAGCCTCGACGCCCAGAACATCACCAACAGCGGCACGGTGATTGCCAATCGCACCCTCACTGCAACCGCCGTGCACAGCCTGGTCAACCAGGGCGGCAGCATCAGCGCCAAGCAGGCGCTGAACGTCACCGCCGACAGCCTCGACAACCGCAACACCGGCAAGCTGCTCAGCGACGGCGCACAAACCCTCAACATCACCGGCCTGCTGGATAACAGCCAGGGCGGCATCATCGACAGCACCGGCGCGTTCACGCTGCACGGCAATAGCCTGGACAACAGCGCCGGCAACCTCACCGGGGCCAGTTCGATCACCCTGGATTTGCTCGGTGACCTGATCAACCGCAACGGCAAGCTGGCGAGTGTCGGGCCATTGCTGGTGCAGCGTGCCGCGCATGTCGACAACCAGGGCGGCAAGCTCGCCAGCCAGGGCCTGCTGACGCTGTTTGCCAACAGCGTCGACAACCAGAACAACGGCACCCTGGCCGCCAACGATGGCCTGAGCCTCACCACCACCGGCCTGCTGCAAAACGGCGCCAACGGCCTGATCCACAGCGAAAAGGCTGGCGTGACGATTACCGCCGGCACCCTCGAAAACACCGGTGGACGCATCACGGCCAAAGCCGGTGACGCGGTGATCGACGCGACTGATTTCAACAACGGCAGCGGCAACCTGTTCGCCCGTGACCGCGTGCGCCTGAGCGGCGTGAATGTGGACAACGGCGGCGAAATCGCCGGTAACCAGATCGACCTCAGCCTGCGCGGCGCCCTGACCAACCGTGGCCTGATCGAAAGCGCCACGACCCTCGCTCTCGACACCGCCAGCCTGGACAACAGTGGGCAAATGCGTGCCTTGGGCGTCGCAGGTAAAAGCCGTTACGCCATCGGAGGCCTGCTGAAAAACAGCGGCAGCCTGGAGACCGCCAACGACCAACTGAGCCTCGCCGCCACCACCTTCCAGAACACCGGCGGCAAGGTGCTGCACGTGGGCACCGGCGTGCTCGACCTCAGCGGCATCAGCCTGGATGACGTTGGCGGCAGCCTGGTGACCCAGGGTGACCTGACCCTCGACAAAGCCAGCTGGACCAACAGCACCGCGATCCAGGCCGGGCGCCTGACGGTCAACGTCGACAACCTGCAGCAAACCGCCACTGGGCAATTGCTCGGCACCCGCAGCCTGGTCGGCAGCGGCCAGGACTGGACCGTGGGCGGCACGGTCGCCAGCCAGGGCAGCCTCGACCTGGCGGTGGGCAACCTGCTCAACGACCACGGCCTGATCTTCAGCGGCGGCGACATGAACCTGAAGGTCGATCGCCTGAAAAACCTCGGCGCGAACATCTACGCTATGGGCAACCTGCGCGTCGACCGCGACGGCCAGGGCGGGCTGGCCACCAGCATCATCAACAGCTCAGGGACCATTGAAAGCGAGCGCAACCTGATCCTGGCCGCCAGCACCCTCGACAACATCCGTACGGTGCTCAACACAGAGTCCGGCATCTACAGCGCGTCGATCACCCCCACCGCCTGTATCGAAGGCGTGACCGGTGGCGACTGCGACGGCGGCAAACAGAACCGGCCGTTCCAGATCACCGTGCGTGATCACTTTATCGTCAGCGCCGCGACGGCGGGTTCGAGCATCACCTCGGGCGGCGACATGCTGCTTACCGGCGGCGAACTGCTCAACAGCAGCAGTAGCATCGCCGCCGGCGGCGCCATGACGATTCAGGTCAACCAACTGAGCAACGTCGGCCTGGTGACCCACGACACCCAGTACGATCGCGTTTTTACCTCTGAGCGTGAGCGCAAGCCCGAGGGCTGGTACACCTACGCGGCGAATTTCACCGACCAATATTCCCTCGACGGCACGCAGTACGACGCCAACAACCTCGGTGGCCTTGAAGCGTCCCTGGCTACGTTTATCGGCGCGATGGAATCGGAGCGGACGGCGCTGCGCAAGACCACCGAACTGGCGCCCTCCAATCAAAGCTACGCCGCCGTGATCCAGGCCGGTGGCGCCGTGGACGTGAAAGCCCAGGACGGTATCGATAACCGCGTCGTGCAGCGTGGCTACACCTACGTCGGCAGCGGCGCCAACACCAACGCGCCGGGCTTCTCCACCGAGGTCAGCCTCAACGCGCAATTGCCGCCGGACCTCGCCCAGCAACAGGTCAACCCATTGGGCCTGCCGGGCTTCGATGTGCCCACCGGGCAGAACGGCCTGTTCCACCTCAACGACGGCAATGGCGTCAACGGCCTGCCCACCAGCCAGTTCGCGGCCAGCGCGCATAAATACCTGATCGAAACCAACCCGCTGTTCACCAACATGCGCCAGTTCCTGGGCTCGGACTACCTGCTAACCAAGCTCGGCTATGACCCGGACACCGCGCAAAAGCGCCTGGGCGATGGCTTTTACGAACAACGCCTGATCCAGCAAGCCGTACTCGCCCGCACCGGCCAGCGTTTCATCGACGGCCAGACCAGCGACGCCGACCTGTTCAAGCACCTGATGGACAACGCCATCGGCAGCAAAGACGCCCTCAACCTCTCGGTGGGCGTAAGCCTCACCGCCGAGCAGGTCGCGGCCCTGACCCACGACATCGTATGGCTGGAAAACACCACCGTCGCCGGCCAGCAAGTGCTGGTGCCGGTGCTGTACCTGGCGCAAGCGAACAACCGCCTGGCACCGAATGGCGCACTGATTTCCGGCAGTGACGTCAGCCTGATCACCGGCGGCAACCTCAACAACGCCGGTACGCTTCGTGCTAATGGCAGCCTGCTGGCGAACGTCGGCAGCAACCTCACCAACAGCGGGTTGATGGAAGCCGGCGGGCGCCTTGATCTGCTCAGCGCCAACAACCTCACCAACCGCGCTGGCGGCGTGATTGCCGGCGGCAACGTCAACCTGGCTGCGGGTGCCGAGTTGCTCAACGAGCGCACGGTCACCACCCATGAAAGCGCCAGTGCCTACCGCACCGAGCGCAGCGACTTTGTCGACAGCGCCGCGCGTATCGAGTCGGCTAACGATTTGGCCATGCAAGCCGGGGGCAACGTCAACAACGTCGGCGGCGTGCTCAAGAGCGGTGCCGACACCACAGTCAAGGCGGCGGGCGACGTCAACATCACCGCCTCGAAAACCCTCGACAGCGGCGCCATCGGCAACCGTTCGAACTACAAAAACATCGTTCAGCAAGGCTCCGTGGTCGAAGCCGGCCGTGACCTGCACGTGGTCGGCGCCCGCGACATCAGCATTGTCGCGAGCCAGGTGGACGCCAAGCGCGACATCAACCTCATCGCCACCCGCGACCTCACTGCAGGCGTGGCGGCCAACGAACAGCACCTGGCGTACAACTCGAAAAAGATCAAACGCATCGAGGACCATGTCCAGCAAGTCTCCAGTGTGATCAAGGCCGGCGGCGACGCCACACTGAGTGCCGGGCAGGATTTGCAGCTGGTCGCCAGCCAAGTGAGTGCCGGCAACGAGGCGTACCTGGTGTCCGGCAAAAACCTCAGCCTCAAGGCTGCTGAAGACCAGGACTACAGCTTCTACAGCAAGACCAAGAAGACCTCCCAGGGCAAGAAATTCCGCCTGGATGAAACCGACGCGGTGAACAACGTCGGCAGCCTCGTCAGTGCCGGTACGAACAGCACCGTGGTTTCTGGTGCCGACCTGCTGCTGGCCGGCAGTGCCGTCACCGCTGAAAAAGGCGCCACGCAACTGGTGGCCGCTCAGGACGTGAACATCCTGGCCGTGAGCAATTCCGACAGCGCCCGACATGAGCGCAAGGAAAGCAAAAGCAGTTGGGGCGGGCTCAAGTCGAGCAAAGTCCAGGACAAAGTCGACGAAAAACGCACCACCGCCGTTGGCAGCATGGTCTCCGGCGAAACCGTCACCGTGGCGGCCAAGCGCGACGCGACGGTGACCGGTTCGTCCCTGGTCAGCACCGGCGACCTCGCCGTCCAGGCTGGCCGCGACCTGACTATCGACGCGGCGCAGAACACCTTCGCCCGCACCGACATGCACAAGGAAAAGAATCGCGATCTCACCGGGGTGTTGACCGGCAACAAGCTTGGTCTGGATGACATGACCGGCAACCAGAAGCTCTACATCAACAGCTCGAAGCACAACGGCACCGCCAATGAGATGACCTTGACCGGCAGCACCATTGGCTCCAGCGCGGGCAATGTGTCGTTGACCGCCGGCCGGGAGTTGGCGGTGATCGCCAGTGATCTGGTGAGCACCAAAAACATGCAGTTGACTGGTGCCAATGTCACCGTCACCTCCGGCATGGAAACCGCCAGCCAGACCAGCAAAGACAGCTCCAAGAGCTTGGCCGTGGGTCGCGTGGTTGCGGGCACCGTGGTCGACACCGCCAACAGCATCCGCGACGCCGCCGAAGCGGCCCGCAGCTCCGATGACCCGCGCCTCAAGGCGGTGAAAATTGCCCAGGCTGCGCTGGCGACCTACAACCTGAATAATCAGCTAGGTGAGCTTGCTGACCAAAGCACCGACTTCAAGGACAAAAAAGGTGGCTCGGCCGGCAACGGCTCGCTGATCAAGATCGGCACCGAGCTGGCTAACACTCGCACCAAAAGCAGCAGCGAATACACGGCGCAGACCGCGCACCAGAGCAGCCTCAACGCCGGCGGCAATCTGTCGATCATCGCAGCGGGTGATGCACCGGGCACCCTGGGTGACCTGACGATTACCGGCAGTTCGTTGAAAGCCGGCAGCACGTTGTTGTCTGCGAAAAACAACATCCTGATGCAAAGCGCGCAGAACACTACCGAGCGTAAAAACGACGGCTCGCGCAATAGGACCGCCATCGGTGCCAGCTTCAATGTTGGCGAGCAAAACGGCTTCACCCTCGACCTGGGGGCGCAAACCGCCAAGAACCTGGGCTCCGGCGGCTCCGTGACGCAGGTCAACACCACCCTGGACACCGGCGCGCTGCTACTGCGCAGCGGGCAGGACACCAGCCTGAACGGGGCACAGGTGCGCGCTGACCGTATCGATGCGGATATCGGCGGCGACCTCAACATTGTGTCGCTGCAGGACAGCGAAACCTCCAAGAGCAAGCAGGACAGCGCCGGTTTTGGCGCGAGCATCTGCATTCCGCCGTTCTGCTACGGCTCCACGGTTGCAGCGTCCGCCAACCTGGCGGCGTCGAAAATGAACAGCGACTACCAGGCCGTGACCGACCAGAGCGGCTTCTATGCCGGCAAAGGCGGCTACACCATCGACGTGGCCAAGAACACTACCCTGCAAGGCGCGGTGATTGCCAGTGAGGCCGCGGCCGACCGGAACCTGCTGTTGACTGACCGCCTGCTGGTCAGCGACATCAAGAACAAGAGCGAGATCGAGAGCAAGTCGGCGGGCTTCAGTGTTTCCGGCTCCTATGGCGGCGGCGTGGGCACACTCAAGCCGGGTGCCCCGTACGGCATGGCGCTCGACGATTCGGACCACAGCCACACCCGCAGCGCCGTCAGCGAAGGCACGATCTTGGTACGCAACCCTGAGGGTGCCAACGATCTGGTCGGCCTGAACCGCGACACCGCCAACGCCAACCAACGCCTCGACAAACCCGATGAAAAGGCCATGCAGGAGCGCATGGACCTGATCAAGAGTTCGATGGAGCTGACCAAGGGCATTGGTGATGCGATTGCCGCCGCGAAAATCCAGGATGCCCAGGACCCCAACACCGAAGCTGGCCGAGCCGCCCGCCAGAAGCTGATGGACGATGGGATTGCCAACCCGTCGCGCGATCAGATCCTTCAGCAGGCGCAAAAGGACTACGGTATCGGCAGCAGCTTCCAGAAAGCCAGCCAGGCGGTGACCGCCGTGGTCCAAGCGGCCATGGGCGGGAGTGTTGGGGGTGCGTTGGCGGGTGCGGCGGCGCCGTATCTGGCAGGGCAAGTCAAGGACCTGACCAAAGGCGACCCGAATGCCAACCTGATGGCTCACGCGGTGTTGGGCGCCGTACTAGCCCGGGCTAGCGGCAACTCGGCGCTTGCAGGTGTGGCGGGCGCTGTCGCGGCGGAAGAAACCGCTAGGCTGATCAAGGAGCACCTGTATGGCGTCATCAGCAATGAAAGCCTGACCCAAGAGCAAAAACAGACGATCGCCAGCCTTTCGACGTTGGCGGGTGGCCTTTCCGGTGCGCTGACCGGCAAGGGCGCGCTGGACGCGGTAGCAGGGGCGCAGGTTGGGAAAAATGCGGTTGAAAATAACCTGTTGAGTCCCGCAAACGAGTCGGCGCTGCAACAGGCGCGCGATGCGCTTAACCGCAATAAGTACACCACCAAGGACGCGCAGACACTTATTGCGCTTGATCAGCAGGATCAGATTTCCGACGCATTGGTTGAGCGCCTGCGCCGTAATCCTGGCTCCATGTCGCAGGCTGATAAAGCAGCCGCAGAGGCGTATCTCGGGGATTACGCTAACGCACTCTACGCGGTGTATGGGAAGGATGAAGCTGATCGTCGTATCAACGCGTTGATACGGCCAGGTCCGTTGCTGCAAAGCAACGAGGTGGCTTATGCGGCTAAGTATCCCGACAAGATGGCTTCGCTGGATCGCCTCTATCCGGAAGGTTTGCTGGCGCAGATGAGCCGTCCCCTTAGCGAAAACGAACAGCTTTACTACAAAGCGCAAAACGTATTGCGCATCGACCAGGTGTATCAAGGGGAGGCGGCTATCGGTACGCCGGCCTTGTATGCACTGGGCGGGCCGGCAGGTTTGGCGATGCGACTTGTGACGGCTGAAAGTGGGGTTCTGCAGATTACCTACGGCGGTGTACAGGCTTATAAGGGTGACACCGGTGATGGGGCTACGAATATTCTGCTCGGAGCGCTGAACGCCACGTCAGCCGGGATCCCGGGGGGCTTGAAGACGGCAATCATCGGGCGCGATGTCGTTCCGGCGGGGGTCAAAGTGCCCGTCCCAGGAGACCGAGAGTTCTTGGGCCCCATCCCCAAGTCCCCTTCAGAGACTGCTGCAAGCTGGCAGGGGTCGGGGGCTTATGTGGGGGTTGATAAGTACACGGATACCGTGCTGCGTGAAGGCTCATTGGTGGTCGGCGCAGTGCCTGGGCAGTCGCCTTATTACACAAGTATGCATGGGTTCGAAAGTACGGGTGGTTCTGCGAAGGGCTATTATGAGGGGCTGCAAATTCAAGCCAACTTAGCCAACCCTAAGTATCCGCCCTATCGCAACGGTGTCACGATTTATAAGGTGATGAGTGATGTGAAGGTCGGTTCAGGCAATGCGTTGGCGAACCCACAATTTGGCGTCGGCGGCGTCGGGCAGGTATTTATCCCGAACTTTGAAAATGTACTGGTTCCTCTGTACTCGATCCCTTTCAGCAGGTAAGCACATGTCACCATCGTCCAGTAGTGAAACCGGAATTTTTGTTCTTGATGGGCGCATATCCATAGCTGCGAATCTGATGGCGCAAGAAATTATTCAACAGGGCCTGCGTTTCGACCGTGAAATCGACATGCAAAATGGATGGGTCATGTGTGCCAGCGCCTCACACCTTATTTTCGGGCAGGCAGTCACCGCCACCTTCAACTTCTATAACGACAGGTTGAAAATGTTCGGATTCGCCCTGATGGGTGACGCTGAAGACACTGCCGATGACCAAAAAAACGCCCATGACCGGTTTTTGGTCGAACACTTTGGCGAACCACTGAGAAGAAGCGAACTGGCGAATATCCACGAATTCTGGTGGGGCTGTATCACGTCTCAGCGTGATCCGCGCGGCGGAACCTGCAGTATTGAGGTCAATTGGCGACCATAAAAAAGAAATGAAAAATAGAGAAAAATCGGGGTCGAAAAATCGGGGTCGGACCACGTTTTTGCGCTCTATTTTTTCTACTATTTTTTCAGCTCGGTTCATAGCAAGCAGCCGGGGTGGGGTATTTGGCATCCCGGACATTCAGGTCAGTAGGTCGCGTAATGATTAATGATTTAGAGAGGTTAATAAAGTATTCAGAAGAAATGGCGGCGAAATTTCCTGCTATCTCGTCAGAAATAAAACCAGCAAAGGGGACAACCAGCAAAGGGGACAGATTTATTTAATAGCTTGCCGGCCAGCGCCAGACCTAAATAAATCCGTCCCCTTTAAAGCGTAAATAAATCCGTCCCCTTTAAAGCGAAAGCGCCTTTAAAGCGTTTTACGAGGAGGCTTCGGGTGAGAAGAAATAAATGGATCGGTGGGTTTTTCTTATCGGTCTCACTGTTTTCCATGATTCTGGCGGCTAGCCTGCTACTCGCGATGATCATCGCTGCGGTGATTTCACTTGCCCTGCGCACTGACTCGCCTTGGGTATACAACTGGATCGGCTTTCCTCTTACGTTTGTATTCGCGGCGTATTGGATCCTCACTCGATGGACGTATGTGAAGTCTTACATATCCGGTAATGGGGGAATGTAGTGATCCCCTGCGATAAACCCCGACAGGTGCACTGCCGGGTGCCTTTACCTGTTCAAGGACTATCGATGAAACCCGTAAAACTCTCCCTCCAAGCCTTCCTGATGTCCTGCCTGGTAGCCGGCTGGGGGCTGGTCTATGTGGACCGCATCAAGTGGGGCATCCGCGTGGCGGCGCTGCTTTACGTCGGCATCGTGCTGATGGGGCTGTGCGGGCTGGCCTCGTCGCCCTTTGGGCTCTACGTGCTGCTTGGCTTTATCATTACGGTCAAGCTTGCCTCGGCGATTACCTCGGCCGTGCTGGCGCGGCGCTACACCGGCCCGCTGAATGTGCCGCGCAAGCGTTTCCATGTGCTCTATGTGGGCGTGATGGTGGTGATCACCTGTGCATTGTTCAGCGTGCTTCGAGCGCCGGTGCTGGGTTTCAGCACCTACTTTGTGCCCACTGGCTCAATGGCACCCACGGTCTCGATTGGGGACTACATCGTGTCCGATCTGCGCCCCGGCCCACCGAAGGTCGGGGATATCGTGGTGTACCGCTGGAACGGCACTGAAGCAATCAAGCGCGTGGCGGGCGTGGGCGGGGACACCCTGGCCATCGTCAACGGCGAGTTGATCCGCAACGGTGAGAACCTCGGGCTCTTCCACGCACCGGCTGACCGGGTGGAGGGCCCTGAGTCAATGACGCTCACGCCGGTCAAGGTCGAGCCGGGGCATGTCTACCTGCTGGGCGACAACCGCAACAACAGCAATGACAGCCGTTTCATGGGGCAGGTGGCGGTTGAGGACGTGGTGGGCAAGGTGACCGGCATCTGGTTCTCAAAGGAGCGGTCGCGGATCGGGACTGCCTTCCCTTGATACTTCTTGACGCTGGAGCAACACCGTAAACCAATAGGCGCTCACGCCCAGTAGCGTGCGCGCGCAATCGGCTTACAGCAGCTTGCGCTGCACCGCCTCATCCAGCGTACTGCGTGTCAGCGCCTCTACCACTTCGCGCGTATCCGCCTGGAATGGGATGCCCACGATCAGCACCAGATGAATCAAGGTACGCACGGACTCGCTCTTTTTGACGCGCCCGAGTTCCTTGCCCTCCTTGTCCTTGAACACCGTTTCCAGGGTAAAGATGTTCTTCGCGGTGGTCGGAATAATGGCGAACGTGAAGCCGGAAATGAACGTCAGCACCGGGCTGTACTCTTCATTGTTGTGCAGCGTGGCATCCACATAGATGTCCGAGTCGACCTTGTCGGTGCTCACCCGCGAAAAGCGCTTGGACTGGCGGAACGAATCGGCCACGGCCTTTTCCCACAGGGCGGCGGGTGCGCCGGCAGCCGCATTGCCCGGGCCGCCGTTGACGTGGTTCTGCGCAGTGGTGCGCACATACACCGTAGGTTTTTGCGCGGGCATGTTGGCGGTCGGCGGCCAGGCCTGTACGGCAGGTAGTTCATGCTGCGAGTAAGACACGCAGCCGGTCAGCAGGACGGCGGCCAGTACCAGGCTGTGTTTGATCAATCCTTTCATGCGTCGCTCCTTGAAATCAGGGTTTGGCCAGCTTGGCGGCGGCGCTGTCGAGTAGTTGGGTGATCAGTTTGGTCAACTGTTGGCCACCCATCGAAGGCGCCCAATATTCACCGCTGTAAAGGCCGACGTTATGTTCGAACTTGATCGAATCCTTGGCGCTGGCCAGTTCCTTGCCGTTGCGATCGACGATCACCAGGTCACCGGCTACATCGAAGCTGTCCACGTAGATCGGACCGTTGACCCAGATCCAGATCGTCAGCGTCAGCAGTGCGCCGGGAAAGTACCCCGGGTGCGGCGCGCGATGCCCCTTGAGGGACGTCATGTTGAATTTGAGCGTTACATCGTTTTCTTCCAGGCGCACCGGGTACTCGGTAACTTGCTTGAAGTAGCCCGCCGTGCGCACGTACTGGTTGAGCTGTACGGTAAGGGCGTGGCTGATGGCTGTTTTGTTGGCCTCTTTGACATCAGCGTCATTCACCGTCACATCGGCGATCTGCGCGTTACGCGGGCTGCTGACAGCGGCTGGGTGGAGCGGCGCGCCGATTGGGCCGCTGACGGTGTAGGACACGCAGCCGGTCATCGACAGCGCGGCGAGCAGGGCCGTAGCCCGAAGGAGGATTTTCAGCACGCAATATCCCTATAAGTGAGTAAACCAAGCCAGTGTCTCGACCGCTTGGCCTATAACTTGAGGGGTGCCCCCGTGTTGTCCGTTTCACCCAGCACTTCGCTGGCCTCGCCGGGCCAGCAAAATACTGTCCTTGAGCAAGGCGGTCAGCCTGTGACCACGTCCTCCGGCTTGATTAGTTGTGTGCTTCTCACCAGGAAGTCCGTTTTGCGGTCTCCGGTCAGGTCCACGGCGATAAAGTAACGCTGGGTTTGCGGGTTGAACTTCACGACGGTGTCGCCAATTTTTCCGGTAAACGCCTTAACCAGCCTGAAGTTTGTCTTGGCATCTTTCTGCACGCCTCTCAAATCGATCATGTCTTTCCCACTGATGAAATCGGTCAACAAACGAGAGTTGGAACGGCTCGAATCGCTCACCTGATTGAAGACGAAATGCGCTCTGATCTCTGGCCTGCCTGAAACCGGCTGTACCGGATTCTTGGGTGCTGGAGGGCGCCGGAGAGGGGTAGGCCTGAGCTGAGACGCCGTGACGATGTCCCCGGCTTTGACCTCCCCGTGCGTATTGATGAGCAGGTTGGCCTTACCATCACCCGTCGTGTCGATGGACACGCTCCCCCTACCGGTATTTTTGTCATAGGCCAGATGTGCCTCACCGGCTTTTCCGCGGAAGGCATTGACATAAGAAAGCGAGGACAGGCCTGCTTTCTTCAACATCTCGGTCACTTCGATTTTGTCGGTGCCGCTGGTGAAGTCCATGATTTCATCGGGGTTTTCCGCCGTGGAGTCGCTGGTGTGGTTATAGACAAAAGTGTCCGCGCCGCCGGCACCGCGCATCCGATCCCCGCCTTTTCCGCCGGTGAGTCGGTTATCGGCGTCGTTCCCGATCAGCACATCATTGCCGGAGCCGCCAATGGCATTTTCAATAGTGACGCCCCGGGCGATCGAAACGTTGCCTTTTCCGTGACCGACATCAGAGAACGAACCTTCCCGCAGGTTAATGACTTGGTTAGTGCCATAGCCCGACAAGTCCAGAGTGTCGTCGCCGCCGCCGTCCCAGACGCAAAATTTAGCGGAGTCTTGAGCGCTTTTTAGTAAGTAGTAGTCCCTTCCGGTATTGTCGTTAAAACCATAGGTGTTGTTTTCGCGGCGAGTTTGATAGTTGGCACCGTATTTATGTTGAATGGCGCTGATGTCATCCATCATGGGGGCAATGGGGTTGCCATTGATTCTTTTGCCACTGGTTTGAGCGTCGTAATAGCTCATGATGGAATGGGCTTTGGAGTCTTGGGCATAGACTCGGTACCTATTGTCTGGACGCCCGTCGTAAGCCCCCGGGTGACTGAGGCCAAGGGCGTGACCGATTTCGTGAGTCAGCGTATTTCGGTTCACGTGTTTGGGGTTATAAGCGGTATCGCCGGCTGCGAAACTGCTGGGGTAGTGACCGTATGCAACTTTAACCCTAGGGTTGATGCTAAAGGTCAGCCTGCCTTCTGCCCGTCCTCCGTTCTCGGTAAAAGCGAGATTAGCCACATCGCTCCAGGACTCGATTGAGCGCCGGGCGCTGTTTTTCTGTTCTTCATTGAATCCGTTGCCCCGGTAAGAATTGAAGTAGTAGGAAATCTCGGTTTTGTTGTTCTGGTTCCAGTCTCGCCAAGCGCCTGGGTCTCGTGTGAGTTGCCCAATGCATTGCTTTGTTCGAAAGGACGGCATTTTCATTTTTCTTACATGCGGGTCGTCAGGACGCAGCGTTGTATCGACGCCATCACTCACCTGGGCGTGTTGGGGCGCGTTCGTAAGGGGGGAATAGAAAGGTGTTGCAGGATTTGTTCTCAATGTAATACCTACCCGGTGGATATGTGCACTTTTCCTTCCCTGGTCGAGGCTGCAGGCTCCATGTTGCGGGGTATAAAGCTGCCAGTGTCAGGAGGTATTTCCAAAGGCCGATATGTGTCCGAGTTAGTCTTCGCCGCTTCGTTTAAAGCGAATGTTTTTATTAACTGAATGTTTATTTTTTGTAGCGTAGGCCCGTCGCTGCTGGATGAGTATCCACAGCGTGACGTCGCTTGCACCGTGTGCCGGGCGTTAACCCGAACGCTCGTATGTTTGCGTCTGACCTTGTGAGCGGATCATTCATACATGAGGTTAAGCTAATGTCCCGTCGTCATTTTCGCCTTGCAGCCCAGGGTTTTGCCGTCACCTTGTGTGTCGCGCTGGCCGGTTGTGGTATGCCTTCTTCCCGTGATGTCGCCAGGCCTGAGCAGGTTGCACCGATTGCTGAAATGAACAGCGAGCCGGTGCAGGGGGCGCTGCTCAAGCGAATGTCCGTTCCGGCCCCGATGACCGCGCGACTGGCCCTGCAGGATTCGACGGCGATGCAATACCGCAGCGAGCCGCGCGAGCAATACCAAAACCTGCCGGACAACCCGGTGCATCGCGTGGCGCAAACGCCCGTCTCCACTTTCAGCGTCGACGTCGACACCGGCAGCTATGCCAATGTCAGGCGTTTTCTCAACCAAGGCAGGCTGCCGCCTGAAGGCGCTGTGCGATTGGAGGAAATGGTCAATTACTTTCCCTATGACTACGCATTGCCCACTGACGGTTCGCCCTTTGGCGTAACCACCGAAGTCGCCGCCACGCCATGGAACCGGCATACGCAACTGCTACGCATCGGTATCAAGGCCTCCGACCGCGCCGTGGCGGAGCTGGCGCCGGCCAACCTGGTATTCCTGGTGGATGTGTCCGGCTCCATGGACCGACGCGAAGGTTTACCGCTGGTAAAAAGCACCCTGAAATTGCTGGTCGATCAGTTGCGCGACCAGGACCGTGTGTCGCTGGTGGTCTACGCTGGCGAATCGCGTGTGGTGCTCAAGCCTACGTCCGGCCGCGAAAAAACCAGGATCCGCAACGCCATTGACCAGCTCACCGCTGGCGGGTCCACGGCCGGTGCGTCCGGCATCCAACTGGCTTACCAGATGGCCCGCGAAGGCTTTATCGAGCAGGGCATCAACCGCATCCTGCTGGCCACTGACGGTGATTTCAATGTGGGTGTCAGCGACTTCGACAGCCTCAAGCAAATGGCGGTCGAGCAGCGCAAAAGCGGTGTGTCCCTGACCACCCTCGGCTTTGGCGTGGATAACTACAACGAACACCTGATGGAACAACTCGCCGACGCCGGCGATGGCAACTACGCCTATATCGACAACCTGCGTGAAGCCCGCAAGGTGCTGGTGGACCAGCTCAGCTCAACCCTGGCGATAGTGGCGCGGGATGTAAAATTGCAGGTGGAATTCAACCCGGCGCAGGTCAGCGAATATCGCCTGCTCGGCTACGAAAACCGTGCCTTGAAGCGTGAGGATTTCAACAACGACAAAGTCGACGCTGGAGAGATTGGCGCAGGGCATACCGTCACCGCGCTGTATGAAATTGTGCCAAAGGGCCAGAAGGGCTGGCTGGAGCCTTTGCGCTACAGCGCTGCGCCTACGGCGCAGAACACCTCCTCTGAACTGGCGCTGCTGCGGCTGCGCTACAAGCCTGCGGCGGGTGGCGACAGCCAACTGATCGAACGGCCTATCGGCACCTCATCGACCCAGGCCAGCGACGACCTGCGCTTCGCGGCGGCCGTGGCGGCTTTCGCCCAACAGCTCAAGGGGGATGGCCGCTACACTGGCAGCATGAGCCTGCAGGACACTGCCGCACTCGCCCGCTCGGCCCGAGGCGACGACCCGTTCGGCCTGCGCAACGAATTCGTGCAACTGGTCGAACTGGCCCAGAGTCTAAAACCCTGACCCGACCACAGTAATCCTGCTTCGGCTGATAAAAAGGAGTTCGCCCATTACATGGCCGTACCAGACGATCCACCCAGCGACGAATCGCTGCTGGCCCGCTACCGCACCGGCGACGCTTCGGCTTTCGAAGCCTTGTACGCGCGGCACCGCCAGGGCCTGTACCGCTTCCTCGTGTCGCTGTGCAACAAGCCCGAACTGGCCGAGGAAATCTACCAGGAGACCTGGCTCAGCCTGATCCGCAGCAACACTCAGCCACAGGGCCGAGCGAGTTTTCGTACGTGGTTGTTCCAGATTGCCCGCAACCGCCTGATCGACCACTGGCGCAAGCACGGCATTCACAACCCGCTGCACG
Organism: Pseudomonas sp.; assembly: GCF_049590575.1. Lineage (GTDB taxonomy): Bacteria > Pseudomonadota > Gammaproteobacteria > Pseudomonadales > Pseudomonadaceae > Aquipseudomonas. The sequence goes on from NZ_JBAWDE010000387.1 coordinate 22,928, forward strand.
ACAGCTATGACGAGCAACTGCACGCCCAGCTCGACGACAGCGCCGGGCCTGAACAGCAACTGAGCCTGAGCCGCGACCAGGCGCGGCTCGACGCCGCGTTGCAAGGCTTGCCCGAAGACCAGCGCGAAGTCTTCCTGCTGCGCCTGCACGGCGATCTCGAAGTGCCGCAAATCGCCGCCCTCACCGGCGCCCCGCTGGAAACCGTGAAAAGCCGCCTGCGTTACGCCCAGCAGAAACTGCGCCGCCTGCTGGCCGAGGAGATCCCCGCATGACCGAATCCCGACACACCCCTGACGACGACCTGATCCAGCATTTTCGTCAACACAGCACCGGCGAACCGCCCGCGTCCCTCGACGCCTTGATCCTCAACGCCGCCCGCCGCGAAGCCCCGACGCCGCAGCCGAGCCTGTTGCAACGCTGGCTGCACGCCTGCCAACAACCGCGCTGGCAAATGGTATTCGCCACCGTCGCCGGCGTGGCGCTCATGATCGGCCTGGTCATACGCTCCCCCGTGCCGCCACCCGAGATATCCACCGCGACCTTCTCCGCACTCCACGAAGAACCCGCGCGCTCCGCGCCGCAAGCCTTCTCCGCCCCCGCGCCGATGGCCCGTATGGCCACCGCTCCCAAGGCCGAAAGTGCACCGGCCCAAGCTGAAATCGCCGACTCGTTGGCGGACGCACCTGCGGCAAAACTGAGCAAGCGAGCGCCGGTGGCGTTGCCTTCGTTGGAGGAGGGGTTGCGGGAGATTTTGAAGCTGCGAGAGTCGGGGCAAACCCGAGCAGCGGATGAAAAGCTGCTGGCGTTGCACAAGCGCTTTCCCCAGGAAGACCTGCCGGCGCGGTTGGAGGCGTTGCAGAAGCGATAATTCGCACCCATAAAAAAGCCCCAGGCTCTTTCGAGCTGGGGCTTTTTCATCTGTGTCTGGTGCCCCGGCGTCGTTTGAACTGGACAGTAAAAGGCCCGTATTTATTGGGTATATTTGGTGGTTATTCGGTTAGGCATACACCTGGGCATACACGGCGCTTCGTTCTGGCCACTTTTTCGAGGTAGGTAAAGGAACACCAGATGGTTGGTGATGTGTTGCCATCCAGCTGAGTAGTTACTTCTTCGTTCGACCTTCTGCAGCAAGTGAGGCAAGCGCAAGGGTGATAAATCCTGCATTTCCATCCAGGGTATCCAGTGCCCCTCGAATGTTCTGTGCCACTTCTGTAGATCCTCTTTGCTCAACCCAGTTTGACAGCTCCTCGATAGCTGCCCCCAGGGCCAGTCGGTTTTCATTCATGCGCTTGAGTAATGACGCAAGCAAAGGGGTGTCTTCCATGATGTTCTCCCGCCGTGTTGTCAGGTAGTCAATCTACCTCGAGCCAGTCGCATTGCATATCAGCTGTCCTCACCACCTGGTGATCGGAAACACGCTGGTCATCTTGATTCCCTAGATGCGAAGTTGCATGGACTTGACCACCCATTTGCATTCGACTTGACCAGTCGTTTGCATCGGATTTGACCAGCATACTGGGTGGCTTTGATCGGCAAAAAACGGCCAAAAGCTGCCGCTACCTGAGATAAACCTCAAGCGTTCTAACGCCCGAAGAGCCCCCGTAACCGCAAAACAAAGCCTGTCAACATGCCTCTCAACGCGTCGCACATTGACCTATCCGAAGAAAATCTTTAAGCGCCGCCTGATAAAGCGTCAATGGCTGATTGTCCGTATTGAATAGTGCAAACGGAATCATCGTGAGATGTGAAAACGACGTGGAGTTTATCGAGTAGGTTTTCTGCCTGCAAAAGCGCTGATCCTTATTCAATATAAAATCGAACTTGAAAAGGTTTGTCCGCGTACACCAACTGGGGATCAAACCCAGACTCAGGCCCGTCAAGTAATCTTGTCCGCAAGCGCCGCCAGATGAGAACTCCGAGATCTTTATTTCTAATGCCGGCAGGGTCGGAGCGGCGAGGCTGGAGTCCGTATCCTGTGCATCGGAAATGACTTTGAGTGTCGCTGCGTATGCGTCCTTGGCGAAGCGACTGTCTTTCCATGGGGAGTTTATTGCGTAACTGAAGCTGGAGATAATTTCTTGTGTTTCGGGTTCAGCGGGTTCGTTGATTGTCGGCTGGGACGAATAGGATGTGCAGCCGGAACAGAGTATCGCAATGCTGACAAACACAAATCCGTTGGCTATTAAGCGACGCATACTCAATTTTCCCTAGCTATCAATTAGCCGACATTCCTGTCACTTAATGCCGTATAGCATCTTATCTACACGCCGGATTGCTGAATCAGCATAACAGGGCAGACTGTAAGCGCGACACATCGGGAGAGAGAAAAGGCCACCGCCGTGCGTTCTTTGCCCCAATCCGATGCGTACGATTGGCCAAGTCGAATGCAAATGAGTGGGCAAGTCGAATGCAAATGAGTGGGCAAGTGCAATGCAAATGGGCGGTCAGATGGAGTGCAATTACCCACCCTAGAGGCCAACAATGTGGGGAAAATAGGGACAGATTTATTTACGTTCAGGCCAACGCCCTATTCAATGCGTCACAACACACGTAACGCAGGATTGCAGGCTAGGAGCAGTGTCAACTGCCGGCCTGAGATCATAAGAGCCCATATGAGATGCAACTATCCGGAAATTCCAGAAAGTTGCGCCACAAGGCTTACAAAAAATCACCCACAAAAAAGCCCCAGGCTCTTTCGAGCTGGGGCTTTTTCATCTGTGTCTGGTGCACCCGGCGGGATTCGAACCCACGACCCCTGCCTTCGGAGGGCAGTACTCTATCCAGCTGAGCTACGGATGCTTGTGCGGGCGACATCATACCCATGTCGCCCTTGGGCGTCCATGCTGGTCTTTGGCCGTTTATAGGTAGGAATTCGCCTCGCAGGGGCCCTGCGGCGGATACCAGCGGTCAATGCGCTGGAACCCGGCAGAAACACGCTGATCAGAAAGATTCGGCAAATGCGCGGTTTTCGTTCTTTTTTTCGAACAGACTATTGCCCTGTACCCCCATTGATCCTAGGATTCGTTTGAGATTTCAAACGCTCTGTCTCCCGTGCGCCATTTCCTTCATCGTGCGTGCTGGGGCTGATTTCCCTGACGGCAGCCCACCAGGCGCCTTTCAACAACTCTAATTCGCTCCGCGTGCGCGCGGTGCTGTTAAGGAAAGCCGACATGCAGCTCAAAGATACCCAGTTGTTCCGCCAGCAAGCCTTTATCGATGGCGCTTGGGTCGATGCGGACAACGGTCAAACCATCAAGGTCAACAACCCGGCCACGGGCGAGATTCTCGGCACCGTGCCGAAGATGGGCGCGGCCGAAACCCGCCGCGCTATCGAAGCCGCCGACAAGGCCCTGCCGGCCTGGCGCGCGCTGACGGCCAAGGAGCGCGCCAATAAGCTGCGCCGTTGGTTCGAATTGCTGATCGAAAACCAGGACGACCTCGGTCGCCTGATGACCCTCGAGCAGGGCAAGCCGCTGGCCGAAGCCAAGGGCGAAATCGTCTACGCCGCCTCCTTCATCGAGTGGTTCGCCGAAGAAGCTAAGCGCATCTACGGTGACGTGATCCCCGGCCACCAGCCTGACAAGCGCCTGATCGTGATCAAGCAGCCGATCGGCGTGACCGCTGCGATCACCCCGTGGAACTTCCCGGCCGCGATGATCACCCGTAAAGCCGGCCCGGCCCTGGCCGCCGGTTGCACCATGGTGATCAAGCCTGCCTCGCAAACCCCATTTTCGGCCCTGGCCCTGGTTGAGCTGGCGCACCGTGCCGGTATCCCGAAAGGCGTGCTGAGCGTGGTCACCGGCAGCGCCGGCGACATCGGCGGTGAGCTGACCAGCAACCCGATCGTGCGTAAATTGTCCTTCACCGGTTCGACCGAAATCGGTCGCCAGCTGATGGCCGAATGCGCCAAGGACATCAAGAAAGTCTCCCTGGAATTGGGCGGCAATGCGCCGTTTATCGTGTTCGACGACGCGGACCTGGATAAGGCCGTCGAAGGCGCGATCATCTCCAAGTACCGCAACAACGGCCAGACTTGCGTCTGCGCCAACCGCCTGTACATCCAGGATTCGGTGTACGACGCGTTCGCCGAAAAACTCAAGGTGGCCGTGGCCAAGCTCAAGATCGGCAACGGTCTGGAAGACGGCACCACCACCGGTCCGCTGATCGACGAAAAAGCCGTGGCCAAGGTTCAGGAGCACATCGCGGATGCCCTGAGCAAAGGCGCCAAGCTGCTGGCCGGTGGCAAGGTGATGGAAGGCAACTTCTTCGAGCCGACCATTCTGGTCGACGTGCCGAAAAACGCCGCCGTGGCGAAGGAAGAAACCTTCGGCCCACTCGCACCGCTGTTCCGCTTCAAAGACGAAGCTGACGTGATTGCGATGGCCAACGATACCGAGTTCGGCCTGGCGTCCTACTTCTATGCCCGCGACCTGGGCCGTGTGTTCCGTGTGGCTGAAGCCCTGGAATACGGCATGGTCGGCGTCAATACCGGGTTGATCTCCAACGAAGTGGCGCCGTTCGGCGGCATCAAGGCTTCGGGCCTGGGCCGTGAAGGCTCCAAGTACGGGATCGAGGATTACCTGGAAATCAAATACCTCTGCCTGGGCATCTAAGCTCGGCGGCAGATCGCAGCAAACGCAAGGGGCACGAGAGCGCTGACCCTTTGCGTGATTCAAACCGTTATTCGTAGTGGCCGGGAAAGCTGTGGCAGTCGATCATCGCATGCTGCCGTAGTTGCCTCCCCGCCACGTATTCCTTGGACCGCGCCACCCGATGAGTGGCGAATGAGGACTTTATGAGCAAGACCAACGCATCCCTGATGAAACGCCGCGAAGCCGCTGTACCGCGCGGTGTTGGCCAGATTCACCCGATCTTCGCCGAATCCGCGAAGAACGCCACCGTGACCGACGTTGAAGGTCGCGAGTTCATCGACTTCGCCGGCGGTATCGCCGTGCTGAACACCGGCCACGTGCACCCGAAAATCATCGCCGCCGTGACCGAGCAGCTGAACAAGCTGACCCACACCTGCTTCCAGGTACTGGCCTACGAGCCGTACGTTGAGCTGTGCGAAAAAATCAACGCCAAGGTGCCAGGTGATTTCGCCAAGAAAACCCTGCTGGTCACCACCGGTTCCGAAGCCGTTGAGAACGCCGTGAAAATCGCGCGTGCCGCGACTGGCCGCGCCGGCGTGATCGCCTTCACCGGCGCTTACCACGGCCGCACCATGATGACCCTGGGCCTGACCGGTAAAGTCGTGCCTTACTCGGCCGGCATGGGCCTGATGCCAGGCGGCGTGTTCCGCGCGCTGTTCCCGAACGAACTGCACGGCGTGAGCGACGACGACGCCATCGCCAGCATCGAACGTATCTTCAAGAACGATGCCGAGCCGCGCGATATCGCTGCGATCATCATCGAGCCGGTGCAGGGCGAAGGCGGTTTCTACGTCGCGCCTAAGTCCTTCATGAAGCGCCTGCGCGAACTGTGCGACAAGCACGGCATCCTGCTGATCGCCGACGAAGTGCAAACCGGCGCCGGCCGTACCGGCACCTTTTTCGCCATGGAACAGATGGGCGTTGCTGCCGACCTGACCACCTTCGCCAAATCCATCGCCGGCGGCTTCCCGCTGGCCGGTGTGTGCGGCAAGGCCGAATACATGGACGCCATCGCGCCAGGCGGCCTGGGCGGCACCTACGCCGGTAGCCCAATCGCCTGCGCCGCGGCCCTGGCCGTGATGGAAGTGTTCGAAGAAGAACACCTGCTGGACCGCTGCAAGGCTGTCGGCGAGCGCCTGGTGACTGGCCTGAAGGCCATCCAAGCCAAGTACCCGGTGATCGGCGAAGTGCGTGCCCTGGGTGCGATGATCGCGGTCGAGCTGTTCGAAGGCGGCGACAGCCACAAGCCGAACGCGGCGGCCGTTGCCTCGGTGGTGGCCAAGGCGCGTGACAAGGGCCTGATCCTGCTGTCCTGCGGCACCTACGGCAACGTGTTGCGCGTACTGGTCCCACTGACCTCGCCGGACGAGCAGTTGGACAAAGGCCTGGCGATCATTGAAGAGTGCTTCTCCGAGTTGTAATCGGAAACTGATCTGATCGACAGAAAAAACCCGCTTCGGCGGGTTTTTTTATGCCCGACGAAACACATTCAGGCCCTGTTCATTGTACGAAGGCACTTGCATTGACTAAGGTTGCAAGCATTGCCGATGGAGCGTGCTGGATGACTGCTGTTGATTTGCCGGCTGTACCCCGAGTGTTGATCGCGGAAGCGGACCCTTGGTCACGGGATCTGCTCAAGCAAGTGTTGTTGAATGTGCGTTGCGACGCGCGGTTGGACGTGTGTGCCGATGGGCAGCAGGCCGCCACGCTGCTGCGTGAAAAGGCCTATGACCTGATCCTGGCGGATTGGGAGCTGCCGGGCATCGATGGCTTGAGCCTGTTGCGCAACGTGCGCCAGAAGCGCCGCTCGCCCGCGCTGCCGTTCATTTTGCTGAGCAGTCGCAATGACACCGCCAGCGTGCGCGAAGCCTTGCCCCTGGCGCCCACCGCGTACCTGACCAAACCCCTGAACATGGAAGGCCTGACCCAGCGCCTGCAAGACCTGCTGCTGAACGAAGGCGAAAGCGTGTATTGCGCGATTCCAGCGCTGGCGCCGGGCATGACGTTGCCGGTGTTTCTGGAGCGCCGTCGAGAGGTCTGCGATGGTGCGCCGTTGCGCGTCGATGTAAGGGCGGCGGTGCAAAGCAGCCTCGGGCCTGAAGGGCTGGACCTCAAGCGCCTCGAAGACCTGGTGCGCATGGACCCGCAAGTCACCGCGGTGCTGATCGCCGCCGCCAACAGTGCCGGCTATCACGGCGCACCGGTGCAAACCCTGCACGAGGCCTTGCACAAGCTGGCCGCCGGGCAAAGCATGAACCTGATCCTCGGCCTGGCGCTCAAGCACAACGTGGTAGTGAGCGACCCGGCGCTGGTGGTGCATGCCGAGCGTCACTGGCAATTGTCCCAGGACACCGCCGACTACGCCCGCCGTCTGGCGTTCATGCTCGAACTGGACCATCAGCGCTGCTACAGCGCCGGCATCCTGCACCGGCTGGGCGACCTGGCGTTGCTGCGCTGCCTGGAAGACTGGCGCCTGGGTGGCGGTGCGCTGGATGAGGAGGCAATCGGCGAATCCCTCTCCACCTTTGGCGCAGCCTATGGCTCGGCCCTGCGCGCGCGCTGGCGTTTGCCGTTGGCGTTGCGCCAATTGATTGCGGCGATCTATTCCCTTGAGGGCGGGGTGTATGCCCGGGATGCGCTGGTGGTGAACCTGGCGGCGCAGATGGCGCGGTTGACCGAGCACGAAGGCCTGGAAGAGCTGGCCGCGAGCAAAACCGCGCGCTTGCTGAAAGTGGGATTGGCCGAGCTTACGCGGGTGCGCAAGTCCTAGAAGATGGAGGCATCCAAATGTAGGAGGGGGCAAGCCCCGGTACAAACCGGGGACATCGTTTACATGTCTAGCCGGCGACCACGCGGTTCTTGCCCAGGCGCTTGGCCTCGTACATGGCGGCATCGGCGCGGGCGAACAGGCTGTCCAGGGTCGAATCCTGCTCGGTGAGGTTAGCCAGGCCCTGGCTGATGGTCACGTTGAACGCCTGGCCTTCGAAGCTGAAACTCAGTTCCTGAATCTCCTTGCCCAGGCGCTCGGCCACCTGCAACGCCATTTCCGGCGCACAACCTGGCAAGACGGCGGCGAACTCTTCGCCGCCAATGCGCCCGAACAGGTCGCCACGGCGCAATACCCCACGACCGCTCTCGGCGATACGCCGCAACACCTGATCGCCCTCCAGGTGGCCGTAGGTGTCGTTGACGTCCTTGAAGTCATCGATGTCCAGCAGCAGGAACGCCAGCGGCGCGCCCTGGGCACAGGCGCTGTCGAACGCATGGTTGGCGCATTCGAAGAAGTGCCGACGGTTGCTGCTCTGGGTCAGCACGTCGGTGGTGGCGAGGCGATGCAACTCCAGTTCCATCTGCTTTTTTTCGGTGATGTCTTCGGCCATGCCGACCACGATCACCGGTTCGCCGGGTTCTACCTGCTGGTTGATATAGCACTTGTCGCTCAGCCAGCGGATCTGCCCGTCAGCGGTGATGATGCGGTACTCGCGGTCCTCCACGGCGCCCTGTTCCAGCACGCGCGCCAGGCTGTGTTCGGCGTAGTCGAGGTCTTCGGGGTGAATGCTGTTGCGCCATTCCCGATGGTCGGCCAGCAACAGGCCGGCAGAGCGGCCGAACACCCGTTCGTAGGCCGGGCTCACGTACAGCACACGGCGCGTTTCCCAGTCGATGGCCCACAGCACCGCATTCACGCTGACCAGCAGTGAACTCAGCAGTTGCTCGCGCTCACTCAGCCGCTCGACTTCGCCCTGGGCGTGCATCAACGCCAGCAGGGTCGCCGCCGCTGCTGGGCGGGGATGCTCAGCAGTGGTCGTATCGGTTGAGTAGGACTTTTCGTGAACCATCGGTACAACTCTCTCTGGGCGGGCCGCAGGATGGAACAGCGGTCACTACAAGGGCCACCATGATGGCGAAGTGTTCATTGAGAGAGGCTAATTGCAGTGAAGTTCCGTCAACAGGCCCGATTGGCGGTGACCGAGAAATGACGCCAAAAAGCTGATAGGTGGGAGGACGAGCCCTCCCACGGGCCTGTCAGACCGCTGCAGGGCGCAGCGAATAGGTCTTCAATTGGTGGGCGAAATCCCGCAGGGATTGGATGCCGCTGGCCTCGGCTTCGTGTACCCATTCCTTGATGGCCGCCAACATATCGTGGCCATTGGAGCTGGTCTTGAGCCAGATCTGTTGCAGCGCCAGGCGCTTTTCATAGATCACTTTAAGCGCGTGGCTATGCTCCAGCATGCTCTGGATGCGCAGGTGGTGGCGATCATCCAGCAAGCTGGTTTCACGCGACAGCAGGCGCTTGGCGCGGTGGAACTGGTGGCGCACCGAGTGATCGACCTTTTCCAGCTCCTGCTTGACCAGTGGACCAATCACCAACTTGCGGTACTGGGCCATGATCTGGAAGCGGTTGTTGAGGATCGCCATGGCGGTGTCCATGTCCAGGTGGCCCTTGCCTTCCACGCGATGGGCAATCGGTGCCACGCGCTGCACCTTGGCCAGGCGCAGGAAGCTGAACACTTTGATCCAGGCCCAACCCAGGTCGAATTCCCACTTCTTGACCGACAGCTTGGCCGAGTTGGGGTAGGTGTGGTGGTTGTTATGCAGCTCTTCGCCGCCGACGATGATGCCCCACGGCACCAGGTTGGTGGCGGCGTCGCGGCATTCGAAGTTGCGGTAGCCCACGGCATGCCCCAGGCCGTTGATCACGCCGGCCGCCCAGAAGGGAATCCACATCATCTGGATCGCCCAGATGGTAATGCCGATGGTGCCGAACAGCAGCAGGTCGATCACGCCCATGATCGCCACGCCCAGCAGCGGGTAAGGCGTGTAGATCTTGCGCTCGATCCAGTCGTCCGGGCAGTTCTTGCCGTAGATGCGCAGGGTCTCGGGGTTTTCGGCTTCGGCGCGGTACAGCTCGGCGCCTGTGCGCAACACGGTGGACAGGCCTTTGATGACCGGGCTGTGCGGGTCGTCGACGGTTTCGCATTTGGCGTGATGTTTGCGGTGGATGGCGGTCCACTCGCGGGTGTTCTGCGCCGTGGTCAGCCACAGCCAGAAGCGGAAGAAGTGTTTCAGGCCGGCATTGAGCTCCAGGGAGCGATGGGCTGAATAGCGGTGCAGATAGACCGTGACCGCAACAATGGTCACGTGGGTCATCAACAGAGTGACTGCCACCAGTTGCCAGGCCGACAAGTCAAGAAAACCGTTGTACCACATAGGCTGTATGGCCCTCAGATAAAGAAAAAAACAGCTCACGCATTATCACTAAGCCTACAGAGAAAACCAGCCGCCCTTTCAGATAGGAGTGACTGGATGTTTCTTATTCTATAATCCGCAGCGTTTGTGGGGCGATTATGTTTTTTGGGTAAGGATTACTGACCATATGCTGTTTTCATACCGAGGTGCCCTGCGTGCGGGGCTGGTATACCTGCTGGTTTCCATCGCGTGGCTCCAGCTCAGCAGCCATTTATTGATCAACTTTCTCGATGAACCGCGGGAGTTGGGGCGCTGGCTGCAAGTGCGCGGGTACGTCTGGGTGGCCCTCAGCGCGCTGGCCATCTACCTGATATGCGCGCGTTTTGCCCGCGCACATCAGTTGCAGCAACCGCTGAAAGAAAACCGCGAGCGCCTGCGCCAGGCCGCTGCAGTGTTCGATTGCACCCGCGAGGGCGTGCTGGTCACCGATGCACAGGGGCTGATCGTGCACGTCAACCGCGCGTTTATGGCGATCACCGGCTACCAGCGCGAAGACGTCATGGGCCAGCAGCCCAGCCTGTTCAAGTCCGGTCGCCATTCGTCGCATTTCTACCAGCAGATGTTTGAAAGCCTGGAGCGCACGGGCGAATGGAGCGGTGAAATCTGGAACCGGCGCAAAAGTGGCGAAATTTACCCGCAGTGGCAAACCATCCGCGTCATCCACGATGATCAGCGCCATGTCAGCCATTATGTCGCGGTTTTCTCCGACATTACCGCCATCAAGGATTCCGAGCACGAGCTCGCGCACCTGGCCCATCACGACCCCCTGACCGGCCTGCCCAACCGCCTGTTGTTCACCGACCGCGCCGAGCAGGCGCTGGCCTCGGCACAAACCCACAAGCGTGGCTGTGCCTTGCTGCTGTTGGACCTGGACCACTTCAAAATCATCAACGACAGCCTTGGGCATAACGTCGGCGATCAATTGCTCAAGCTGGTGGGCGAACGGCTCAAGGCGCTGTTCGGCCGCGGTGTGACCTTGGCGCGCCTGGGCGGTGATGAGTTTGCCGTGTTGGTCGAAAGCTGCCCGCAGATGGTGCAAGCGGCGGCGTTGGCCCAGCGCATGCTTGATGCTATGAAGCAGCCGTTTATCTTCGACGGTCACCAGCTGTTTATCAGCGCGAGTATTGGCATCAGCCTGTTCCCCAATGACGCACTGAGCGCCGAGCAACTGCTGCGCAATGCCGACTCTGCGCTGTTCAAGGCCAAGAGTGTCGGTCGCGAAGCTTATGCCCTGTATACCGAAGAGCTGACCGCCCACGCGCAAAACCGCGTGGAAATCGCCGGCGAACTGCGCCGCGCCCTCGAGCAGCAGGAACTGCGCGTCTACTACCAGCCGGTGCACGATCTGCACGGCGGGCGCCTGATCGGCGTCGAAGCGCTGGTGCGCTGGCAACACCCGGAACGCGGGCTGGTGCCGCCGGGCGAATTCATTCCCATCGCCGAACGCACCGGATTAATTGCCGATATCGACGGTTGGGTGATGGACCAGGCGTGCCGCCAGATGTGCCAGTGGCTGGCTGCTGGCGTGCCGTTGAGTTTCATCGCGATCAATGTGTCGAGCCGCCTGTTTGCCCGGCGTGAACTCTACGAGCAAGTCGCCCAAGTGCTGCACGAGACAGGCCTGGACCCCGCCCTCGTGGAGTTGGAAGTCACCGAAAGCGCAGTGATGGACGACCCGGAAGTGGCCTTGGAACAACTGCATCGCCTGCGTGAACTGGGCTTGAGCCTGGCCATCGACGACTTCGGCACCGGCTACTCTTCGCTGCTGCGGCTCAAGCGTCTGCCGGTGCAGAAGCTCAAGATCGACCAGGGTTTTGTCGCCGGGCTGCCGTGGGACGAAGACGACGCGGCAATTGTGCGCGTGGTGATCGCCCTGGCCAAAAGCATGGGCATGCAGGTGCATGCCGAGGGGATCGAACAGGTGGAGCAGGCAAGGTTCCTGTTGGAGCAACACTGCGACCTGGGCCAAGGGTACTGGTTTGGTCGGCCGATGCCGGCACATGAAATTGATTGGGACCGGGCACCCATGATCCAACCTTGAAACGCCGTCCAACTGTGGGAAAGGGCAAGCCCCCTCCCACCGTTGGAACTTCACAAGGCTTTATTTCTAGCGTGAAGACAAAATCGCCGCGCAACCCCTCGCCCCATCAGAAAATTCTTTCTGGTTATATAAACATTCTTAAATAGTATTTTTAAGAATATCCGTGCTTATCTACTATCGCCCTCACGCCGCAAGCAGTGCCGCCACTGCGAGGCACTATTCATTTCAGGAGCGAGACCATGAGCGCATCTCTACGTAGCGTCGACGGCCAGGACGAAGCAGCCATTTTGCGTGAGATCCAGAGCGCCCTGCGCGATCTGCGGTTTGGCGCGGTGGAAATCACTGTGCACAACGCACAAGTGGTACAGATTGAACGCAAGGAAAAATTCCGTCTGCAGAACCCGGGTAACAAACCGAGCTAAGCAACCACGGCGATTCGCATGCTAGACCCGCAACTATAAGAAAAAGCCAACACCCAAGAATTTCAGGAGCCTTCTATGTCGTCGATTCGCCGTTATGCCCTGGCCGCCCTGGCCAGTGCCGTGTTTGCCGGTTCCGCCGTTGCCAAGGACTACGAGTTGCTCAACGTCTCGTACGATCCTACCCGTGAGCTGTACCAGGACTACAACGCTGAGTTCACTAATTTCTGGAAACAGTCCCACCCAGGCGACAACGTCAAGATCCAGCAATCCCACGGTGGTTCGGGCAAGCAAGGCCGGGCAGTGATCGACGGCCTGCGCGCCGATGTCGTGACCCTGGCCCTGGCCGGTGACATCGATGAAATTGCCAAGCTCGGCAAGACCCTGCCGGAAAACTGGCAAACCCGCCTGCCGGACGCCAGCACTCCCTACACCTCGACCATCGTATTCCTGGTGCGCAAGGGCAACCCTAAAGGCATCAAGGATTGGGGCGACCTGATCAAGAAAGACGTTTCGGTGATCACGCCTAACCCGAAAACCTCCGGCGGTGCACGCTGGAACTTCCTCGCCGCCTGGGCCTATGGACTGAAAGCCGGTGGCAGCGAAGCCAAGGCCCAGGAATACGTGAAAGAACTGTTCAAGCACGTGCCGATCCTCGACACCGGCGCGCGCGGTTCGACCATTACCTTCGTCAACAACGGTCAGGGTGACGTGTTGCTGGCCTGGGAAAACGAAGCGTTCCTGGCCCTGAAAGAAGACGGCGGCGCCGACAAATTCGATATCGTCGTGCCTTCGCTGTCGATCCTTGCCGAGCCGCCCGTGGCCGTGGTCGACAAGAACGCCGAGAAAAAGGGCAACACCGAAATCGCCACTGAATACCTGAAACACCTGTACAGCCCGGCTGGTCAGGAAATCGCGGCGAAAAACTTCTACCGCCCACGCGATGCAAAAGTGGCCGCCAAATACGCCCAGCAGTTCCCGAAACTGGACCTGGTGACTATCGACAAAGACTTCGGCGGCTGGAAAACTGCCCAACCGAAATTCTTCAATGATGGTGGTGTGTTCGACCAGATCTACACGGCGCAGTAAGCCGAGAAACACACACTCACGGAGCCCGCATTCACCTGCGGGTTTTGTGTGTCAGTTCCGCTAACCAAGGACTCTTATGTCGCGTCGTATTTCCCCCGTCATACCCGGCTTCGGGCTGACGCTGGGCTACACCGTGGTGTACCTCAGCCTGATCGTACTCATCCCCCTGGCGGCGATGTTTGTACACGCCGCTCAACTTACCTGGGATCAGTTCTGGAACATCATTTCCGCACCGCGCGTGCTGGCGGCGTTGAAACTCAGCTTCAGCACCGCGCTGTATGCCGCGCTGATCAATGGCGTGATCGGTACGCTGCTGGCCTGGGTGCTGGTGCGCTACACCTTCCCCGGCCGCAAGATCATCGATGCGATGATCGACCTGCCGTTCGCCTTGCCTACCGCCGTAGCCGGTATTGCGCTGACCGCGCTGTACACGCCCACCGGCCTGGTGGGCCAGTTTGCCGCCGACCTGGGCTTCAAGATCGCCTACACCCCGCTGGGCATTACCCTGGCGCTGACTTTCGTCACGCTGCCATTCGTGGTGCGCACGGTGCAGCCGGTACTCGCCGACATCCCCCGGGAAATCGAAGAGGCCGCCGCCTGCCTGGGCGCCAAGCCGTTGCAGGTGTTCCGCTACATTCTCGTGCCCGCCTTGCTGCCTGCCTGGCTGACCGGCTTCGCGCTGGCGTTCGCGCGTGGCGTGGGTGAGTACGGTTCGGTGATTTTCATCGCCGGCAACATGCCGATGAAAACCGAGATCCTGCCGCTGCTGATCATGGTCAAGCTCGACCAGTACGACTACCGCGGCGCCACCTCGATTGGTGTGCTGATGCTGGTGGTTTCCTTTGTGTTGCTGCTGCTGATCAACTTGCTGCAGCGGCGCATCGAACGTCCATAAGGAGGCGCGGAACATGTCCCAATCGTCTATTTCCGCCGCGTCCTCGGCCAACGCAGCCCGGCGTGGCAGCGCGGTGTCGCGACGCATCCTGATCAGCCTTGGCTGGCTGGTGTTTTTCCTGTTCCTGCTGCTGCCGCTGTTTATCGTGGTGTCCCAGGGCCTGAAAAACGGCCTTGGCGCGTTTTTCGCCGCGATCCTCGAACCCGACGCGCTGTCGGCGTTGAAACTCACGGTGATCGCCGTGGTGATTTCGGTGCCGCTCAACGTGGTGTTCGGCGTCAGCGCGGCCTGGTGCGTGAGCAAATACTCGTTCCGTGGCAAGAGCATCCTGGTCACGCTGATCGACCTGCCGTTCTCGGTCTCGCCGGTGATCGCCGGTCTGGTCTATGTGCTGATGTTCGGCGCCCAGGGCTTCTTCGGGCCGTGGCTGCAGGACCATGACATCCAGATCGTGTTCGCCTTGCCCGGTATCGTGCTCGCGACCATCTTCGTCACCGTGCCCTTCGTGGCGCGCGAACTGATCCCGCTGATGCAGGAACAGGGGACCCAGGAAGAAGAGGCCGCGCGCCTGCTCGGCGCGAATGGCTGGCAGATGTTCTGGCACGTGACCGTGCCGAATATCAAATGGGGCCTGATCTACGGCGTGGTGCTGTGCACCGCACGGGCCATGGGTGAGTTCGGCGCGGTGTCGGTGGTGTCCGGCCACATTCGCGGCGTGACCAACACCTTGCCGCTGCACGTCGAGATTCTCTACAACGAATACAACCACGTTGCCGCGTTTGCCGTCGCGAGCCTGTTGCTGATCCTGGCGCTCTTCATCCTGCTGCTCAAGCAGTGGAGCGAGAACCGTATCAACCGCCTGCGCAAAAGCGCCGGTGAGGAATAAGTCATGTCGATTGAAGTCCGTAATGTCAGCAAGAATTTCAACGCCTTCAAGGCCCTGAACAGCATCAATCTTGACATCCAGAGTGGCGAGCTGGTGGCGTTGCTGGGCCCGTCCGGCTGCGGCAAGACCACCTTGCTGCGCATTATCGCCGGCCTGGAAACCCCGGATGACGGCAGCATCGTGTTCCACGGTGAAGACGTTTCCGGCCACGACGTGCGTGATCGCAACGTCGGTTTTGTGTTCCAGCACTACGCGCTGTTCCGCCATATGACGGTGTTCGACAACGTCGCCTTCGGCCTGCGCATGAAGCCGAAAAACCAGCGGCCAAACGAAAGCCAGATCGCGGTCAAGGTGCATGAGCTGCTGAACATGGTGCAACTGGATTGGCTGTCGGATCGCTACCCGGAGCAGCTCTCCGGTGGCCAGCGCCAGCGTATCGCCCTGGCCCGCGCCCTGGCGGTAGAACCCAAAGTGCTGCTGCTCGACGAACCCTTCGGCGCCCTTGACGCCAAGGTGCGTAAAGAGCTGCGCCGCTGGCTGGCGCGCCTGCACGAAGACATCAACCTGACCTCGGTGTTCGTGACCCACGACCAGGAAGAGGCCATGGAAGTCGCCGACCGTATCGTGGTGATGAACAAGGGCGTGATCGAGCAGATCGGCTCACCGGGTGAAGTCTACGAGAACCCGGCCAGCGACTTTGTGTACCACTTCCTCGGCGACTCCAATCGCCTGCACTTGGGTGAGGACCAGCACGTGCTGTTCCGCCCCCATGAAGTGTCGCTGTCGCGGCATGAACTGGAAGACCACCACGCGGCGCAAGTGCGCGATATTCGCCCGCTGGGCGCGACCACTCGGGTGACGTTGAAGGTCGAAGGCCAGGCTGACCTGATCGAAGCCGAAGTGGTGAAAGACCACGACAGCCTGACCGGCCTGGCCCGTGGCGAAACCCTGTTCTTCAAGCCCAAGGTCTGGCAAAAAGCCTAAGTACACCGCAAGACAATGTGGGAGCCAGCTCCCACATTCAGACCTTGCTCAACTTCAGATCGCGGCGCACTACCGGGCCAGACCGTGCCTCAATCTGCTGCTTGAGGTCACCTCGCAACCCCAGCAAAAACGCCAACTCCGCTACCACGAACAACGGCCCGACGATCAGCCCCGACACGTCATCTACAAATGCCGGCTTCTTGCCTTCGTAATAGTGGCCGACAAACTGAATCACCCAGCCCACCACAAACATACCGAGGCCGCTGCCGAGCCACACCAGCGTGCTTTGCGCCGACAGCACGTGCCCGAGCCATACCGACAAGCCCATCAGCAGCGTCATCAGCCCACCCAGCGCCAACTCCAGGCGCAGGTAAAACCACGCCGAAAACAGCGCGACCACCACCGCCGGCGAAAGCCAGAGCCCGCCCACCGGCCATTCGGGGCGAGACAGCAGCACGGCCACCGCAACGACGATCAAGGGGATGCCGATAAAGTGGCTGGCGATATTGCGCGGGTCGCGGTGGTAGGCGGCGTATTGGCTGAGGTGGTCGACGAGGCTTTTCATTGTTGTTCCTCCTGTGGTGGGTCGAAGTTTCAGAATAGCGCGTCATGCAAGCCCCGACCGAGCGCCGTTTATGCCAAATATCGGTTTTATAAGTGAGCAAACCGGCGCCAACCCGCTTAGCCTGTGCATACGATCAATCGAGGTGTGTTATGCGCGTGCTGTTAGTGGAACATGAAGCCGAAGGTGCCCAGCGGATGGCCCAGGGTCTGAACGAGGCCGGCTACACCGTGGAAGTCGCGGCCAACGGCATGGCCGCGCAGCATTTTGTCGAAAGCAGCGACTACGAACTGGTCATCCTGGATGTGATGCTGCCCGGCCTGAACGCCTGGAAGTTGCAGCAGGCGGTTCGGTTGAAGGGGGGGACGCCGCTGCTGTTTTTGACTACGCCGGGCGGGATTGAAGACCGGCTGCGCGGGCTGGAACTGCATGAGGATGACTATTTGCTCAAGCCGTTTGAGGCCAAGGCACTGGTGGCGCGGGTGAGGAAGTTATTGCGGCGGGATCGGGGGCGCTGACTGATCTGGAGTCTGTGGTGCCTGGCCTGTCGCTATCGGGGCAAGCCCCCTTCCACACTTGGAATGTATTCCCTTGTGGGAGGGGGCTTGCCCCCGGTGCGACCCTGCCTATCGCAACCCATCGCGAAACTGCCCCGGCGTCATCCCCGTCCAGCGCTTGAACGCGCGGTTGAAACTGCTGGTATCGGCAAACCCCAACAGATGACTGATCTGCGCCAATGAGCACTGCGGATCGCGCAGGTGCAACAACGCCAGGTTCTCCCGGCACTCATTGAGCAACGCATCAAACCGACAGCCCTCATCCGCCAGGTGCCGCTGCAAGCTGCGCAAGCTCAGGTGCAGGGCCTGGGCGATCCGTTCGGCGCTCGGCTCACCTTCGGGCAATTGCGCCTCGATGGCGGCGCGCACCTTGCGTTCCCAGGTCAGCGGTTGCAGCTGGGCGAGGGTGCGTTTGAGCACGGTTTCATTATGCTCGGCCAGCTCCGGGTTGGCGTCGTCCAGGTGGCTGTCGAAGTCCTGGGCGGCAAACTCCAGGCGATCTTCCTCGGCACCAAAAAACACCGGCGCGCGAAACACCGTGTGCCACGGCTTGGGGTCGTCCGGCTGTGGCCTGCGCAGGTACACCGCCAGCGGCGCGTAGTCGCGGCCCAAGCGGTTGCGGCAGGTGCGCACATAGATCGCGGCGAAGGCATCGATGGCCTCCAGCGCCGGCGCCGGGCTGCCGGGTGGTTGCAGCAGGCGAAAGCAGTAGCGCTCGCCTTCTCGGCCCAGCTCCAGGGCCAGGGCGTCGCTGACCACTTGGTGATAACGCACGATGCGTTCGAACACCTCGCGCAGGCTGCCGCTGGCCACCAACGCGTAACCCAACGCATGAAAGGTGGTGGGGCTGACAAACCGCGACACCCGCAAGCCAATCGCCGGGTCGCCGCTGGCCTGCACCGCCAGTTCCCACAGGCGCGTGGTCGCCGACAGCGGGTAGCGCGCATTCGGGTCGTCCATCTGCTGCGGGTCGAGCCCGGCCTGCGCGCACAGCGCGGCGCTGTCGAGACCCAGGGCATCGAGCTGTTTGCGCAGGGCGCGGGTCCAGCTGGCGAGCGAAGTGGGTTCGGTCATGACGATTGGCGCTTGCAGTCAACAGGTTGGCGTGTGGGGCTAGCGTCCTGCGCAACGGCCTGGTGCAGGATGTCAGCATCGATAACCAGAGGATGGAAGCATGCACGGTACTTCTGCAAGTCCCCAACAGATGAACGCGCAACAACGCTCGGCGCATATCCGTGAGGTGGTGCTGGCCGAAGGCCTCCGGTTGCGCCGGCAGCACCCCTGGCTGCTGCACCAGGACGCGCTGGGCGCGGGCATCCTGGCCTTTGCCCTGCTCGGCATGCTCGGCTCGGCGGCGTTGTATATCACTGGCCATATGGCCTGGTGGGCGTGCCTGCTGCTCAATGCGTTTTTCGCCTCGCTGACCCACGAGCTGGAACACGACCTGATCCACAGCATGTACTTTCGCAAGCAGCGCCTGCCCCACAACCTGATGATGGGCCTGGTGTGGCTGGCGCGCCCGAGTACGATCAACCCGTGGATTCGCCGCCATCTGCACCTCAACCATCACAAGGTGTCGGGCACCGAGACCGATATGGAAGAGCGCGCCATCACCAACGGCGAGCCGTGGGGTTTCGCGCGGTTATTGATGGTCGGCGACAACGTGATGTCGGCGTTTATTCGCATGCTGCGCGCCAAGACATGGGGTCACAAACTGAAGATTCTCAAGCGCTCGCTGCTGGTGTACGCACCGCTGGCGCTGCTGCATTGGGGCGCCTGGTACCTCTTCCTCGGCTTCCATGCGGCCAACGGCATCGCCAGCCTGATGGGCGCGCCGATTGACTGGTCCGCCGGCACCTTGCAGATGATGCACGTGATCGACATCGCCGCCGTGGTGATCATCGGCCCCAACGTGCTGCGCACCTTTTGTCTGCACTTTGTCAGCTCCAACATGCACTACTACGGCGACGTGGAACTGGGCAATGTGATCCAGCAAACCCAGGTGTTGAACCCATGGTGGATGTGGCCGTTGCAGGCGTTCTGCTTCAACTTCGGCAGCACCCATGGCATCCATCACTTTGTGGTGAAGGAACCGTTCTACATCCGCCAGATGACGGCCAACGTGGCGCACAAGGTCATGGCCGAGATGGGCGTACGCTTCAATGATTTCGGGACATTTGCGCGGGCCAATCGGCTTGGCTTTCCAGCGCCGACAGCGTCTCGATCAGTGCCTTCGCCGCAGGCGACAAGCGCACCCCAGCGCGGCTGATCACGCCGCAGCGGTTGTTCAGGCTCTCCAGGGCGTGAGGCAGGTTGCGCCAGTGCAATACCTGCAACTCGCCACGGGCGAAGGCATCGACGAAGGCTTCTTCGGCGCCCAGGCCGATCGCATCCGACTGGCGCACGATGGTCGCCAGCGCAGCGAACTGTTCCAGCTCGATAGCGGGCGCAAAATCGATGCGCCCACTGAGGTTGGCCAGCAATTTGCGAATGCCGGGCGCGATCAGTGGCGTGGCCAGCGGGTAGCCGAACAGGTCGTTGGTGGACAGGCTGTCCTTGGCCAGCAGCGGGTGCCCGTCGCGGCAGAAAAACACACTGCGGCGCGGCGTCAGGGCCTGGGTCTGGAAGTTCGGGTCGGCTTCGAAGTGGCGCACATCGGCGATAAAAAATTCGATTTCTTCGCGGCTCAGGCTGCGCCCGAGCTTTTCCCAGTTATCCACCTGCAACGCGGTGCGCACCTTGGGGTAGGCCGTGATGAACCGCGCCATGGTCTGGGGCACCAGGTTTACCGCCGCCACCGCGTCGCTGCCAAAGCGCACCTCGCCGGCGTCGAGCTTGGTCATGCGCGTGACTTCGTGGCTGAGCAGCGCCGCGCCTTGCACCAGGCTTAAGGCGTGTTGCAGCACCACCTGGCCTTCGGGAGTCGGGCGCAGGTCTTTGTTGGCGCGGTCCACCAGCACACAGCCGAATTCCTGCTCCAGGCCCTGGATGCTGCGACTGAACGCCGGCTGGGTGATGCCCATGGCGTCAGCAGCGCGCACGAAACTGCGGTGCTCGTTCAGCGCAATGAAGTAGCGCAGTTGGCGAAGGTCCATGGGGTGCCCGGCATCCTGTAGGGGAACCGGGATTTTAAGGGGGCTGCTTATTCCGTCAATGAAGCTTTGTTGTTTTATCTAGACCTTAAACGCATATCTATAGAGCGGGCACGGGGCGGTAGGTCGCTGGGCTGAACACGCGGGTCACCACCAGCATCGCCACCACCGTCACCGTCAGCACCACCCAGGCACTGACAAAATTGCCGGTCAGCTCACGCAGCCAGCCGGTCAGCCATGGCGACAGAGCGTTGATCAAAAAGCCCACGCCTTGCACGAAGGCCGCCAGTTGCCCGGCCTGGCGCGGGTCGCGATGGTGGTCGAGGGTCAGCAGCAGGCTCAGGGCGAAACACGCGCCCAGGCCGAAGCCGCACAGGGCCACCCACACATGCGGGTATTCCAGCGGCGCGAAGATCAGGCCAAGGTAACCCACGGTCTGCGCCAGCAGGCTGATACCGAGCAGGGGCCGGCGGTCGATGCCGCGTTGCGCCAGCACTGGCATCAACAGCGCGGCGATCACCTGGAAGATGGTCATGAACGCCAGCAACGAACCGCTGGCCAGCACGCCCCAGCCCAGTTGCTGGTAGTAGGCCGGCAGCCACGCCACCATGCTCATATAGCCGCAGTTCACCAGGCCGAAATACAGCGCTAGCAGCCAGGCGCGGCGATTACGCAGGCCTTGGAACGCCGGCGCCACTTGAGGGTTTCTGGCGGCGCCCAGCGGCAGCCAGGCCCACAGCAGCAATGCGCCCAGTGCCGGCAACAGCCATACGCCGAGCCCGGCCTGCCATTGCTGGAAGTGCGTAGCCACCACCGGGCTGAGCAGCGCCGCCAGCCCGCCACCGGCCATCAGCGAGGCCGAATACACGCCCATCGCCACCGGCACGCGGTGGTGAAACTCGCGCTTGATCATCGCCGGCACCAACGCCTGGATCAGCGCCACCCCGGCGCCGCCGAGCAGGGCCGTGACCAGCAGCGCCGACGCCTGGCCCATCAGCCAACGCGCCAGGCAGGCCAGCAGAATCATCATCAGGCCCAGAGCGATGCCACGCCGCTCGCCGAGGCGTGCTTCCACACGCACGCCGACCAAGGCCACCAGGCCCATGCATACCACCGGCAAGCTGGTGAGCAGGGCGCTGCTCTGGAAACTCAGGCCGGTGGCCTGGCGGATTTCGCCGAGCAGCGGGCTGATGGAACTGAGGATCGGCCGCAGGTTCAAGCCCAGCACCACCAGCAGGCCCCAGCCGGCGAGGGATTTATTCAGCGTCATACAGGGTTTTCAGTCGGTAGTGCAGCGCGGTCATGGTGGCCTTCCTGGGCTCAATCGAGCGCGAAGTATGGCCAACTGACGAGCTATTCTGAAATAAAATCTTACCCTGATAACCCGCAACACACGGTGCTTAGCGCAACTTCAGGGCGCTTGCCCGCGAGTCCGGCCTGTAGCCCCGGTTGCCGTAATTGTCTGTAGCGCCATTGAGCACTGCTACGACGTGGTCGTTGCTGGCCATGATCCCAGCGGCGCCGTTGATCAAATCCCATGCATCGGTTTCCTGCACATAGTTATTCAAGCCCAGTCGGCCAAGGCCTTCTCCGGTGTATTCCCAGGTATTCAGGCTGTCCACGGCCGCCGTGAAACCGCGGTGCGCATAGCCATCGTTGTTCTCGAACTGCGCTCGCTTGGCACTCACGGCATAAAGGAAGTTGGCATCATCGAGTATCTGCTTGTTGTTGCCTCTGAACCCCGATTGACGGGTGGCGTAGGCAAGTTCTGCATTGGTCACGTGGTAGGTTTTGTAGGGGTTGTCTCTCATTTTTACGTTATACCCGTCTGGCGTTTTTTCTACCGACGAGTAAATCTCTTTGGGGCCGCCGAACCTCTGCATGGCGGCCTTTATTCCGGCAATGGTGACGCAATTCATCGTGCCTCCCTTTTGCCAGAATCCATCCAGAAGCTGTGCGGTGGAATAGGGCCCATGGGCTACGGGCTCATAGCCGTTTTCTTGCGTTTGGGTTTTTTCACCCGTTTTTCGGTTCGTGTCCGATTGGGCGACAAACGCTTGCGCGTGTGGCTCCGGCTTTCTCTGATCCCGGGCGTTGGAAGTCTTCATGATCATGGCCTTGAGCGAAGCGAGCGCACTTGTCAAGCCCTGCAGGGCCTGAGTAATGAGCGCAAACCCGCCGTCCTGGGCCGTTCCCGCACTTTCGGCAAAATTTTGCGCGCGAGGTTTATTGGAATGAGGCGGTGTGAGGGGGGCGAAACGCTGTGCCTCGGCCGGGTAATCGAGCGACTGATAACTTGACGGCATCTGTGAGGAATTAGAGTTGATATTCATGGGCTCTCCAAGGCTGAGCGTCTCCCATTTATCAGGAATCGTCAGGAGTGTTATCGAATATGTGCCGGCGTGTAACCAGCTCGGCGCGTTGGACCCTTGGTGGTGAGCGAGCGAGTTGGGTTCCAAACGGGCGTGCGAAGAATCCACATCCGCTGACAAATCCCATGCCTTTTATGAATATTTCTTATGCCTTGAAAGCATCGAAAAAACGCTGTTCGTCGCCAGCCCGCACAGAACAAGGCTTTGGCGTTTGTGGATGTTTCGTTTATTCATTTCGGATCTATCCATAACTTTAAAGATTACTTTAAGAGATAAGCGTCTGGCCCCGATGATTCAGCCCTCGACGGCCTCCCAGGCAGGCCTGTCGGTTTTTTGTTTCAAAACCGTAGGGAGTGAATCAATGGGCAATGTCCAGACCGCCGCCAGTGCACACGAGGCGCAATGGCGCCAGGCACCGAGTGGTGAGTTGGTCGACCTTGGCCGGCCGCACCGCGCGCCGTTGGGGCAGTTGCGGACGCAGAAAACCCCGAAGCGCTTCTCCAGCCGGCGCGAAGGGATTCTGCTCGGGTTGCTGGTGTTGGCCCTGCACGGTGCGGTGATTTATTGGGTCAGCCAGAAGCCCACCCTGGTGCTGCCGATTGTGCCGCCGGAAATCCCGCCGATGACCATCGAATTTTCCCAGCCGGCACCGCCCGTGGTCGAACCGCCGCCGCCTGTGCCGCCACCGCCGCCACCTCCTGTGGTCGAGCCGCCGCCCCCGGTGGTGGATGAGTTGGCCGCCAAACCGGCGCCGCCCAAACCGATTCCGAAACCCAAACCGAAGCCGGTGCCAAAGCCTGAGCCCAAGCCCGCACCGAAGC